>JBBRGB010000031.1:0-21018 GCA_038241095.1 Phycisphaerales bacterium
TATCGCGGGCCGGCGGGATAACCACCGGGACCGCCGGGACCGGTCGGGCCTGAGCCGGGGGGATACGCGCCGGGGGGGTAGGCTCCCGGAGGATACGCGCCAGGGGATGGCATGGGCGTTTCGGGGTTTTCCGGCGTGGGGGTCACGGTCTTGGGCTGCGCCAGCCGCTCTTGCTCGCGCAGGGCGATGGCGACGGGGCTGTCGCGGTCGCCCGCCAAGCTGCGTTCAAAGAGCGTGTTGGAGAGCATGTCCAGCATGATGGCGCGGGAACTGCTGGTCATGCCGGCCTGCGTGCCGTAGATGTCCACCAGTACCACGGGAACGTTCAGTTTGACCCGCACTTCGCGGTCAGCGAGCTTGCGGGTAATGGTCTTGCTCAGGGTGTCACCCAAGCGGACATCAATGGTTTCGCGGATGCGCTGGCCGTTAAAGACGCGCCAAACGTCGAACCGCGCCGCCCGCTGGTCGGTGCCCACGCCGGCCAGGAAGTAATAGGTGTCAGGCGGCACGGCCACGGGCTTGCTCCACGGGCCAGGCTCCGAGACGACCGAAAGCCGGTTGAACATATCTTTGCGTTGATCTTCCTGCACCTGCCCGCGACGGAACAGGGGGTTGAACAGGCCCACGACAAAGCGATAGCGGTAGGTCATGCCCGGCTTGGCGGTCAGGTCGTGCGCCAGCAGGTCGAGCTTGCCGCGGGGAGCGCGACGGGTGCGGTTGGGCTGGGTGCCGGTGTTGAGCGGTCGGCCGAACTGATCGAAGCCCCCCGTATTGCCCCCGGTATTGCCGCCCGTGTTCATCTGGTTGCGCAGGGTGGTGATGTCTTCGCCACGCAAGATGGCGTCACGGCGCTGGTACAACTCGTTTAGCTGCTGCTCAAGCTGGGTCAGATCGGTGCCCATCATCGAGCCGTCGGGCATCATGCCACCGCCCATGTCAGGCTGGAAACCACCGGGCATCATGCCGGGGCCACCCACGGGCATGCCGGTTTCGGGGTCGATTTCCTGCTGGTCTTGGCCTGTGGGGTTCTGCTGGCCGCGAACCATGTCCATCTGACGCTTGACCTGCCCGATCTGCGAAAGCGTCTCGTTGAGCAGTTGCTTGTGCTCACGCGAGAGCTTCTCCAGATCAACGCCCGGCGGAATCCAGGGACGCTCACCCGTGATCGGTGGGAACTCCCACTCGGCGATGCGGCTCTGATTTTCCCGCACATGGTTCAAGGCTTCGACGGCGGCTTCACCCGAAACCTCGCCGGGGAGCTTGTCAACCCGCGAAGGCGTGCCGGGCAGGGGCGAAATGACCACGGCCTCGCTCCACTGGCCCGTGGCTTGGTCGAGGGTCTGGCGTTCCAAGACGACGTAGGTCAGCAAGCGTTGCTGGCGATACCAGTCCTCGGGGATGCGGGTTTGCCGCAACTCGTTGAACCAGCTTTGCATGTTGTAGGAGCCGGCGACGCTGACGTAGAAGAAGTCTCGCGGCTCGCGGTTGCCGATGAGCCGCAGGAATTGCCGCTGGGTCTGAACCTCGGCGACTTCGCCCAGCACCGCATGGTCGGCGCGAACCACGGCCTGGCTCGGCGCGGTGGGTGAGGGCAGTTCGTAGCGCGGCCACTCGCCGGGCGTGCCCAAGTCCGTTACCAGGCTCTGATCCAACCCCGGCGAACCCAGCGCCAAGGCCAACTCCGGCTCCGGTGCCAAGGCTTTGGTCAAACCATCACTGAAGCGTTCCTGATAGGCCGGGACGCTAATGGGGGGCAGGGGGCTGTCGGGGCGATTCAAGCCGGCCTGCAACTCGCGGGCTTTTTCGTTGATGACGTCTTCGACTTGGCCGGGAGCGATGGACTTGGTGGTCATGCCCTCTTTGAGTTCGACTTGGTACGGGCTGCCCAGCACGAAGAACCAGAACACGGCCACCAGGATGACCCCGGCGATGCCCATGACGATCTTTTCCAGATTCTTTTCAAAGAACCCCAGGTGTTTGGCTTTCATGGTGGCTTACTCTTGAAAAAGGCCGCGTCAGGGGCGACGGACTGTGTGAACAAGGCGATTGCGGGCGTGGCGAATGATTGGGATTTATTGCGGCATGGACGGGGCCATTCCGGGGGATAGTCCGGGGGTGGTTCCGGGGGTCATTCCGGGGCCGGTTTCGGGATTCGGGATGCCCAAGGTTTGCCGCACCATCGGGGGCATCAGGGTCGCTGTCCACTGGCGGAACCAGATGGACTCGACGAGCACATCCAGGCGCACGGCGTCGCCGGTGCCATAGACGAATCCCTGCCGCAGGGCTTCGTATTCATCCACATCGGTGACCTTGGAAATCAGCACGGTGTTGAAGTTGATCTTGGAGAGGTTGTCGAGGATCAGGGGGATGTCGCGGTCGTTGACGACCATCGAGACCCAAGTGTGGCGCACGTCAAAGAGCGGGTTGGTGATGCGGCCGGAGGGTGAGACGGCGAAATCAACGGGCAGTTTTTCGCGCGGGTCGAGTGTGGCGGCCGGCGGCGCGACAGCGACACCGCCGGGACCGGTTGTGCCCATGCCGGTCGGCGTGCCGTAGGTTTCCGTCGGCGCGGGGATGAACCCACCGCCTGTTGCGCCGGTGGTCGCTTCGGCGGCGCGTGGGCCACCGGCGATGGGAGCCGGCAATCCCAGCCCACCACGGGAGTTGATACCCACCGAGCCGGGCACCACCATCACGCCCAGCAGTCGTTTGACCGGGGCGTGGATGACGCTGAAGTTGGGCTGGTTGACGTTGTTGCTCATGCCGATGGCTTCGATGATGTCCTGCTGGATCCACATCGAAACTTGGCCTTCCCAGATTTGGGCGTCGCTGGCGGCGACCTGGGCCGAGGCCGCGGGAATGGCGCTGGTGTCCAAGGGGAAGTCCGGGCCAAGTTCCGTCTGGGCGTAAACGTGAACCTGCTGGGCGCGTTCCATGAGCAGGTCCATGAGCTTGGTGCGTTGAAGATCCCGGACCTTGCGGTGATCGTTGGCGCTCATGTTGGCACCGAAGACCTGCGTTTGGCGGTACTCGCGGGCGACGTTGTTGAGCACCCGTTCGATCATCTCCTCGTTGGGGGGCATGCCGGCGTCGAGTCCGCGGAAAGGCCGACCCTTGGGCGCGTCGAGCAAGGCCTTGAGCGATTGGCGGTACTGGCTCTTGATTTCATAGCGCAGGCCCTCGGTGCGTGGCCGGGGCAGGATGTTGGCGTCCATCAGTTCGTGGCCGCGCTGGTTGAAGGCCAGCAGTTCCTCGTTGATGGTGGCGAACTCGCCGCCCATGCCCTCAAACGCCGCCTTGAGACTTTCAATGGCGGGCTTGTTGATGGTGATGTAGAACTGCCGGGGTTGGCCGGTGGGCTTTTCGGGTGGGATGCGCACGCTTTTGCGCACGTAGCCCTGCAACTCGTTGCGCACGTCGACCCGCTTGGCCATGTCCGCTTCCAAGGCCGAGCCTTGCATGTAGAGCCAGCCCAACACCACCAGGCACAGCAACACGACGAGCACGGAGGCGACGGTGATGGGATTGGATTTGGCTTGGGCGATCAATTTCATCGCTGGGCCTCCGTTGCGGCGAGGGTGGATTCGATGGCCGCGACGGCCGGGAGGGATTGAGCGGGAGATTGCGAAACGGGCGGTTGCCCGCCTTCGGGGGCACCGGGGGTTCCGGGGGCGGCTGGCGGAGCCAGTTCACCAAAGAGCGCCTGGCGGGCTTGTTCCGGTGGCAGGAGTTGCACCTTGAAGCTGACCTCGAAGAGCCAGTCCTTGGCCGAGGGTTCATCCGCCAGGGGGCGTTGGGGCAGGAGGCGTGCCATGTCGATCTTGCCATCGCTGGCGTCGTTGTTCATGTCGGGGGTGGGCTGTTGAGGAGTGCCGAAGCCGCCGAAGCCGCCTCCGCCGAAGCCGCGGTTGTCGGGCGTTCCGCCGAAGGGTCCGCCCGTTTCGCCACCCGTTCCCACCGCGCCGGCGGTCTCGCCGCGGGGCTTGACGCCCTTGGTCACATCCGCCGTTTCCGCCAGAATGCGATACGGACGGTCGGCCTTGAGGCCCTGGGTCGAATGCTGCTTCAGCCATTCAAGGAAACCATCCACGACCAGTTCGTAGCCCTTTTCGTAAGGCGTCCAACCGCGGATGGTGATGATGATCGGCCGGGGTTGTTCGGATTCCGGCCCGGTGGTTGTGGTGGTGCCCGTGCCATAACCGCCCGCAACTCCGGGGCCACCTGGACCGCCGGGTCCTCCATAGCCCTGCCCCATGTCACCGTAGCCCGCCGTCGCGCCGCCGGTGCTTGCCGGTTCACCGGCGTATTTCACTTCAATGGCCTCAATGTAAAGCCGCTTGCGCTGCGACCGGGGAATGGCTTTGATCTTCTCGTAGTTCGACCCCAGCAGAGCCTCCTGCGGATTGACGCTCTTGGCCGCCATCGCAATGTCACTGAGCAGCTTGGGCCAGACATCGCGGTAGTCGAGCACCCGCTGAAGATTCATGATTCGCTGGCGGGTGTCGGAACCGCTTTCGACCTGCGACCACTGGTTGGCGTTGTTGCGCGCCTGGTTCATCAGCGTCTGGATTTTCGCGTCGTTGGCGGCCATGCCGGAACGGAAGGCCTGATTGTCGGTCCAATACTTGAACCCCGCCAGCCCCGTGGCCAGCACCACCACCGCCGCCGCCGCCCCGATCCAAGGCTGCTTGCTCTTCCAAACCCGTTGCCGCAGGATTTGCGCCGGGAGAATGTTGGCGTCGATCTCCGCCAGTTCCAACCCTTGCAACGCCAGACCATACGCCGTCGCCAAGTTCATCGCGTTGTCCGAGAAGTCCGCCGACTGCGAACCTTCCACTGCGATCTTCTTGAAACCATCCGGCCGCACCACGTCCATCTGCAACTGCTGCTTCAAGAACTTCTGCAAGCCGGGCAGACGGAAGGTCGAACCCAGGCCGATGAGTTTTTCCAGCCGGGCTTCGCGGTTTAAGCTCTGGTAGTAACCTAGGGAGCGTTGGATTTCCTGCACCAGGTCGGCGAAGACGGGTCGCATGGCTTGGAAGATCTGCCGGGCGTATTTGCTGGTGCCCGCTTCGCGTTTGAGTTTTTCAGCCTTGGAGAAGCTGAGCTTAAAGGCCCGCACCAAGGCCTCGGTGAAGTTGTTGCCGCCGATGGGCAGCGTGCGCAGCCAGAGGTCGCCGCCCTCGGCGATGATGATGTCGGTGCTCGACGTGCCGATGTCCATGAGGATCACGCCCTTTTCCTCTTTATCGAGGTCTAGGTCGTGGGACATGGCGTTGTACACACTCAGGGGCGAAAGCGTCAGGCCGTCGAGCTTGATGCCCACGCTCCGGTAGGTCTGGAGAAGTTGCGCCACCCGTTCCTTGGTGATGGCGAAGATGCCCACCTCCACATCCGGCGAATCGGGCTGCGCGAAAACTTGGTAATCCCATTCCACTTGGTCGATGGGGAAGGGAATCTGCTGCACCGCTTCGAACTTCACAATGTCGGGAATCTTTTTCGGCTCGACGGGTGGCAGCTTGGCGAAGCGGGCAAAGGCCGTGTGCCCGGGCACGGAGGCGACCACCGTGCTCTTGGTGATGTCGTGACGCGAGAGGAACTGGTCGAGGTTGAGCTGGATGGCCTCATCGACGTTCAAGTCGGGCGTGGTGAGCACCTGCTTAAACGGCAGCACGTCGTACTCGGCGACACGCACCTGCCCGGCCTCCTGCACCAGACGAATGGCCTTGATGGCGTTGGCACCGACTTCGATGCCCCAGGCGTCGTTCTTTTTGGACACGGTGGGCTCCTGACTGGCTAGCGTACTTCAGTGGAGTGTCAGTTCAACTCTGGCATGGACAAACACTGACACGGGCAACCGTCGCGTGGCGGGCGGCTTAAGGATAACAATCCACCGCCCCGGTCGCTACGCGGGGGACTCAAGGGTGATTGTCAAGGCCGTCAGGAACGCCAAGCGTCAACATTATAATAAGCACATCGCCGTCCGTTGATGGGCCGCTGGTCATCCCAGTGGGTAATCACCTTGGAAGACGGTGACGGCGGGGCCGGTCATCAGGAGGTGGTTGTCGTCTTCCCGCCAATCGAGGCGCAGGTCCCCACCGGGGAGATGCGCCAGGAGTTGACGACTGGTTCTGCCCGTCAACACGCCGGCGACGCAGACCGCCGAGGCACCGGTGCCGCAGGCCAGGGTGATGCCGCTGCCGCGTTCCCAAGTGCGCATGATGACTTCATCGGGCGACACGACTTGCACGAAGTGGATGTTCATGCGGCGGGGAAACGCGGGGTGGGTTTCGAGCTTGCTTCCCACAGCCGTCAAGTTCACAGCCGCGGCATCGGGCACATATATCGTCGCGTGGGGATTGCCCATCGACACGAACGTCGCGGCCACTTCCTTCAAGCCGGGAACCGCGGGGGCATCGGGAATCACAAAGGTCTGCGGCTGCCCCGTGGCCCGCAGCGAGGCAACTTCCACGGGCACTTGGGCCGGGATCAAATTCGGCACGCCCATGTTCACGGTCACCAAATCGACCTTGCCAGTCGCATCTAGCGTGTAGCTCAGCGTCAGCACACCGCTGCCGGTCTCGATGCGCATGGGGTTAGCGGTGGCGATGCCGAAGTCGTGGACGAACTTGCAGACGCAGCGCACCCCGTTGCCGCACATTTCCGCTTCCGAGCCGTCGGCGTTGAACATCCGCATCCGCGCCTCGGCGTCCACGCCCGATGTCGGCGGCAGCACCAGAATCAGCCCATCGCCCCCCACGCCGAAATGCCGATCCGCGATCCTCACCGCCAGCGTGGCGGGGGCCTCGACGCGCTGGTCAAAGCCGTTGACGTAAACGTAGTCGTTGCCCAATCCCTGCATCTTCACAAAACGCATGATGAATAACTCACACTGCTTCCGTTTGCATTATCGCATGGAATCGCCCCGGCGGTTCTTCGTGCCTGCGTGTCTTCGTGTTCAACCCCCACCCCAAACAATCAGATGAAAATCGCCCGCAAGGCATAGAAAAAAACGATCGCCAAGCCCGCCCCGGCCGGGAGGGTGATGATCCAGGAAATCACGATGTCGCGGATGGCGTTTAAGTTCAGGGCGCTGATGCCGCGGGCCAGGCCCACGCCCATCACCGCGCCGACTAGGGTGTGCGTGGTGGAGATCGGCAGGCCCATTTTGGAGGCCAAGAGCACGGTCAGGGCGGTGGCAAATTCGGCGGAAAACCCGCGGGACGGGCTTAATTCCGTGATGCGCCGGCCCACGGTTTCAATGACCCGCCAACCCCACGTCGCCAGGCCCACCACGATGCCCACGCCGCCGATGGCCAAGGCCCAAGTCGGCACTGCGGCCTTGACGGGAATGGCCCCGGCCTTGACCGTCTGAATCACCACCGACATCGGGCCGATGGCGTTGGCCACGTCGTTGGCACCGTGGGCAAAGGCCACGAAGCAGGCGGTGAGGATTTGCAGGTAGACGAACATGCGTTCCACACGCTGATATTCGCGGTTGGTCGCCGAGAGTTCTTCGGGCTTGCGGGCGGGGGCCAGGGTTCGCACCTCGTCGAGAATGCGCTGGAGCTTTTCCGCGGCCTCGCCGCTGCTCACGCCCGCGGCCCGCTTGATCTGCTTGGCGGCTTTGCCCAAGGTCATCGTCAGGTAGTAGTCGTTGACCGGGGCGTTTTCGGTATCGGGGGCGGCGTCTTTGAGCCGGGCCAAGAGGATGCGGCTAACGATCAGCCCCGCCAAGCCCGCGCCGAAGGCCAAGGCCCAAGAGCCGTACCAAGGCAGGTTGGCCAAGCCGACGTTTTTCAAGCCCTTAAACAGCAGCACCAGGGCCATGATGGTCATGACCGTGAAGGTGATGTAGGGAATCCAGCGTCTCGCGGCCGCCACGGGGCGGGGCGAAAAGAGGATGTGTCGGCGAAGGATGCGGAAGATGAGAAAGGCGATGACGCCTGACATCAGGGGCGAGATGATCCACGAAGCGACGATGGAGCTGATTCCCTTGGGCCCGACCCAGTTGACGGCCTCGATGCCGCCGTAGGCCGCGCCGAAGCCGACGATGGCGCCGACGATGGAATGCGTGGTGGAGACGGGCCAGCCGAAGTAGGACGCCACTTGCAGCCAGACCCCGGCGGCAAGCAGTGCCGCCAACATGCCGCAGGCCAGCATCAGCGGTTGGCCCTCGAAACTCTGAAGGCTGACGATGCCATCGCGCATGGTGTCGGCGACATGGCTACCGGCGAACAAGGCCCCGGCGACTTCCAAGATACCGGCGATGATCACGGCACTCTTGAGCGTCAAGGCCCCGGAGCCGACGCTGGTGCCCATGGCGTTGGCCACATCGTTGGCACCGATGTTCCAAGCCATGTAGAAGCCGAAAACGATGGCCAGCACCAGCAGCCACCAGTAGGTGGCGCTGAGCTGCAGCCCCATGATCGTTAGCCCGAGGGTGTCGATCATGGCTTATTTGATCTCCAGGGTCATCCGCAGCCGGTACGCCAGCCGCTCTGAAAGGTTGGACAAGGCCGCGACCTCTTGGAAAACCTGGCTCCAGAGGAAAAACTGGCTATAGGTCAGGGCATCTTCATTGCGGTAAAGCTCGCGGATGAGTTCCCGCTGGATCACATCCGCCTCGTGTTCCTTGAAGGCCACGTCCTCGACCATGTTTTTGACTTTGTCGGCCTCGGCCCCGCCGAATGAGCTTTCCACCAGTTCATCAAGCTCCGCCACCAGTTGTCGAGCGCTGTTGAAGGCCTCGATGTTTTTGTTGAGAAACTGGCCGAAAAGGGGCTTGAAACTGTCGAGGATGTCGAGTTTGCGGAGGGTCAGCAGCACGCCGATGTTTTCGCAGCGGTCGGCGATGCTGTCCTGGGTGGCGAGCATTTCCAGCAGCGAGCCGCGATCCACGGAGAGGAACATGCGTTTGGGCAGGTTGCCCCGGATGTCGTTTTTGACTTGGTCGGCGGCGTGTTCGAGCTTGGAAATTTCCTCCGCCAAGCGGGGCACTGCCTCGCAGTCATGGGCCGCCAGGGCGGCGAAAAGTTCAGGCACCTTGGCCACGCACTCGGCGACGCGATCCATGTGCGACTGCAGCGGCCCGAAGGGCGAGCGTCCAAAAAGCTTGGCGATGGTTCGCATGGTGGGTTTCCGCTTTGGACCGTGGTTGTGGGTGTCCGTGGTGGGGCCGTGAAGGAAGCGAGACCGGCGGGAAGCGGGCATTAAAACAGGTTCGGAGCGGGTGAGCAACCCACGGCGTCGTTCACGCGAGGGTTCTCGATTTCTCTTTGTTAGCCGCAACGTCCCCGTTGCGCGTCTGAACGTCTTTGGGGCAACGCAAGCGTCACTCATTCTCCAAGACGTGCAACGAGGACGTTGCGGCTGTGAGTCAGAGGGATCAAGCAAAAGACGCATCAATGGCAAGGATGGTGGCGCTCAATACCAGCCGTATTTGTCAACCAATTGGATGATGTGCTGATAGGTTTCCCAGCTCACGGCCGGGGGGACGCTGTGGTCGGAGTGGTAAACGTAGCCCTTGGTGGCCATGCCCGCGGCCATTTTGCCCTTGATTTCGGCTTCGATGAGGTCGAGGTCGTTGGTGCTCATGACCATCATGTCGATGTTGCCGAACATGGCCAGCTTGTCGCCGTATTTGGGGCAGAGGTTGCGGATGTCCATGTGGGCCTTGGCCTCGATGGGCTGGAAGCAGTCGAAGCCGGCCTGGAGCCAGAGGTCGATGACGCCGTTGACGTTGCCATCGGTGTGGTAGATGAACTTCATGTTGTGGGCGTGGGCCCAGTCCGCCAGCCGCTTGTGATCGGGCCAGATGAGTTCTTTGTACATGGCCGGGGAGCAGAAAGTGGCGTGGTTGAAGGCCATGTCGCCGTAGATGAACAGGCCATCGGGTTCGATGCCCGTGGCCATCAGAGCGTCGAGGTTGCGCAGGGTTTGCGTGGTGAAGGTGCGGGAGATGTCCACGATCCAATCAGGGTCTTCGATCATGGCAATGGCCCCGGCCTCGTCGCCGATGAGCGAGCGGATTTCCTCGAAACCCTCGACGCTTGTCAGGTGCGTCCACTTGTTTTGTTTTCGTCCCTCGATGTAGGATCGCCGCACCGCTTCGGGGTCGTTCTGCAAGCCCGTGGCAAGCAGCCCCGGTTTGTAAACCTGTTCCCATTTCTCGCGTGAATCGCAGTCAAAGCCCAGGTGTTCGGGCGTGCCGCTGCGATGCTTCCAGTAACGGACGGTCTTGCCCTGGCTGTCACGGACGACTCGGGTTTCGTGGTCTTGGCTGAGGGTCTTGTCCTGGCCGGGGAAGCACTGGGGCCAGAGCCAGTTGAGGCTGTGAATGTCGCTGTCGAGCATCTCCAGCACTCGGCCGGCCCCGCCGTCAAGCCCTTCGGTTTCCCAGCGCTGGATGGTGTCGCCCCAGAACGTTTCATGCCGCGGGCAACGATCTTGATCCCGGCGGGCGAACATGGCGTTGACACGCTCACGATGGGTCATGCTGGCGCGGTGGGCGGTGACGGGGGGGAGCGGGGCAACTTGAGTCATGACATATTTCTCTTGCGGTTAAAGCGCCCCATCATATCGGACTGGTCGCTCCTTAATGGTGTCGCTCAACCATCATCGCCGGCATCACTTGGCATCCGCCACCAGCACGCGGGGCAGGGCTTCGTGATCCACCAGCACGTGTGCGTTTTTCAAGCCCGGCGTTTCCTCGGCCAACTTCAGCACCGCCGCCTTCTGTGACGCGGCGATTTCCAGCAACAACTGGCCGGGGGTGTCGAGGTATTCCCGCGCTTGGGCGATCAGTGGCCGGAGGTACTTCAAACCATCGACCCCGCCCCGCAGGGCGGTCACCGGCTCGTAGTCCTTCACATTGCTCGCCACCTCGGCCCATTCGTCGTCGCTGATGTAAGGCGGGTTGCTCACCAGGAAACGCAGCCGCTGACCTTGCAACGGTTCGAGCAGGTCGCCGTGGAGAAAGTCGATGCGTTGGGCCACATTGTCGCCTTGGGCCTTGGCGTTTTCCTTCGCCAGCGCTAGGGCTTCTTGGCTGATGTCCGTGGCCATGACGCGGGCGGTGGGGATGTTCTTGGCCAGGGCGATGGCGATCGCGCCGGAGCCGGTGCCCACATCGGCGATGAGCGGCGCGGTGAAGCCGGGCGTGCGGCGAACGTGCTGCACAATGTGCTCGACGATGGTTTCCGTGCTGGGCCGGGGAATGAGCACCGAGGGATTGACCTTGAACGATAGCGAAAAGAAGGGCGCTTCGCCCACGAGATATTGCACGGGTTCATGGGCCGCGGCCCGCTCGACCAAGGCGCGGAAGGCGGCCCGTTCCAAGTCGCTGGCCGGGCGATCGGGGTCCATGTAAAGGCGCAAGCGTTGGGTGCCCAGCACGTGCGCCAAAAGCATCTCAGCGGCGACGCGGGGACTGTCCACGCCTTTCTTGGCGAAGTGGTCGTGGGTCCATGCCAGCAGCCGGCGGGTGGTCCAAGGGTCTTGCGTGACATGCGTACCTTGGCTCATAGGCGAAATTGTAGCGGGTCAAAGGAGAAACGGGCTTGGTTTCCCCTCTCCGCTCTCTGCTCTCCCCTTTCCGCTTTCCCCTTTCCCCTCTCCGCTTTTGCCTCAAAGGTAATCCTGCAGCGCCCGCACTTCCCAGCCGTCGGCGGTCAGGGCGGCCATGGCCTGCACCACCGCGGCGGCACCCGTTGCGGTGGTCACAATGGGCACGTTGAACCGCACCGCCATGGCGCGGAGTTTGCCCTCATCGGTCGCCAGGCCCTTGCGGTTGGGCGTGTTGATGATCAGCGCCAGTTCGTGGTTCTTGATCATGTCCAAAGCATGTGGCCGACCTTCGCTGATCTTGCGGATGCGCTGGGTTTGGATGCCTTGGGCCGCGAGGTATTCGTGCGTGCCACCGGTGCTAAGAACACTGAAGCCCGCCTGTTGCAGTTTGCGGGCGATATCGACCATCGCGGCCTTGTCGTTGTCGCGCACGGAGAGGAACACCTTGCCGGTCGTGGGCAGCATCGTGCCGGCTGCCATCTGACTCTTGGCAAACGCGATGGGGAAACTGGTGTCGATGCCCATGACCTCGCCCGTGGAACGCATCTCCGGGCCGAGGATAATGTCCACGCCGGGGAACTTGGAAAAGGGGAAAACCGATTCCTTGACCGAGGTGTGCACCGGGGTCACTTCGTCGGTGATGCCTAGGTCGTCCAGCGAACAACCGGCCATGACCTTGGCGGCGAGGCGGGCCCAGGAAACGCCGGTGGCCTTGCTCACAAAGGGCACGGTGCGGCTGGCGCGGGGGTTAACCTCCAAGACGTAGATTTCGTAATCCGCCCCGGTACGGGCATCGGGCCGCTTGATGGCGTATTGAATGTTCATCAGCCCGCGCACCTGCAAGGCCTCGGCCATGCGCCGCGATTGCTCCTTGAGCTTGGCCACCACATGGGGCGGCAGGGAGAAAGGCGGAATGGCGCAGGCGCTGTCACCCGAGTGGATGCCGGCCTCTTCGATATGCTCCATGACCCCGGCGACCAGCGCCCGGGCCGGGCCGGTGGCCGCACTGCCGGGCGTGGCTTTGGGCGGCATGAAGTCGGCGATGACATCGACATCGCACTCGATGGCTTCGCTCAAGAACTTGTCGATCAAGATGGGTTGATCCGCCAAGTCCGAAGCGCCCAAGGCGATGGCGGTGAAGTGGCGGAGTTGGACGTCGTCGTACACGGTTTCCATGGCCCGGCCACCGAGGACGAAGGAGGGACGGACGAGCACGGGGTAGCCGATTTTGTTGGCCACGACGATGGCCTGCTCGACGTTCATGGCGATGCCCCCGCCGGGCTGGCGGATTTCGAGCTTGCGCAGAAGGTCGGTGAAGCGTTCGCGGTTGGAGGCCAGGTCGATGGATTCGACACTGGTGCCGATGATGGGCACGCCCGCGGCTTCCAAACCGTGGGCGAGGTTCAGCGGGGTTTGGCCCCCGAATTGGACGATGAGACCGTGGACGAGGTCGGTGGTGCTGTTGTTGACGCTGGGGGTGGTGCTCCCACCCGCCGGAGCGGGTGGGCTTTCGGCGCTGGGGGTTTGAGTCACAGCGCTGTCGCTTGATTCATCCGCGCCGTTTAGACGGTCGTACACGTTCAACACATCTTCGAGGGTCAGGGGTTCAAAGAAGAGCAGGTCGCTGGTGTCGTAATCAGTCGAAACCGTTTCGGGGTTGGAGTTGATCATCACCGACTCGAAGCCCAGTTCATCGGCGGCAAACGCGGCCTGCACACAGCAATAGTCAAACTCAATGCCCTGCCCGATGCGGTTAGGCCCGCCACCGAGAATGATGATCTTCTTCTTGTCACTGACGCGGATTTCATCATCGGCCACGGCTTGCGACTTGCCATCCTTGACCAACTGATACGGCGTTTCGTAGGTCGAATAGTAATACGGCGTGGTGGCTTCAAACTCCGCGGCACAGGTGTCCACCAGTTTGTAAACCGGGGTGATGCCCAGCCCCTTGCGATGCGTCCGCACCGCCAGAATCGAAGCCGCGTCAATCTTGCCCAAGTACAGGTTGGCCAACTGGGCGTCGCTGTAACCCAACTGCTTGGCTTGGAAAAGCACCTCGCGGGGCACATCCTCCAGCCGCTCGTAGGCGATGAGCGTGTTCTCGAAATCGACGAGCTGCTTGAACTGATCGAGGAACCAGCGGTCGATGCGGGTCAGGTCGTAAATCTTGTCGATCGACCAACCCATTTTCAGAGCGTAACGGATGTAGTAGAGCCGCCCTTGGGAAGGGACGTTCAACTTGCGGGTGAGCTTTTCGCCACTGATGGGCCAGTCGGCGTCCAAGAGTTGCTCGACGTGCCCGGCATAGCCTCGGACGTTGGAAGACGAAACGCTATTACCTTGCGAAGCCGCCGCATCGCGCTTCACCGAGCCGTGGCCCGCGCCGAGACCTTGGATGATGATGTCGATCTGCTGTCGGGCCTTGGCGTTGAGCTTCGGATGCAGGGCCGGGTCCTGGTAAAGGATCGCCGCGGCCTGCACCTCGGTGCATTTCCCCCCATCGTTGCCCAACTCCGCCGCGGCCTTCTGTATCGCCCCCAGCGCCTGCGGATGCTCGCGCTTGAGCAGTTCGATCGTCTGCCGCAGAGCCGAGAGCCACTTGTCGTTACCATCCAAGCCCAGCCCGAAACGCTTGACCTCCATCGAACGGATGCCCTTTTGCAGGCTCTCCTTGAACGTCCGCCCGATGCTCATGGCCTCGCCGACGCTCTTCATCTGCGTCGTGAGCGTCT
Source organism: Phycisphaerales bacterium (assembly GCA_038241095.1). Lineage (GTDB taxonomy): Bacteria > Planctomycetota > Phycisphaerae > Phycisphaerales > Phycisphaeraceae > JBBDMX01. Next base: position 14,301 of record JBBRGB010000031.1, read on the forward strand.
CGTCAGCCTCGGGGAACTTCTCAAACGTCCAACGCGGAATCTTGGTCACCACGTAGTCAATCGTCGGTTCAAAACAGGCCACCGTCTTGCCCGTGATGTCGTTGGGCAACTCCCAAAGCGTGTACCCAATCGCCAGCTTGGCGGCGATCTTGGCGATGGCGAAACCCGTGGCCTTGCTCGCCAGCGCCGAAGAGCGGCTCACCCGCGGGTTCATCTCCACCACCAGCATTTCCCCATCGTCCGGGTTGATGGCGAACTGGATATTGCACCCGCCGGTCTCCACGCCGATGGCGCGGATGATCGCCTGCGAAGCGTCACGCATCCGCTGGTATTCCTTGTCCGAAAGCGTCTGCGCCGGGGCAACCGTGATCGAGTCGCCGGTGTGCACGCCCATGGCGTCGATGTTCTCAATCGAGCAGATGATCACGACGTTGTCGTCGCGGTCACGCATGACTTCCAGCTCATATTCCTTCCACCCGATGACCGACTGGTCGATCTGCACCTGGTTGGTCATCGAGGCGTCAAGGCCACGGCGAACAATCTCCTCAAACTCCTCGCGGTTGTAGGCGATGCCGCCCCCCGTTCCGCCCAAGGTGAAGGCCGGGCGAATGATGGCTGGCAACCCCGTGCGCTCCAGCACCTGCCAAGCCTCGTCCATCGTCGTGGCGATGCCCGCGGCGGGAAGCTTCAAGCCGATGGACTCGCAAATCTCCTTGAACTCCTTGCGATCCTCGGCCCGGTAAATGACCTTGCGATTAGCGCCGATCATCTCCACGCCGTATTTATCGAGAATGCCTTTGTCGTAGAGTTTGCAGGCGCAGTTCAGGGCCGTCTGGCCACCGAGCGTGGGCAAGAGGGCGTCGATGTGGTACTTCCCGCCGCTCTCCTTGGCGATGATTTTTTCGACGGCTTCGGGGGTGATCGGCTCAATGTAGGTGCGGTCGGCGAACTCCGGGTCGGTCATGATCGTCGCCGGATTGGAGTTGATCAGAACGACTTGGTAGCCCTCCTCACGCAGGGCCTTGCAGGCCTGGGTGCCGGAGTAGTCAAACTCGCAGCCCTGGCCGATGACGATGGGGCCTGAGCCGATGATGAGGATGGTTTTAAGGTCGGTGCGTTTGGGCATGGTTATGGCGCGGGTGGGCGGCGTGGTGAAGGTGTGGCCGGGCCGGGGGCTGTCCGGCAAGCCTCCGATGGGCTTGACGGGGCCGGGGCAAAATCCGGGCAATCGTAGCGAAATATGGGCGAAATGACAACTCGTTTATCGTCGTGTTTCAGGGTAAAGGCATGTACACCAATAACGCCACCCTGCGAGCCGCGACCGTCAGGGAGCGGTGTCACAAAGAGCCGCGCACGCAGTAAGCGAGGTTTGAGCAACGTGGGCCTGATGTAATCCCCCCCCGCTTACTCCGTGCGCGGCTCATGGCACCGCGTCGTGTTTTCTCAACCCTTGGGCCCGGCGAAGTGGCGGTAGTTCCGCAGGTCGATTTGTCCCGGCTCGACGGTCCAGTCAAAGGCGTGAGACTCGTGGAGCATCACCCCGGCTTGGGTGCAGGCGGCCAAGGCCTCCTCGATGCCAGTGATGGCACGCGTCACCCCGCCCTTGCCCGACAGTTCCGTCACCGCTCCATCGGGCACGGTGGCGATGGCCGCGGCTTCGGACACGCCGTTGATCACCAGCAGGTGCGCCTTGGCGACTTCCAGCGTCGCCAGCGCGATGCCCTGTTCATCGACGCCGCGGACTTCACGCACAAACCGCTGCACCATTGCCCGCCGACAGGGGGTCGTGTGCTCGATGCTCCGCAGCACCTTGCCGTCGAGCGATTCGATGTGGGCGGTCTGGCCGTTGGCCCAACTCACCCGGCCCTTTGAGCCGTGGATCACGATCCGCGGATGATGGGTCGTGGCGGCGGCGTGGGTGAGGTGTACCAGCAGATGCCGACTTTGAGGCAGGTCGATCCAGGCGCTGATGGTGTCGTAATTCTCAATCGGCCGGGCGCGATACAACTCTGCCCGCAGCGATTCGGGCTGCGCCGACTCTTCGGGCTTAGGCCCAAGCAAAAACAGGCACAGGTTGACGAAGTGCGCCAAGGCGTTGTTGGCGGGACTGTCGAGGACCCAGGTTTCGCCGCGCTTCAAGGCCCCGGCCCAGTTGTTGCGGGCGTAATAGGCGTCATCCCGGGGCCAGCACGCCCAAAGCGTCGCCCCCTTGATGTCGCCGATCTCCCCCGCCGCCAGCAGTTGCTTGATGGCCGGGGTCATGGGGTCGTAGATGTCTTGGAAGCCGATGGCCACGAGGATGCCGCTCTGGTCACGGGCGGCGATCATGGCGTCGAGGTCGTCGATGCTCCCGGCCGCGGGCTTCTCGCACATCACCGCCTTGCCCGCCTTCAACGCCTGCTCGGTGAACGGCCGATGCAGCCCGATGGGCAGCGGCAGCCAGACCGCCTCGATGTCCTGCCGCAGCAGTTCATCGAAGGTTTGGAAAACCTTGATGCCGCGCTGTTGCAACTGCTCGATGGTGGCGGCGTGGGTGACCTGATCCGGTTCGCAGACGGCGACCAAGCGGGCGAAGTCCCCACCGGGGGCGTCAGGCCCCTCGCAATCCCAGAGGTATTTGCGCACCTGCTCGGCATAGCCGCCGATGCCCGCGATGCCGAACGAAACCGGTTTTACTTCGGAAGGTGTGCTCATGTTGCTCGCAAAAAATCGTGCCGGGATATTGGTTGGTTTATGCGATCACTTGGGCGCGATCCATTTGCCCTTGGTGGCCCCAAGATACATAGCCTCCATCACGCTGACGCGGGCGGCGGCCTCACGGGGAGTCACCAACTCGTGCGGCCCGTTGCCCGTTACGGCATTGATGAACTGCTCAAAAGCGTGGGGCAGAGCGGGCGGCAGCTTCTCGGCGGGCACCGGCGTCTTTCCATCAAAACCCTCAACCTTTTTACTCTGGAAATAGAGCTGCCCGTTAATGACCGCGGCATGGCCCTCGGTACCCGAGACCAGCAGCGAGCAGGGGTTGGCCAAATCGTCCCACGCCCCGGCTAGGGTGCCGATGGCTCCGCTGGCGAAGCGCATCAGGCCCTCGCCCGTTTCATCGCAGGTTTCGTAGCGCCCGGTGCCAATGTCGATTTGCGCGGTGGCTTGGGTCACCTCGCCGCAGTACCACATCAAGAGGTCCAGCAGGTGGGTGCCAAGATCGCCAAAGGCCCCGCAGCCGGAGATGCCGGGGTCGGCCATCCAGCGCCAATCGTGGGCGGGGTCGCTGGGCTTGGCGTCAAACCAGCCGGCCAAAGCGCCTTGGTGAACGTTGGAGCCGCGCACGCGGGTGATCTTGCCGAAGCTGCCGGCCTCGACTTCCTTCTTAATAAAGCGATGCAACGGGTTGGCGCGGTTGAAGTAACCGGTGGTGAAGATCACGCCCGCCGCCTCGATGGCCTGCGCCATCGCCCGGCTGTCCTTGCTACCCATGCCCAGGGGCTTTTCCACGAACATGTGCTTGCCCGCTGTCGCCGCGGCCGTCACCAGCTTCTTGTGCAGGTTCGTCTCCGAGCAGATGACCACGGCTTTGATCTCGTCGTCATTCCAGATGCGGCCGACATTTTTCAGAGCCTTGCAGCCCAGTTCTTTAGCCGCAGCTTCGCAACGCACGGGGTTGGGATCCCACGTGTATTTAACCTTGATTTCCCCAGCCGCCTGCCGACGGGCCATGGTTTTGATGAAACCGGGAGTGTGAATGTGAGCGCAACCAACCAGGGCGAACGTAATCATAATGACCTTCTTTATGTTTTCACGAAAAACTGTCGGACAACGGACAAGCCCTGATTTTAATCGCTTTGCCCGTGCCATGCGTCAGCCCGAATCGCGTGGTTTGCAACGTCGGGCGAGGCGCTTTATGTTCAAGGGCTTGCCCCAACCGCCCGCCAAGAGGTAACCATGCCCCCCGCCACCACCCCGGTCCCCCCCGCCACCGCGTCCACCATCTCCACGTTTTACAAGCAACGGGTCATGACGCCCGGCCCGGTGGAGGTGCCACCTGCGGTGCTGCTGGAAATGGCACAGCCCATCATCCATCACCGCACCAAGCAGTTCCAGGCCATTTTCAAGAGCCTCTCGGAAAAGCTGCAATGGCTTTTCAAGACCACCGGCCCGGTGCTGAGCATCGCTGGCTCGGGCACCACCGCCTACGAGGCCGCGATGATCTCGCTGGTCAAGCCCGGAAGCACGATCATCTGTGTGGCGGGCGGCAAGTTCGGCGAACGCTGGCAGGACATCGCCGAGGTGTACGCCAAGACGCTGGACCTCACCGTCGTGAAGCTCGATGTCCCCTGGGGCACGGCCGTCACCGCGGCACAAATCGAAGCCGCGTTGAAGCAACACCCGCAAGCCAGTGCCGTGACTTTGGTTCACAGCGAAACCTCCACCGCCACGGCCGCGGACGTGCAAGCCATCGCGGCGGTGACGCAAAAGAGCGGAGCCTTGATCATCGTCGATGGCATCACCTCGGTCGGTGCCATTCCCGTGGAGATGGACGGCTGGGGCATCGACTGCCTGGTGACGGGTTCGCAAAAAGCCATGATGCTGCCCCCCGGATTGGGTTACGTCGGCTTGGGTCAGCGGGCCTTGACGCGGTTGAAAGAAGTGAAGGTGTCGGGCTATTACAACCTTGATTTGCGCAAGTGGCTCAAGAGCTGGGAGAAGAACGATGTGCCCTTCACCCCGCCGGTGAGCCTGATTCGCGGGCAATTGGTGGCCTTGGACATGATGCAGGAGCAGGGCCACGAGGTCATCTGGAAGCGCACGGCGACCCTGGCCCGCGCTACCCGAGAGGCTTTCAAAGCGATGGGCCTCAAACTCGCCAGCGCGTCACCCAGCGATTCGGTGACTGGAGCGTGGTACCCCGAAGGCGTGGACGACAAAAAGTTCCGCGCCGCCATGCGCGACAAACACGGCATCCACATGGCCGGCGGGCAGGATGGCCGTGGCGGGTCGTGGGAAGGCAAGGTCTTCCGCATCAGCCACATGGGTTACGTGGACGGTGGCGACACCTTGGCGACCTTGAGCGCCATGGAAACCGAGTTGAAAACGCAGTCGGGCGGCAAGTTTAACTGCCCCCCCGGCACCGCCCTTGCCGCGGCGGGCAAGGCGCTGATTTAACACACTGCATCATTCACAACAACAAGAACCCACGATGCAAGGTCGTGGTTTTTTTGTTCATGATGTAACGGGCTGTCGCCGTGGGCGCTCAAATCCCCAGCGCCTTGGCCATCGTCGTGCCCAGTTCCGCAGGGCTTTGGGCGATGTGGCAACCGGCGTCTTTCAAGGCGTCGAGCTTAGCCTCAGCGCCGCCCTCGCCGCCGCTGATGATGGCGCCGGCGTGGCCCATGCGCCGACCAGGCGGGGCGGTACGACCGGCGATGAAGGCCGTCACCGGTTTGCGCACGTGGTTCTTGATGAACCGCGCTGCCTCTTCCTCTTCCGTCCCGCCGATCTCACCGATCAGCACGATGCCATCGGTCTGCGCATCGGCGTTCATCAGCACCAGCACATCGACGAAGTTCATCCCGCGAACGGGGTCGCCGCCGATGCCCACGCAGGTCGTCTGCCCGATGCCTAGATTCGAGCACTGCCAGACGGCTTCATACGTCAGTGTGCCGGAGCGACTGATGATGCCCACGGAGCGGTGGCTTTCGGCCTGATCGGCGGGCTTGTGGATGTAACCAGGCATGATGCCGATCTTGCACTCGCCGGGCGTGATGACGCCGGGGCAGTTGGGGCCGATGAGCCGCACGGTTTTGTTTAGGCGATCCATCATGTTTCGCCGCACGCGGGTCATGTCGATGACGGGGATGCCTTCAGTGATGCAGACGATGAGCTTGATGCCGGCGTCGGCGGCTTCGAGAATGGCGTCGGCGGCGAAGGCGGGGGGCACGAAAATCATCGAGGCGTCGGCACCCGTTTGCCGTACGGCCTCATAAGCGGTGTTGAACACCGGCAGGCCGTTGGGGTCTTTGCTGCCACCCTTGTTGGGCGTGACGCCGCCGACCATCTGCGTGCCGTATTCGAGGCATTTTTGCGTGTGAAACGCCCCGACCGAGCCGGTGATGCCCTGGCAGATGACGCGGGTGTTCTTGTCGATGAGGATGCTCATGGGTTGTCTCGCAAGTGGAAAGTCCACAGCATAGCAAACCCCCGGAAGCCCGCCCCCGAAACTTCGGCGGTGCCACTCAGCATCCCAACAGGGTGCTGTGTGCGGGGGTGGATTCACCGACGAATGCGATTTTACGCCACCCCCGGAACATCCCCCACATTCACCGTGATCGTCGAACGTATCCCGCCCCGCCCGCGCCAATCGGTCCGCACCGTCAACCATCGCGGTTGCATCGCTTGCGCCAAGTCGTCGGCGATGCGGTTGGTCACCGCTTCATAAAAAATCCCTTGGTTGCGAAACGCCTGGTAATAAAGTTTGAGGCTCTTGAGTTCCACGCAGCGCGGCCCGGGGGCGTAACGCAGCGTCAGCGTGCCAAAATCGGGGTGGCCCGTCTTGGGACAGACGCTGGTGAACTCCTCGGCGATGTGTTCGATGACGTATTCCCGCCGGGGATTGGGGTTGTCAAAACATTCAAGCAGGCTGGTGTCGGACATGAAGGGATTCTAGCGGATGAAGAAGGCTTGAGGCTTGGGGCTTGAGGCCAGAATACGCTTGCGCAAGCCT
>JBBRGB010000032.1:0-20744 GCA_038241095.1 Phycisphaerales bacterium
GCCGCGTTCGCTGCGGGCCTTGTCCGCCAAGTTGAGCAGGTCCTTGACGTGGACCATGCCCACGATGTTGTCCTTGTTGTCCGTGACCAGCGGGTAGCGGGTGTGCTGGTGCTCGCGGACGATGACGAGATTTTCCTCCAGTGATTTGCCGGCGTGGAGGCAGATCATGTCCGGCCGGGGCACCATGATCTGCGTGATGCGGCGATCGGAAAACTCCATGACGTTTTCCAACAGATCGCGCTCGGTGGCGTTGAGTTCGCCTTGGGCGTGGCTGGCGGCAACGATCATGCGCAGCTCTTCTTCGCTGTGGGCCTGCTCGCCTTCGCCGGTGGGTTGGAGGCCGAAGATTCGCAGGGAAAACAGGGCCGCGTGATTCAAGGCCCAGATGGCGGGGTAGAGCATGAAGTAAAAGATTTTCAAGGGCACCGCGACCACCAAGCTGGTGGCTTCGGGACGCGAGATCGCCAGGCTCTTGGGTGCCAATTCGCCCAGCACGATGTGCAGGAAGGAGATGGTGCCAAACGCGATGGTGAAAGCCGCGGCATGAAGCGCGGCGGGTGGGAGGGTCAACGGCCCCAGCGCCGCTTCGATGATGTGGGCAAAGGCCGGCTCACCGATCCAACCCAAGGCCAAGGAGGTGATGGTGATGCCCAACTGCGTGGCGCTTAGGTAAGCGTCGAGATGGTGAAGCATTTGTCGGGCAACGCCAGCGGTCCAACTACCGTTGTCGGCTCGCTCTTGGATTCGGGTGGTGCGCACCTTGACCAAGGCGAATTCTGCGGCCACGAAAAAGCCGTTGAGAAAAACCAGCACAAACGCCAATAAGAGGAAGCCAACGTCGCGCAACACTGCACCCTGTCAAGTTAACCCCCGCCCCCCAAACCTGTCCCCGATTGTTCCCACCCATCCTAGAGGCACCCGCCAAGCCCCGCAAAACCGCAAACGACGAGATCAGCCGTGGTTCAACTTCGATTCATCGCGGGGCGAATTCGCTTCGGGCGAGGGGGTGGGTTCCTCGGCGGGAGGCAGTTCGCCGCGTTGCGCCAGCACCAGTTGCCGGTGGCCGCTCTTGTAGGCGGTGACGATGACGAAGCCGAAGATGAAGACGAACACGGCCATGACGTAGCGCCAGCGGAGGTAGATCATGGCGCTGCCCAAGAGGGCGAAGAGCATCGACAAGCCATAGATGGTGAAGACCGCGGCCTTGACGCTGAGGTTGGGCGGGAGACCGAAGCTTTTCATCAGGCCCGCGAGCTGGTGGTGGATGTGCTGGTTGTCGGGCGAAAAGAGGGGTTGGCCCCGCATCTTGCGGCGAACGATGGCCAAGGCGGTATCGGTGATGGGCACGGCAAAGACGATCAACGCCGCCATGACGAAGAACGGTCCCTTGGCGGCGGTGTGGGCAAAGAGCAGAATCGCGGTGACCGACAGGTAACCCAAGAGCAGCGATCCGGCGTCGCCCATGAAGATCGAGGCGGGATTGAAGTTGTAAGGCAGAAAGCCCAGCAGAGCGCCCAAGGTGGCGATGCAGATGACCAAGCGGGTGACCGCGGCGCGGGGGTCGGCGGCGGCGAGTTCGGCGTTGGGGCCGTCCATCGCCAAGACCACATACACCGCGATGAAGATGAAGCCCAGCATGGCGATGGCGGTGACGCCCGAAGCCAAGCCGTCCAGACCATCGAGCAGGTTGACGGAATTGCACCCGCCCAGGACGAAGGCCGCGATCATCACCCCGCCCAAGATGTAACAGAGCATGAACGGCGGGCTTTGCCACCCGGCGATCTGGAAGGTTTGCGTCATCAGTACCGTGCCGACGTTGTTACTGGCCAAGGCGGCCGCGGCGATGAGCTGCCCGCCGACTTTCACCCGCGGGCTGGAACCGTACACGTCGTCGATGAGGCCGACAAAGACGATCACCGCGGCCCCCAGCACGATGCTGATGGGAATGCTCACGTGGTGCATGACCATGTTGCCGATGGTGAAGCCGGGGTTGATGAAGAGCACCAGGCTCATGCCGCCGAGCCAGCCTAGGAAGATCGCCACCCCGCCGAGGTAGGGCACGGGTTCGAGGTGGATTTTTCGCTTGCGGTCGGGGAGGTCCACCACGCCGTTGTTGATCGCCAGCATGCGCATGACGGGCGTGGCAAGAAAACTGATGGCGAAGGCGGCGAAGAAGATCAGGGTGTACGGCGACAGCACATCATCGACGGATAATGATGGGGCGGCGGCTTGTGCGAGGGACTGAATCATGAACGCCTTGATCCCCGGCGTTGGAACTTGTGGCCTTGTGGGGAGGGTCTTGGGACGCTCCGCTTCGTTTCGCGGCTATACGGCGTGGATCAGTTCTTCGAGGGTTTGCCGCAAGGTCAGGGTCGGACGGTAAGCGATGGCGGTTTGAATCTTACCCAAGTCCGGCACGCGGCGCTGCGGGTCGTCAAAGGCGCGATCGTAGGCCTGTTGATACGGCACGAAACGCTTGCCGGCCTTGGAACCGGTCAACTCAATGACCATATCGGCCAGTTGCTCGATGGAAACCTCGTCATCGGAGCCGAGGTTGAAAACTTGACCGTGGCAGGTGGGATTACTCAAGAGTTTGGGCATGGCGGTAACGACATCCGCGACGTGGCAGAAGGCACGGGTTTGCCGGCCATCGCCGTGGATTTGCAGTGGCTCACCGGCCAAGGCCCATTGGACAAAGCGGGGAACGACCATGCCGTAGTGGCCCACCTGTCGCGGGCCGATGGTGTTGAAAAGGCGGACGATGACGGCCCGCAGGCCGCGGTGCTTGTGATGCGTCAGCGCCAAGTGTTCGTCCAAGGCCTTGGACAGGCCGTAGCTCCAGCGGGCCGAGGTCGTCGGGCCGTAGTGCAGTTCGTGATCCTCCGCCAAGGGCATCCAGGGATTACGGCCATAGACTTCGCTCGACGAGGTGACCAGCACGCGGGCCTTGACACTCGTCGCGGCGTCGAGCAGCAGAGCGGTCTCCTCGACGTTGTTGCGGATCATGGCGGCCGGATCATCGACAACGAGTTTGACGCCCACGGCCGCGGCGAGGTGGTAAATCTCATCGACGCCATCGAGCAGGCCGGATTGTTGGCGCAATGCGTCACTGAGGCGGGCGTGGATGAACCGGCAACTTTCGCCGAGGCATTCTTGGATGTTCTCATGCCGACCCGTGGAGAGGTCGTCAATCAACAGCAGTTTGCGCCCTTGACCAAGCAGGAGCCGGGTCAGGTGCGAGCCGATGAATCCCGCCCCGCCGGTGATGAGTGTCGTGGCCTGCACGTGGTTGTTCCGTGGAGAACAAAGCGGGGAATCGCCGCCAATGGTGCGACCTTTGTCGCCGTCGCTTTACGCCTTGGCGGGCACGACCGCGGTTCGCGGCGAAGTGCTGACGACCGGTTGGTTGTAACGATAGAAGGCCTCATAGTTCTTGCGGTAGTACCCGCCGACGGAACTCTTGGCACCGTTGAGCACCACGCCCAGCACGGCGCTGCGCTGGCCCTCGAACTGCCGCAACATGCGGCCGATCATCCCACGCTTGTCGGCCATGGCGCGAACCACCATCAGCGTCGCGTCCACATGCTTGCAGAGCATCTGGCATTCACTGGTCAACAACGCCGGCGGAGCGTCGATGATGATGAGGTCGTAAACCTGACTCAACCGGCCCAGCAACTCAGCGAAACGCTGACCCTCGAGCAGTTCAGGGGCGAAATCGTGCGTGTCGCCCACCGGCAGAATGTCGATGTCAGGCTCGACCTTGTGGAAGATCGCCTGGTCTTCAGTGGCGGTGTGTCGCAGCAATTCCGAAAGGCCCGGCTGTTGCGCCATGCCAAAGATTTCGTGCTGTCGTGGACGACGCAAATTGGCGTCGATGAGCAGCACCCGCCGCCCGATGTACGCCAAGCTCATCGCCAAGTTGCTGGCCACGGTGCTGGTGCCGCTGGCGGGCTGTGGGCTGGCCACCACCAGGCTCTTGAAACCCTGCCGATCCATCTGCGCCATCAGCGCCGCCCGCAGTTGGCGATAGCTCTCGGCCATCAGTCCCGCCGGGTCGTCCTGCACCACGCTTTCGATCCGCGCCGGCCTGGTGGGGTCATCCTCGACATCGGGCACCACGCCCAAGAGCGCAAGGTTGCCCATCGTCTTCAAGTCGCCGGGCGCTTTGACCCTTTGATCCAGCGTCTCGCGCAGATAGACCAACCCGCCCACCAGACCCACCAGCAGGACCACCGTGCCGGGAATGACAATCGCCGGTTTGGGGAAGGTCATTTCCGCGGGGATGGCCGGTTGCTGGCGACGGATGCGGACAAAGTCGTTGCGCTGGCCTTGGATGCGCAGGTCATCGACCATGGCGCGGGCCCGGTCGCGGCGATCGGCGGCGGCCTTGCCCTGATCGGCCATCACGGCGTAAGTTTCCAACTTCAGCGACAGGTCCCTCATGCGGTTGCGCGACTCGGCGAGCTTGGGTTCCAGCCCCGCCAACTGCGCCCCCAGCGTTTCGGCCGCCTGACGCGCCTCGTTGATGCGTACCTGCTGCTGTTCCAGCAACAGGCGGTCGTATTCCTTCTTTCGCTCCGCCGTCACGGCGTCGATCTGCTGATCCAACATCTTGACGTGGTAGTGCGAAGCGCCGAACTTGTGCATGGCCACTTCGCGTTCCTCCCGCATTTGCCGCAGCCGTTCATCACGCTGGAAGACCGCCGGGTCGCGTTCGACCGTGGCGATGTCGGTGGAGGTGTAATTGAAGTTGCCCTGCTCCCGGGCCGTGACCAAGGAATTAAACGCGGCGCGGGCCCCTTCCAGTTCCACCTGCAAATCCACCGCCTGCAACGACAGCCGGCCGTACTGAATCGACGCTTCGTTGGCCTGGCCTGACAGATTGGTTATGTCGTTGTCGCGGACATACTGCTGGAGATTGGCCTGCACGCGGTCGAAATCGTCTTGGGCGCGTTTCAACTCGGCGGTGAAGGTCTGCCGCAGGTCGGCGCTGCCGGTGTCGGCGTCGATGCGAAGCTTGCTCAAATAGGTGTTAACAATGGTGTCGAGCACCAAGGGCAGGTCGTCGGGTTCGGAACCCGAGAGGGACACCATGATGAGCATCGACTTGCGATATTGCGAAACGGCCAAGGCTTCTTTCTGGAGGTGGGTTTTGGCTTTGGCCGCCCGTTCCTCGTCATCGCGCACGGCGTCGCCGCTGTCGGAGGCGAAGGATTTGAACCAGTCGGTGGAGCGCAGGGCCGGGACTTTCAAGGCGTCATTGAGAACATCCTCAGACTGGATGCGCACCATTTGGGTGGCGATGTACTGGTCGATGGCATCGGCGCTGATGGCCCCGCCTGTGGCGTTGGGGGCATCCCACGCCCCGGGAGCCACGGGACTGGCGACGAGTTGGGAGGTGGTGGTGAACTGCGGCGCGACCTCCCGCAGCAGCAGCCAGACACCCACGCCCAGTGCCGCGGCGATGACCGAGGTGACAATCAGCAACGTGGCGTATTGACGCAGCAGACGCAGCGGATCCACCGGTGCGAAGCGGCTGAATGGGGCTTGGGCGCCCGGGGCCTGGGACGCGGTGGGGCCGGCGTGGGGAGAAAGCGGATTGGGGCTCATGTCAACTCACCTTAGTTTTTCAACGCTTCAAGTCGGGCTGTGGCCAGCTTGAGAATCTGGGTGTCTTTGTATTGCTCGGCGGCCTTGATGGCGGCCTCCAAATGCTGCACGACCTGCCGACGATCGCCGCCGGTCTCGTCAAGCACCACCGCCAGATGATAATGGTTGGCGGGCAGGTCCATGATTTCGATGCTTCGCGCCAAGTTTCGCCGCGCCTCGCCGCTGCGCCCGCCCTTGTGCTGCGACCAGCCCAGGGTATCAAGCACCTGCGGATCATCCGGCGCCATCGCCAAGGCCTGTTCCGCCAGTTTCAACCCTTCCGTGGGTTGGTTCATGTCCTGCGTCAAGAGGTAGGCCAAATTGTTGAGCGTGGCGATGTTCCGCGGATTCCGCGCCAGGATCCGCTCGTAAATCCCCTTGGCCTCGGGGTATTTGCCCATGCTGTGGAGCGACATGGCAATCAATCGGTCGGCCATGTCCCGGCCTTGGGTGTCGTCCTTGACCAATGGCTCGATGACCTTGAGCTTCTCCATTGCCTCGGCGAAGCGCTCCTGCTTGACCAACACGCCGGCGATGGCCAGATTGACCTCCGTGCCGTTTTTACCCAAGGTCAAGGGTTGCAACAGTGCCAAGCCCTCATCGACGCCAAGGGCGCTAACGGTCATTTCCGTAATGGCACCCACCACGGCCCGAGGCAATTCTCGCTCAAAGGCCTTGACAAAGACGTCTTTGGCCTCTTGGGTTTTCCCCTGCGCCGCCAGCAGGCGGCCCCGCACTGCGGTGAGGTAGGGATTGGACTTGACCTGCTCATCATGCTTGTCCAACAGGGCCTGGGCCTTGTCCAACTGTTTGGCATTGATGAGCGTGGAACTCAACTCGGCGATGTTGTCCAGCGAGGGGCTGATTTCCACGGCTTGGGTGAGTTTCTTGATGGCGTCGGCGCCGCGGCCTTGGCGCAGCATCTGCCGCGCTTGGAGCCGGTGCCAGCGGGTGTCCTGCGGAAAGAGTTCAACGGTTTGGTCCAGCAGGGTCGCCAGTGCCGCCTCGTTGCTTTGCGTTTGATAGAGCTGCGCCAGAAGCGAGCGGGCGGGAATGTATCGTGGATTGTCCTTGAGCAGCAGCTCGAGTTGCCGCACGGCTTCGTTGTTGTCGTGACGGTCGAGGTTCATCTGCACACGAAGCATGCGCGCCGGGATGAGGTTGGGGTCGAGTTCCAAAGCGCGGTCAAGTTTTTCGACGGCCTGACGTTCGCGTCCCGGCTCGCTGGCGTACTGCTGGGCCCACTGGTAGTAGAGCAGGGGCCGATTGGGCGCCGTGGCCACCGCCGCCTCAAAAGCCGCAAGCGCTTTGGCGTCCTCGCCCCGTTCCCGCGCCACCAGGCCTCGAAGCACCGAGGTCGTGGCGTCATCAACAGTAATCTTCTTCAACACGCTGTCAGCCAAATCGACATTGCCCGAACGCAGCAGGGCCTCGACGTAACGCTGCGCCACCCGTTCATCGGCGGGGGCGGATTCGTGGAGCTTCTGGTAATACTCCAGTGCGTTGGCAAACAGTCCACGGTCAAAAAGAATGTCCGCCAATTCGCGCGTCGCCAGGCGGGTCTTGGGGTCTTCGATGGCCGCGGCCTTGCGGAAGGCGTTGAGCGCTTCGTCGTCCAAACCCATCGAAAGGAAAAACTTGGCCAGTACCACCCAGTCGCTGACGGTGGCCTTGTCGCCCAGGTCGGTGACGTAGCCTTCGAGCAGGTTGCGGGCCGCGGTGGCGTCGCCGCTGACGGCATAGACCTGCGCCAAGGTCGCCACGTTGGCCAGGTTGCGGCCATCCTCGGCAATGATGGCGTTGACGGCTTCCTGGGCCTGTTTGGCTTTCTGCTGTCGCGCCAAGATGATGGCGATGGCGCGGCGATTGTCGAGATTCGACGGATTGGCCAAGGCGATCCTCTGGCGAATGGCCAAGGCGCGGTTGGGGTCGCCTTGGGTCTCCTCAAAGGAGAGGTAGCTTTCCAGCAGGCCCGCGTCATTGGGGGCGTTTTCCACGGCCTGCCGCAGCGCGGTCAAGGCTTGGGGAAACTGTCCCTGGCTGGCGAGCACGGCCGCCAGGCCGCGCAGGGCGTTGACGTTGGTGGGCTTCTGCTCCACGGCCTTGCGGTAGCTGGTCAGGGCCTCGACGTTGTCGCCGGCCATTCGTTGGGCGTCACCGAGTTGCCGCCAGCCCTCGGAGAAGATCGGCCGGGCGGTGACACCCGTGCGGAAGTTGGTGACCGCCTGGTTAAACTGACGCCGGGCCAAGGCCAACTGGCCCAGATAAAAGCGGCCACCGGCCTGATCGAGATTCAATTCCCCGGCGCGGCTGGCGAGTTGCTCGGCCTTGACCCAATCCGAAGCGCCCACGGCCTGGGCAAACTGAATGTCGATGATCCGAGCGTCATCGGGCTTGAGTTTCACAGCCTCGGCCAAGGCCTCCTCGGCCGCGTCATTCTTGCCCGTCTGGCGATACAAGGCGTAACGCTGCATGGCACGCTGGAAGGGATCGGTCTGCTTGTCGATGAAGCTCTCGATGGTGGCGGTCATGTCGCCTTCGTTTTCCACATTCTTGGTCAGCAGATCGAGGACCTGCTCATCAGCGCCGGCATCCTTGGCCTGCTTGAGATAACCCAATGACGCCTCTTTGTCGGGACTGGTACGCAACAGCAGTTGCAGCAAGCGCAAGTCCTTGGGGTCGGCGGCAAAGGCGTTTTCCAAAAACTTCCGCGCCTCGGCCTCGTGGCCCGTGGCCGCGAGAAGTTGCACATAAGTGGGGATGAGTTCGGGATCGCTCTGGGGCTTGAGTTTCATCAGCGTGGCCAGCGCCTGTTGGTTGTCGCCGGCCTGGCTTAACAGCGCCACTTGCAGGCGCAGGGCGTCGCTGTTGTCCGGTTGGTCCGCCAGCACTTGCTGAACGTTTTCCGCGGCCTTGGCGTACTCCTTGCTCTGAAGTTGGAGCTTGGCCAGTTCCAGTCGCACCGCATTGTTGCGCGGATTGAACGTCAGCAGACTTTGCAGCCGGTCTGCCGCGGCCCCCGGTTCGCCGGCACGCTGCCGGGCTTGCGCCGAGAGCAGGATGAGTTCCAGATTGGTATCGCGGAATTGCGCCGAGGCCTTGTCGAGCTTGATCATGGCTTCAACCCAGTTTTCCTGGGCGAAGGCCAGCTTGCCTTGGAGCATGTTGACTTGGGGACTCTCGGCCCCGCGCACCGCCGAGATGTGGGTGATGCGTTCCTGGGCCTGTGCCAGCAGCTCTTTTTGCTTTTCGGCGTCCTTGGTCATTGCCGCCTTGTTGAGCAGCAGATTGGTGAACAGGATGTCGGCGTTGCCTTGGAGTTGCGAGGCGTTGAGCGCTTCAAGGGGCGACCCGGCGATGGGCGCTTGCCGCGCCTTGTCAAAGTAGGTCATGGCCTCGTCATTGAGCTGCTGCTGGGCGAGAATCTGGCCGTAGATCGTCAGGAGTCGCAAGTCATCGGGCCGCTTGTCCAGCCCGGCCTTGACCAAGGCCTGTGCCCTTTGCAAACCGCGGGTCGTCGCCGCCATGCTCGGTCCGCGTTCCACCAAAGTACGGTCGGCGTTGGCCAACAGTTCGGCGGTTTTGAGGACGGTTTCAACGGGCTGGGGGTCGGCCAACAGTTTGGCTTCCAGCGGCGTCAAGACGAGATTGGCCGCGGCGGGGTCTTGCAGCAATATCAGGTGTAACTGGGCGGCGTAAAGCTGGGCCTTGTAGTTGTCGCTCATGGCCGCGAGTTGGCCGGCGACCTTGCGGGCTTCATCCCGCAACGGGGGAACCTGCTCGGGATAGAGGCCTTCGCGCTCGATGATCTGTGCTTGGTTGATGTGCCAGAGACTCAAGGCCCAGAGGGCATCGATGTCATTGGGCTGCTTTTCAATCGCCACCTGAAGATCCGCCAGCGCGGCATCACGTTCGGGCTGGGCCATTTCCATCAGTGCCATGCGGTTGGCTTGGGCGATGCCCCTGTACTTACGGGCTTCGAGGAAATCAGGCCGGGCCGTCAAAGTGTTTTGCGCCGACTGGTACATGGCCGTCCACCAGTCGGTGTTGCCCATGTCCTGCGCCAGTCGCTGATAGAGCGTCATCAGCCTGCGGAAGGGTTCAGGATTGGCCGGTTGCAGGGCGGAAGCCTTTTCTAACTGGCCCCGCATCTGTTGGAAGACCAGCATTTGCGCCCGGTGGGCGTCGTCCACCGTCAGCTTTTCCAGGGCGTCCAAGTAGGCCAGGATGTACGAAACGTTGTTGGGGTCCTTGTTCAAGGCCCGGCCCATCTGCTCGACGCCTTCGTCGATAAGACCTTGGGCGATAAGACCTTGAGCTCGATCCATGTTTTCCGCGGCGGTGGTCTGCAACTGCAGATAGGCGAAGATCAAGCCGCCGGTCAACAGCAGCAGAACCACGACGAGAATGATGACGAAACGGGTGTTAACGCGACCGGCCATGATTGTCTCCAGCTTATGCTCAAGCCCGTGGCTTTTTCTCGTCGTTGACCTCACCACCCGATATTTATGGCAAGATCAGGAAAGACCACAGGTTATTTATCGGTTGTCGGCGAGGGCGTCTTGGCAACAGGCCATTTGCCCTCCGTCACGTCCCGCCAGTCGGGCAGGGCGGCCATGATTTCGGGCATCATTTCCGAGAGAAAACCGGATGCCACTTGCGTGGCTTCTTCCCGGTCGCCGATGCCGTGGACCAGAACTTCGATTTTGCAGTAGTAACTGTAGCGGTCCCGCAGGCCAAAGCCATGCAGACGAACCAAGTCGGGGGTGGCCCAGAAGGTGCCGTTGGCGGCGAAGAAGTAAATGACGTTGTGCGCCAACGTCGCCTGCTTGGGGTTGGTGAAGGTGAAAATCGTCGCTTGGATGTCGGTTTCCGGCAGACGGACGGGCGTGGGTTTGCGACTGCGATGTACCAGCCACTGGTTGCCCTCTTGGCTGTAAGTGGGGCCGGCAAGATGCAACATGGTCTGTCCGGCACTGCCCACAGGCTCCAGACCACCGCCCAGGAAACAGCGATCCGGCACATGCGGCACGGTATCGGGCGTGCCGGTGTAATAAGCCACTTGCAAAGTCAGGGCCTTGGCTACTGAGGTTTCGGGATGCAGCGGCATGTAGTTGCGGATGACGTAATTCCGCGTGCCCAAGGCCTCCTCCTGCTCAGGCGGCAAACGCGGGGGTTGGCGGTCGGGCACATCCATGATCCAACTGTTGGTCTGTTGCGTCAGTCCCACCAAGGGAGCACGCAGCGGGACGGGCTCTTTCATGCGCACGATATTGAGCAGGCTCACGCCACCTTCGACCGCGGCGGTGGAGGCGATGAGCACCCCGGCGGCAAACGAGGCGGTGAGCAACTGCGTCACCCAGCGGCTGCGCAAGGCGGCCAGACTCAAGCGTCCCGTCCACGCCAGCAACGCCAGCAGTCCCAGCAGCATGACCGTCAGCAGGCTCCAGGCCAAGGCTGGGTTGTTGACCACTGGTGCCAGCCAAGTGAGGTTGTTGGTCTGCACGATGCCACTGGCGGTGACGTTGGTTTGGATGTTGAAAACTTGTGGCGTCACCATCGCCATGCCCAAGCCGATGGCGGACGCGGTCAGACCCACGATCAACGCCCCGGAAAAAATGCCGCGAAGCGACCACGTCACGGGGAAGGGGGAAACATCGGCGGGTGGAAAGGCTAGCGTCGGTTGCAGCGGACCGGTGGCTTGGATCGCGGCCTCTTCGGGCGTGACGTACGACGCGTCCTCGTAGCTCACCAGGTTGTCCAGAATCCACCCCACCAGCCAGAACAGCCCCGCGGCGGGAATCAGCATCACCATGCCAATGAAAATGTGGAAATCCCCATGCACAAACTCAGGGTAAAACGGCGAAAGCAGCCCCATGACCGACACCCGTCCGATGTTGACCGCCACGGCAATGGGCACCGAGAGCAGCACCATGATCAGCCGCTGCCACCAAGGCCTCTTGGCCAAATAGGCCATCGCCACGCCCAGTGCGATGAAGGCCATGAGCATACGCAGTCCGGCGCAGGCCTCGGCCACGGTCAGGGGTGGTTCGACGAGTTTGCCGCGATGCCAAACTTCGATGGTCGTGCCGCGAACGGAAGCCTCGATGTCCATCAAGGCCCCGACCAGACTCAGCACCACGGTGGCCCCCTTGGCGGCCAAATCCTGCATCTGCCCGGCCAAGGCGTTCCACCAGCGGTCGGCGACCTTGACGCCCAAGGCCAAGTAAAGGATCGGGAACCAAAGCAGCCGCATGGGCGCGGGGCCGAGAACCAGCAAGGTCAAGCCCAACAGGGCCAGAATCAGGCTGTAGCCTTGAAGCATGTCATTGCGGCCGGGGCCGATCCACCAACCGTAGCTGACCAGGCCCATGATGAGCGTCAACAGGCCGATCAAACGTTGGCCGTGGTTGGCGGTGATTTCCAGGCCGGTGAGTTTGCGGCAGAGTGGTGACCAGACCAACCGCACGGCATCAGGGCCGATTGTCAATAGCAGCAGCCCCACGATCAGGATGATGCCGCTGACCCCTTGGAGCAGCGTGCCGAAACCACCAAGCACGGCCGCGGGAGTGACCTTGAGCAACACCGCCGCGACGATCATCACCGGCCCGGCCAGTCGCAACAGCCACGTCAGCGCCGGCCAACGATCCTGACGCAGGCTCACGGCCAGTTCCTGACGGTGCTGATAGATGAAATACACGCTAATCAACGGAATAATCAGAGCGTGGGACCAGTCCCCGCCCCATTCCCCGGTGGCGATGCGGTACATGCGCAACAGGTAATGCCGTCCGAAAAAGACGAAGAGCGATCCGAGTATCACAAGCCACAGCCAACCTCGCCGTGAAAACAGCGGCGAAGCGTCGTCGTGGGTCTCGATACTGCGGGCGTTGATGCTGCTCATGCGGTCATGGTGGCGTGGGAAAGGCTGGAAAAACGCCTCACGGGCGGCAGGTTTTTCATACGTCGTTCAGCGTGCGGCGGTTCGTGGATAAGTTACTGGTAACACGGATGAACACAGATCAACACAGATGAACACCGATGGGAAAGTCAAGCAATCAGGCTTGAGGCTTACGCAAACAAAAAACGACGTTGCGATGGATGGAAAGCACAGGTTTTGTTTATTTGCCTATCTGTGTTTATCTGTGTCCATCCGTGTTACAACGCCATACATCCCCGGATCAGTTGTTCAACCGCCCGAAGACATCCTCGGAGAAGTTGCGGTCCAGCACGAAGCCGAAGCCGTAGCTGGTGCGGAATCCGTTGCGGAAGACCGCCAAGGGCGTGGCCAAGAAGTTGGTGCCGATGTTGATGGTGTCGTTGGGCTTGAGGAACAAGTCGGGCTGCGTGCCTTGGAAGATTTCACGCAGGTTCAGACGGACGATGGCCTCTTCGTTCTTGCCGATGCGGCGGGTCAGATCGACACGCTCGGGAATGGCCGTCGGCGCTAGGTTGCCAGCGGCGAAAACCAGTTGCTTGAGCGTCAGGTCGCGGTCGCCGGGCAACTGATACGTGCCCGGTCGGCTAATCGCCCCGCCGATGTAAATATTGCCCAGCACCGGGGGTGGCACGCGAATCACATCGCCGGCGCGGATCACCACGTTGTAGCGGGTGTCGCCTTCGAGCAGTTTATCGTAAGGCACTTCGATGATCCGCTGGGCGATCAACGGAACTTCACTGTTGCTTGGCGCGGCGCTTTGCCGCTCGGTGGGCACTTGCTTCCACTGGCCATCGACATTGACCCAACGCATCGGCGGGGTGCCGGCGTCAAGCCCGGCCTCCAAGGAGGCCGGCGGGGCCGTGCCGATGCCACCGTCGGTCGCTTCAGGTGTGGGCGCGGGAGTTGGTACGGTTGCGCCGGGGGCCGGCTCAATGCCTTTCATTAAGTCATCAATCAGGTCCGCCGGATTGGTGCCGGGTGTATCGCTGGTCGGGGCCTGGCCCGCACCATTGCCGCGCTTGATGCCCGGCGTCTCATAAATCTCGCTGGGCAGGGGTGCCTGGCGGATGATGTAAAGCTTCTTGATTTGTCCGGGCACGCCACGCGCCAGCGCCATGGCGTCCAACAGGCGGAAATCCTTACCGGTGATGGTGTACGTGCCGATGGCGGTGCTGGCGTAGTTGGATTCGCCGATGACCGAGAAGGTGTTTTGCTTCTCTTCCTGCACGATGACGCTGACCACCGCGTCCTTGAGCACGCCCTTGTCGGCCAAGGTCTGCCCGATGCTCTGCTCAAGCTGACTGGGGGAAAGGCCCTCCGCTTTGACCGGGCCGACGACTGGCAGGCGCACCATGCCCAGCCGATCCACACGCCGGGTCTGCACGCTTTCCACGCCCGGACTGATGAGTTCAAAAACGGTCACCGTCACCAAGTCGGTCGGCCCGATGACGTACTCACTGATGGTGTTGATCAAATCTTCATCGCGCACCGGCGACAGGCCCGGCGGGTTGGAGTCCGGTTCGTCAATGACATCAAGCTGCTCAAGAATCGGCAGCATCACCGGCGTGCGTTGCCAGCGACCCACCACCGAGGGGTCCATCCAGGAATGGGCTTCGCAACCGGCCAAGCCGGCGATCAGCGCCAAGGTGGTGAACCCCGTCGCCAATTTCCGCGTGGCCTTGAGCGTCCACCGGTTTTGCCCCCGGATCATTCCCCGAAATTGCCCCCGGATTTTCCCCCGGATTTGCCCCGTTCGCTTTTGCTCGTTGTCCATCACCAGGCGACTCCCTGATAGTATTTGCGTGACTCTGGATCTACCCGCTTCGGTTCCCCGAAACACAGGCAACGACCATCTTACCGCAACCCCGCGCCCCATGCCCGGTTGGATTCGCGCTGGCGTTGCGCTGTTACGGCACATCCATTCAATCGGTTCAATCCCCGCGGCGTCTTAACATCCCGGTCTTTTGCATGGCGGTCATAGACCTCGGAGGCCAACACGCCCAAGGTGGGAACCCAGGTGGGGCCGATGCGGGCCGAGGCGGTGGTTTGCTCGCCGAACATTCCACCGAATGTGGGACAGGAGACTGTTTCCCGAAGTCAATGACGGAAAGATTCAATGGACTCATCGCGTATTGTGCCTTGCCCGCATCGGTTATGATTTCCCCATGCCGCTGTCTCAGTTATTTTCCGAACATCCGCGGATTTGGCGGAGTTTTCAGTACGTCTATCCGGTACTTAGCCGGCGCAGTCGCGGGCTGTCCATCGGCGTCAACGTCAACATCGACAAGGTCTGCAACTTTGACTGCGTTTACTGCTGCGTGGATCGCGCCGATGAGCCAACCCGCGCGGATGTGGACTTGGAGCAACTGGCCAGGGAACTGGAAACGATGCTGGCGATGGTGGCGGATGGTTCGATCTGGGAACAGCCGCCGTTTGATCGGGTGGAGGGCGACTATCGACGCGCCAACGACATCGCCTTTAGTGGCGACGGCGAGCCGACGATGTACGCCCGGCTCGATGAGGCAGTGGAACTGGCGGCCCGCGCCAAGGCTGCGGCGGGGCTGCGAACGCTCAAACTGGTGCTGGTGACCAACGCCACGGGCCTGGATCGCCAGCCGGCGCAACGGGCCTTGCGAATCATGGATCGGAACCACGGCGAAATCTGGGCCAAGCTCGACGCCGGCACGCAGAACTACTACCAGCGCATTGACCGCTCGCGTTTCCCCTTGGCCAAGGTGCTGCGCAACATCCGCGATTGCGGGCAGCAGCGGGCCATTGTCATCCAATCGCTCTTCATGGCCATCAACGGCCAGAGTGTGCCCGACAGCGAGTTCGAGTCGTACCTCGACCGTTTGGCGAAACTACGCGACGATGGCTGCCACATTCGGTTGGTGCAGCTTTACACCGTCGCCCGCCGCACCGCGGAGCTGAGCGTCGAACCGCTGCCCAACGAGCATCTCGACCGACTGGGGCAACGCCTGCGCCAGCGTCTGCCCGATTTGGCGTGCGAAGTTTTTCACGGGGTGAAGTAGGCGTTTTCCAAGAAAAGTCCTCCTTCGCGGGGAATGGGGGGAATTGGTCTTGCTTGGCACCGTTGGTAGGCGATCCCGATGGGCGGTCGCCACCGAATCAACCCAAGGCGCCAATGGGCCATTAATGGTGGTGGCGTATGAACCTTACGCCGCCAAGGCGGCACGGTGTGGGGTGGCGATGCGGGCCATTTGCCGCAGGTGCCGCACGCAGGCATCGGTTGTGCCGCGTGTCTGGTGGGACGGGGCCTCGAGTTGGCGGATGACGGCTTGCCGGATGGGGGAGAGGGCGAAGGTTTCGTCCTCGGCCAAGAGGAGCAGCACCAGCGCCAGCACGGCCGGGACATCGTGCAACGGCTGGTCGGGGGCCGCGTCAAAGAGTGGCATGGATTCATCGCTCTTTCGCAACCTGTCCAACTCGCGGGCGAGCAAGTCTTCCGTGGCCGCCAAGGCACGCTCATGGGCCGCACCCATGCAGGGGTCGTAAGGTTGTCCGGGGTCGTTGACACGCCGTTCCAAGGCGGCTGCGGCGCAGGCCGTCGCCACCACGTTGCCGGCAAACGACCCGTCAGAGGCTTGTTCATCGGCGAGCCATTGGCTCATCTCCGCCACCGCCGCCTGCGGGCCGTAGCTCAACTCCATCGCCCGCCGCAGCCCCAAGGCCACGCCGCAGATGGCCCGCGCCTCTGGCCCGCTGAACAGGCCGGCGCACAATCCCAAGTCCATCTGCGCCAGCACCTCGTGAAGCAGGGCTTCGTGGCGATGGCGGGAAAAATCACGTTCAATGCGGCGTAGGTTGAGCATGGCAAGACTCCGTTCGGGTTTTGTTTACACCCTATTATTAACCTAACATATCGGCTTGTCAAGTCTGACGACGCAAATATTTTCATGTCCACTTCAGTAACCGGGGCGGCAACGAATCAAACAATCTTTTTGTTTTCACGACCCGGCGTGGTAAACTCAGGGGCGTGAACACTTCCACCCAAGACCGGGGCTGGGACGCTGTGGATGAACTGTCGCGGTTGGCGTCAATGACGGCCGCGGCGGTGACCAATGGCGACGAGCCGAAAACCAACCAGCAGACGCTGGCCAAAATCTTCATTCGTCCGAACTGCTGCGCGAGACGTCGCACTCGGACCTGCCTCGACTCGCGTTTTCGCAGTTGATGGACACCCCCCTGCCAGCGGTGGAACCCGCTCTGCCGCCCCCCGTCGGGCCGGACAATCCGCTGGCCACCGCCACCATCCGTCAACTGCTCCACGATGTCCACGCCGCGGTGGAAACAATGAACCGCATCAAGGCCGTGGCCAAGAAGCTCATTGATCCGGGCAATCATCACGTGCCCAACGAGGCCGCCTTGTCGATCTACTACCTGGCGATCGGCGTGGCGCGGCTGCGCTTGGGCGCTCGCATCACCACCATTCCCGACGACGCCCTGTGCACGGGCTTGGGTTGGACCCAAGGACATGCTTGGATTGATTCCCCCACCCGCCAGTTGGCACAGCGTTGCCTGACGCCGTTGCACGGCATGTCGGATCAAACCCACGACAGGAAAAAGCCCGCGCCCACCAAGCCCGGTTTCTGGCAGCGTCTCACGGCCTCCAAACGCAAATGACCGCCGATGCCCTCCATCACCCTCCGCCCCGCCGCTTGCGTCTGCTTGGCGGGTTCACACTCATCGAACTGCTGGTGGTGATTTCCATCATTGCCCTGCTGGTGGGCATCCTGCTGCCGGCCCTGGGCCAGGCGCGGGCCTCGGCACGCGATGTGGCCTGCAAGAGCAACCTCCGCTCCTTGCAATCGCTCTGGGCCAACCACATGGCGAGCGGGAACCCGGTAATTCCCAAAACCCGCTACACCTCTTTTGGCTTCAACTGGGGACAGGCGTTGACGCAGGTGTATGAAAACGCCCCGACGCTTTACGGTTCACAGCCGATGTCCTTTAACACCTGTCCCCAGGTGCATCATGTTTTTGGGGCCGTGGATTACGGCGCCACCTCGCCCTGGGGTTATGGGATCAACATCTGATGGAGCGATGCGGGTCTGACGGAGGCGGAGCGGCTCAACGAGGACAAGCATTGGGACGCGGTGCTCAACCCCAGCCGGTATCCGTGGTTTTCGGACACGCACATCTACCAGAACGGCCTTGGCGGCTCGTGGACCAGCGCCCGTTTCGCCCCGCGCGATTCGGTGGTGTCAGGCCCGGCCAAGGGCGTCGGGTTGCATCACGTCGGTGAAGGCAGCGCCAACTTTTCCTTCGCCGATGGCAGCACGCGGGCGGTCAAGCCCCAAGAGTTCCTCGCCGGCGCGGGCACCAACCAATACCCGTGGTTTGAAAACCATTGAGCGTCACTGCCGCTGGATTTGCGGCCCCGTCGCGTCGGGGGATGCCCCTTGGGGCGGTTTGGGGCGACGCTGGCGGATGGCCTCCATGCCGATGGGTTCGGCAAAGGCCTTGGCGGGGTCGAGGCCCATTTGGTTGAGCTGGGGCAGCATCGGTTCCAGCAGACGGTCGTAACTGTTTTGCCGCAGGGGCAGGGGGGCGTTGCGCCAGACGCGCAGGCGCAGCAAGAGCGACGCTCCCGGTGACTGCGTGAAGCGAATGAAAGTTTCGGTCTGAATCTGATCGAAGGGCAAGAGGGCCATGCGCTGTTGCGGGGCGATGGGCGTGGCGACGGCCTTGGCTTGGAAGCGGGCGTGGACGGCCTGCGCCAGGCGGACGTAACGCTCGTACACCTCCATGCGGTTGTCCGCCAAACCTTCGATAAAAGCCCGCGCCAAAGTCGAGTCGATGAACTGCCGGGTGAACTCGTCGAGATCGATGTTTTCGGTCAACTCGCCCAACACCAGGCTTTCCAAGGGTTGGGTGTACTTGGCGGCGCGCTGCGGATTGGAGCCGTATTTCTCGCGGAGCTTGCGGTAGTAGTCGTTGGCGTCGTTGTCCGGGCCGGGGGCATCGATGGCACCGTAGAGGTAATAGAAAACCACGGCCTTGAGCAGGAAGTTTTCATAGCCCGCGGCATAGGAATCCACCACGCTCTGACCGCGTTGCCGGGCCACGTCCTCCAAGGCTAGCAGGTAGGCTTTTTCATAGGCGGGGACGAATCGCGGGTCGGGCAGGAGGTCGATGTGGCCCGAAATGGGGTCGAAGTTAAGCCGCCCGCCGTCGGTGAGTGCTTGGAGGGAGTGGATCACGCCGCGGTAGGTGTTGAGCAGGTCCACGCCTTCTTTGTTCAAGGCGCGATCGGCCACGACGGTGCCCAGAGCGTCCCAATAGAGGCTGTGGGTGGCCGGGTGACGCCAATCCAGCGGGCCGAAGCCGTAGCGGGTGTTGGTGCGGTCGGGTTGGTCGGCGACGTTGGCGCTGCGCAGGGTGGTGGATGGGCCTGTCGCGCTGGAAGCGGTGGACGCGCCCGAAAGTGGCGGCTCCATCAGTCGCAGCATGAAGGCCGGGTCCATGTTGTAGTCATTGACCAGCGCCTGTTTGCGAAGGAATGCCAGCAACGACGGAAACAGCGGGGCATAGCGCTCGTTTTCCAACAGAGGCAGGAGGCGACTGTCGTAAAGGTCCGAACGCTCACGCAGGTTCAGCCCCAGCATGGCGGCGTCACTGGAGTAGTTGAACATCAGGATGCGCCCGATCTGCCGCAGCAGCCGGGTGTCGAGTTCGTAACCCAGCGAGCGCAACTCCGCGGCCAACGGTTCCAACTCCGGCAACTTGGTCAACAAGGCATGAACCGTGTCGGGCGCTTCGACGATGGGCCGAAACGCATCGACGGCCTCTTGCGTGGTGGCCCCGTCAATCGGTGTGCCGAGCACTTCCTGCCACTCCGACGCCAACCGCTGCTTGTAATACCAGTGCATGTCGTCGGACGTTTGGCCGATCTTGTGGAAGAATATCCAGCCCAGTTCCTTGTAGAGCAGCACGCTTCGCGGGTTGACCCGCAGGCCCCGGTCACGCAGGAGGTTGACGCCCTTGCTCACCCAGTCCCAACGCTCTTGGGGCGTGTAGGTGGCGACGCTGATGTTGTAGGCCATGTTCCAGGCGTTAAAGACCCAGACCTGGGCGAATGATGGCTGAAGCGTGGTGATCCACTCGGAGAGCTGGTTGGCCTCTTGGAACTTGCCTTCGTCTTTGAGCTTGTTGGCGCGGTACCAGAGGATGTCGGCGGCAAGACCGCGGAACGCTCCGGTGGCGGCCGAGGCCAGGGTGGTGACAACGACCTGCCCCGAAGCCTGGCGCACGGCCCGGTCGGCCTGGTCGATCTGCAACGCGGCTCGCTGAGTGGCGATCGGCCCCATCAACGCACCGCCCCCGGCCAGGCACAACACCATGCCCAGCACCGCGATGATCTGAATGACTCGATTGTGGGTCATGGGAGGGTCAGTCTTGAGTCTTGAGGGTTGAGTCTTGAGGTAGGAAGGCTTGAGGCTTGGGGCTTGAGGCTTGAGTAAGAAGGTTTGGGGCTTGGGGTGAGGCTTGGGTTTTCATGCTCGTGTTTTCCAACCTCAAGACTCAAGACTCAAGACTCAAGACTTTTCTCCCCCGCTCACCCCGAAGTCACCGCGGCCAGTTCACGGCGGCGGAAGACCAGCCAGGCGATCACGCCCGCCAAGCCCGTCCACAACAGGCCCATCTGCCAGGTGGCGTCAAAGAGCATGGTGCCCGGCACCAGCCGCCCGTCGGCGAGCATGGCCGCGGGGGAAAAGTCCGACAAGGCCGGCAAGGCCCAGACCACCATGCTGCCGATGAGCTTGATCACGATCTTCATGGCGTCCCACACCGCTCCTTCGCCCAGCTTGGAAACGATCTGCGTGGGAACCCACATCATTTTGCCCCAGGTCGAAAGCTCAGTCGGAGCGCCCGCGGCGTAGAACTTGATCGACTCCATCAGGAAGCCGCTGCTGATGCCCACGATGTAGATCAACAGCGACAGCACGCTGGCGACGGCGAAGCCCAGGAACGTCCCGGCCATGAGGCCCAGTGCCGCCAGGAACCCTAGTTGCAGCCAGAGGATGGACAACCCGCGGACGAGGTTCATCTCAAACGACCCGACACGGAAGAGGATTTCCAAACCGTCGCCGGGTGGAAAGCTGACGCTGGTGGCGGCGGTTTCACCGTCGGCGAG
>JBBRGB010000033.1:0-19623 GCA_038241095.1 Phycisphaerales bacterium
CCGCGACCGGCGCTGAGTTTCACCACGCTCGACGCAACAATTTTCAACAACCCCCAAAGCCCCGGCAGTCCCCTGCCGGGGACTTTTTTTCACACCCCCACCGCCCCCCCCCGAAGGTCCCCCCAGCCCACAGATGCCGCCGCCCGGGGCGGCGTCTGTGGGATTCGACCCCACGGGGGACGCACAACTCATCCCGTGGTCATCCCACGGAAGAAACCGCGGCGGTTTCATCCGTGGGCTTGAGAAGCCAATTCACAATCGCGCGTCATCCCTGGGCTTGAAAATCAATCGGAATCGCGCCTCATCCAGCGCATGACTGTATAGTCTGTTCCGCAGCCTCGTTTCAACTTTTCTCATCCCATCCCATCCCATCCCGGAGCAGCCTCGTGCGTCCAACCCTCCGCTTCATCCTCGCCCTGACTTTGCTGACCCTTCTGCCAGCGATGACGCTTCGCGCCGCGACCAATGCCAGCCAAGAAATCGAAAAGCTCACCGGTGCCCACACCCGCTTGGTCTGGGCGCAAGATGTCGGCAACGGGGGCGACACCATGGCCAACGGCGACAAGCTTCTGCTCATGGGCCTCGACAGCCGCGATGGCAAGGGTGAGCGGGCGATCCTCGCCGACCCGCGAAGCTGTTACAAGCCGCTGATCACCCCCGATGGCGACCGCGTGGTTTTCACCGACCGCAAGGCCGGTCAAGTTTTCATCGTCAACTGGGACGGCACGAATCTGCGTTCGCTGGTCAAGGGCGCGGCCGCAGATGTCTGGGCCGACCCCGTGCATGGCGATGAATGGGTCTATGTCCGCGTGAATGCGGAGGACAAAAACAGCCCCATTCGCCGCTATCTCATCGACGATCCGAAGCGAAGCGAACTGGTGTGGGACAAGACGCCGGTGGACATCGACAACTTCCAACTCTCCGCCGATGGCACCAAGGCCGCGGGTTTGTTTCCCTGGCCCCAGGCCGGCGTGGCGAAACTGCCTAACCAGGGCTGGGAAAAAATCGGCAACGGCTGCTGGACCAGCATGGCACCCGATGACAGCGGCATGGCCTGGACCTTCGACGGCCCACACCGCGGCGTCGAACTCAAACGACCCGACCGAACCCTCCACCTCGACATCCACGACGCGCCGGGCATCGACCGCTGGGAGGTCTATCACCCCCGCTGGTCCAATCACGTCCGCTTCATCACCATGACCGGGCCGTACAAAAAGGGCAAGATGGGCTCCAACAACATCGGTGCTGGTGGGCCGGGCGTGGAGCTTTACCTGGGCCGCTTCAACGACACCTTCACCGCCATCGAAAGCTGGACACAAGTCACGCACAACGATCGCGCCGACTTCCACGGCGACGCTTGGATTCAAGACGGCAAAAAGGCCTCGGCCTTGGCGTCGATCAAGGAGGCCGAGAACAAGTTGCTGGCCTCGGTGAGCCGCGAGGTCGGCCCGCAGGAGAAGTGGCCCGGTGACATGGCGGGGCTGGTATTCCTCTGGGAATCCGCCAACACGACGAATCAGATTGAGGACAAGGAAAACGACGTGAGCCGGGCCTGTCGCATCGAGGCGCGGGATCAGGCACGCTTTGGCCGACATGGTGAGATGCTGCTGTCCGGTGGCGCGGCCGCGGCCTTGGACACTGACCAAGCGCTGCTCGAAGCCTGCCAGAAGTCCAACCAGATTTCCATCGAGGCCGTGCTCACCCCCGCCAATGTTTCCCAGGAAGGCCCAGCCCGCATCGTCACCTTCTCCAGCGACCCCACGCACCGCAACTTCACCCTGGGCCAGGAAAAAAACAAACTCGTCCTCCGCCTGCGAACGCCACGCACCGGCGACAACGGCACCAACCCGCAAACCACAATCTGCGAACTCGAAGCGGGCAAAACGTATCACGTCATCGCCAGCTATTTCCCCGGCAAACTGCTCTGTTACGTCAACGGGGAAAAAGTCCTCGACACCGACACGGTGCAAGGCGACTTGAGCAACTGGGCCAAGGATCAGCATCTGCTCTTTGGCGATGAGCATGACCGTGGCCGTGACTGGCACGGGCGACTTGAAGGCGTGGCGATTTACAGCCGCTTCATTTCCCCCGATGAGGCGGCCATGAAATACAAGCTCTACGCCCCTCGTTTGGAGAAGCGCCAGCCCGCGGCCCAAGTGACGGTGCAGGCCAAACTCGTCGAGACCTCCGCCACGCCCGACCCCGAATCGCTGGGCGAATATCGGCGATGCCTGGTGATGTACGCCTACGACGTGGAGCACGTGATTGAAGGAAAGCTCGACGCCCCGCGGATCGTGGTGGCGCATTGGGGGTGCTGGATCGAAAAGTACAAAAGGAAATCGCCCAGCGCCAGCCAGGCAAGGTGGTGCGACTGGTGTTGGAGTCCTTGGCGGATCACCCCGAGCTAAAAGGCGAGCGCCGCATCGAGGAGATCAACGACCTGACCCTGCCGGGCTACTTCGACGCGGGGCAATGACGCGGCGCGGGTTTCTCCCACGGATGCCTCACGGAATGACTGCACCAAGCCCACAGATGCCGCCGCCTTGGGCGGCTTCTGTGGGATCGGCGGCGCGAAGGTGGCACAGATTATCCCGGGGTCATCCCACAGAAGAGCCGCCCAAAGCGGCGTCTCATCTGTGGGCTTGAGAGCGCATTGAAAACAATCACCCCCTCACCCCCTCACCTTGTCACCTTGTCACCTTGTCACCCCGTCACCCCCTCACCGCGCCGCGGGAATCCGCATCGGATACCCCGCCCCAACCCCCGCCTTGAAGGGCAAAACCAATCCGTCAACCTCCACCTTCACCGCGTCGAGCGCCATCGCCCCCGGTTGGAGTGTCAAGAGGCGATACCCCGTCGGGGCCACGCAGCAACTGGCGACTTCGATGACCGTCCACTCGCCGCCCGCCGTCGTGATGGCGGGATCCTCGGCACGCCGAACGCGATCGACGTGGGTGTGTCCGCCGATGAACACGCCGCGCAGTTTGACGCCCGCCATCGCCCGCCAGAAACCTTCGGGCTTCATGCCTTCGGGCATCGGCGGTTGATGGCCCAGAACCAAGAGCGGCATCTGTCGCGCCGCGGCATCCAAGGCCGCCTCGCGCAAAAACGCTTCGGTCGCATCGTCAATGTGCCCGCTGGAATCATGCGGCGCCAGTTCGCGCACGGTATCGACCATCACCAGCGACCAGCCCGCCACGTGCCACCACTGCCGCCGCACAATCGGCGTGAGGCCACCGAAGTCGTGCTTGGTGATCAACTGCACATCATGGTTGCCCACCAGCGCCAGGTTGGCGACGTTCAACCCCGCGCGGATTTCGATAAAGCGTTGCCGAGCCTCATCGGTGTTTTCATGGGTCAGGTCGCCCAGCCAGATCACCAGATCAGGTCGCCGGACATTCAACTCCGCCACCACCGCCGCGGTAATGGTCTGCGTATGCGACAAGTCCAGCCCGTAGTGAATCTTCGTCAACAGGCTGACATGAGGGTCCGCGACAATGGCGATGCGCATCGGCAAGTCTCATATATTCAAGCCCACAGATAAAACCGTTGCCTTGAACGGTTTTATCTGTGGGATCGTCCGCGGGGGACGCGTGGACCATCCCGTGGTCATCCCACGGAAGAAACCGCAGCGGTTTCTTCCGTGGGCTTGTGAATCCAATTATCCGCTTTACCGAATCGTCGAAATCAACTCCTGCATCAACCGATCACTCGTCGTCAACACCCGCGATGAGGCTGAGAAACCGGTGCTGGCGGCAATCAGGTTGATGAACTCCTGCGACAAATCAATGTTGCTTTGCTCCAAGGCCCCGCCCACCGTGCGGCCCGCGCCGCCCGTGCCCGGTGTGTAAATCTGCGGCGTGCCACTGTTGACGTTCTCGCTAAACAGAT
This sequence comes from Phycisphaerales bacterium, assembly GCA_038241095.1. Taxonomy (GTDB): domain Bacteria; phylum Planctomycetota; class Phycisphaerae; order Phycisphaerales; family Phycisphaeraceae; genus JBBDMX01. The sequence goes on from JBBRGB010000033.1 coordinate 3,892, forward strand.
TCGACCCCTCCTCCACCAAGCCCTGCGGATTGGTGAACGTGGCCAAGACCACACGGCCAAGGTCGCGCAACAAACTGTTGGAGAACGAGCCGACGATGGTGCCGTCGCCGGTGACGGTGAAGTCTTGGAGCGTGCCCTTGGGCGAGCCGTCTTGATTCAAGGAAGCGATTTGGCTCGAGACATCGGTCAGGGATGAGATGGTGTTGGAGCCGTGGTTGAACTGGAGGTTGATGGTTTGCGGGGAGGCCGCGCCGGTGCCGGAGCGGTCGATGTTGAAGCTGCCGCCGCCGACGCCGGTGATTTGGCCCGAGGTGTCGAAGAGCAGGGTGCCGTTGCCCATCGCGGTGCCCAGGCCGGCGTCATCTTCGCTTTGGACGTAGTAGCGCCAGACGGTACCGGTGTTGGCCTTGCTTTCCAAGGTGAGGGTGAGGTCCACGTTCAGGGCGTTGCCCAGGCTGTCGAAGGCGACGAAGGTGGTGCGCACGCTTTCGCCGGTGGCGTCTTGGGATTGGCTGAAGGTGAAGGGTTGGATGGACGTGCCGCCGGGGTTTTTGACGATGTTGGCGGCGTTCAAGGTGATGCCGCTGGCGCTGCCGGTGTTGGAGGTGATGACGAGTTGGCCGGCGGTGACGGTCGCGCCTTGCGCGCCGGGCAAGGTGCTGTCGATGCCCAGGATGTTCTGCAAAAAGCCGGTGAAATCCGCCAGCGTGGTGCCGAAGGTATCGGAGCCGGTGGTGTTGGCCGCGCCGACTTGGAAGGTGTGATTGGGGATCGTCGCCCCGCCGCGCGAAGCGCCTTGCACTTGGATGACATCGCCCAAGGCGAAGAGCGGCGTGGCCCCGCCGGTGTCGTAAATGCCGGCAAGCGCGGTGGCGGTGGTGGCGAGATTGGCACCGGCGGCGGAACCCGCGGCAGTGTGCAGCTCGCCGCTGGTGGTGATCGAGCCGAGCGTGGAAATGTCGCCGCCCGCGTTTAAGTTTCCGCCGAAGCGAACGTTCTTGGTCGGCTCAGCCAAGGTCAACACGCCCAGGGGAATGGTGATGTCTTTGAGCTGACCCTGCACGACATTGAAGTTGTCATCGACACCGTAGCCCTGCACGTTGCCGCCGCCGGGGTTAACGAGGTTGAAGTCGCGGTCGAGGGAGAATTGGCCGGCGCGGGAGTAGCGGTATTGCTCGCCGAACTTGAGGACGAAGAATCCGTTGCCGTCGATGGCGACATCGGTGGGGATGCCGGTGGGCTGGAGATTTCCGCTGGAGAAGTCACGTGTGACGCCGCCGACGCGGACACCCAGGCCGACCTGCGCCGGGTTGGTGCCGCCGGAGGTTCCACCGGGCGCTGAGCCGCTGGAGAGCTGTTGTGAGATTTGGGTGTCGAAGCTGATGCGTGAGCCTTTGAAGCCGGTGGTGTTGGCGTTGGCGATGTTGTTGCCGGTGACGTTGATGTATTGCGAGTTGGCGTTGAGGCCGCTCAAACCGGTGTAGAGGGAGGAAGTCAGACCCATGATAAAAACTCCGTGTCAGTGGGATTGGTGTGGGGAGGTTTGGTGTCGGGGAAACTTGGGTGTGATGAAGGATTGGTGTGGTGTAAACGATCAACGCTTGCGGTTTAGCGCCAAGGAACGCGCAACATTTTTAGTTGGGTAGCTCGCCGATTTCCGTGAGGCGATCCATCGCCAACGTCTTGCCCGTGTCGAGTTCCAAAAAGGCTTGCCCGTTCTGCACCCGCACGGAAGTGACCAGCCCGCTGACGGTGTTGTTGGAATCGTCGATGCCCGCCACCAGTTTGCCGATCAGCCCGCCCGCCGAAGCCACTTGGTTTTGCATGACCAGGGCTTCGAGTTTTTCCTGAAGCTTCAACTGGCTTTCGATGTTGCGCAGGTTGGAGAACTGCTCGACGAGCTTGGCCGAGTCCTGCGGGTCCAGCGGGTCCTGATGCGAAAGCTCGTTGATCATGACCTTGAGAAAGTCATTGCTCGTCAGCGAGGAAAAGCCGCTGCTGGCGGCGCTGGCGGTATTGACGGGGGTGGTGGTGATGGCGGTGGTCATTTTTTGTAATTCCTTTTTGTGAACACGAAGACACGAAGACACGAAGGACAAGCAAAACACGTTTACGAAACGTCATGGTGTGCCGATCACGCCTGCGCAATCCTCAAGCCTTCTTCATGCCTTTCTTCGTGTCTTCGTGTCTTCGTGTTCAATCCCATTGTTTTTCACGCCAGGGTGTCGAGCAGTTCGCGGAAGCTGGCCGGGGCTTGGCCGCGTGACGGTTCATCGCGCCAGTTGTCGCCGGACTGTTGACGCTCGAACTGCCCCCGGCTTCGGCCATCGCCGGCGGTTTCGTTTTGACCGGCGTTGCCACCGTTGGCACCCGTGGGCTGTTGCACCTGTACCTCCAAGCGCTCCACCGTCAGCCCCTGGCTTTCCAAGGCGTGGCGAAGCTGCGTCATCTGCTGCGTCAAGAGCGAGCCGACGTTTTCGTGTTGCGTGGTGAAGCTGGCGCGGACGGTGCCCTGGGCCATTTCCATCTGCACGCGCAGCACGCCGAGTTCGGGTGGCTGGAGTCGCAGGGTGACGGTGCCGCCACCTTGCCGCGCCGCGACGGTCAAGCCCCGCGCTGCGGTGGCGAGATTGGCCTGTGCGTCGGCCTCTTGCATTTGCGCGTCCTGGGTCGCCGCGGCACTTTGCGCCATCTCGGCGAAGCCCGGCAGCGCCGCGGCCAAGTTCGCCCCGGCGTGATTCGACCCACCCAGCGCCGTGGCCGCGCCGAGGGTCGCGCTGGTGTTGCCCGCGTCCAACGCCTGATTGGCCACCGCCTCAACGCCCGGCCCGCCCTTGCCCGCCACGGCTTTTTCACCTGCTTGCGCTTGTCCGGCTTGATTCGCATTGGCCGAGCCGATCCCGTTGGCCGCGCTGGCCGCATTTTCCTGTGATGTCCCCGCTCCCATCTTCCCCGCGGTCGGGGTCGCATCCGTGGCGGCAACCTCACCCTCAACTCCCGCATCACCACCACCCCCGCTCCCCGTCAACGCTTGCGGTTTAGCGCCGCCCCCGCGCACCGCGCTCAACAATTCCCCCGCACCCACAACGGCCGCATCACCATCAACCGCCCCGGCCACATTGGCCCCCGCGCGGGCCGCGCCGTCATCGCCCGAAATCATCCCCGTGGATTGTTGCTCATTGGCCCCGTCCCCGTTTTCCCCCCGCGTGTCCGCATCCACATCCGCCGCGACATTCGCCGCCGCAACCGGTTCGGGCCGTGGCGCACTTCCATCCGCATCCCGCAAACCATCCGCTCCCTGACGGTCGCGGCTCGCTTCGGACATTTTTTTCTCATCCACAGGCCCGCCCTTTTCCCGCGCTTTATCCCGCAACTCCGACCCCGACCGCGACCGCGAAGAAGCGCTTTCCCTTTCCGCACGCGAGGCCGCCGCGCCCGAAAGCGCCTCGACCCACGCTTGCGGTTTAGCGCCGTCTCCGCGATGCGCCCCGCGCATCGTCGCATCCACCTTCAACATTTCAGAACCAACTCTCATCGTCCACCTCCCGCGCCATCCGCAACTCCCGGAAGTTCATCCTCAACCCCCGCCACCCCCGGAATCCCCGGCAGCAAATCCACCCCGCGGGTGCGAAGCTTCTGCACCAGTTGCGTCACCTGCGCGATCTCCGTCGGCGTCTTAAACTCCTTGAGAATGGCCGCACCCTTTCGCAACTGCATCGCCGCGAGGTACGCAACCACCTGCTCCTCTTTGCCCGAAGCCAGCAACTGCTGAAACATTTCCTTGCCCTGCTTGGGCTTGACCTGCTCATACATGGCCACGGCCTGGGCGAAGTCACGGTCGTTGGCGCGGGCCTTTTCCGTCTCCAACACCCGCGTCACTTCCGCCTTGGCCGCGTCGATTTCCGCCTGCTGTTTGTTCAAGTGATCCTGCATCAGCGTCAGTTGCCGCAACAAGTCTTGCTTTTCCTTCTGCATGCGTTCGAGCCGCTGATTCACCAAGTCGCGCTCGCGCTGATCCGCGTCAATGCGGTCCACGGCACTCACCGGCCCTTGCGCCACCGACAGCACCCGCGCCACGTCCTGCGCCTTGCGGGCTGCCTCTTCGATGGCGACCTGCTCCTCATCTTGCAAACGCGCTTCCTCGGCCGTGGTGACCTTGAGCATGGCGACGATCCGCTCGGCCCGCTGGCCGTTCAAACGATCCGACGACCACAGCCAGGTCATAACACCCACCACCAACATCGCGTTGATGAGCAGGAAAAGCGAGATGGCGGTCCAGAGCGATTTCACAGCACAGCCTCCGCCATTTGCCGCATGAAGCCTTGGGTGGCGATTTCATCGAGTTGGGCCGTCTCGCGCCGGGCTTGGTCGATTTCCCACTCGCGTTTCTGGCGGTCGCGCAGGAGTTCCATGGCCTTGCGGTCAGTGGTGGCCTTGATGAGTTTGCCCCGTGCGGCTTCGATTTCTTTTTCAATGGCCGCGAGGCGTTGCACAATTTCACGGGCGCGTTGCGAGACGTGGGATGCGTAACGGGTGAAGTCGGCGACCTGGGGCAGATCGACCTTGCCCACGAGGCTGCCCGACAGGTCGCGCTTGGATTGCGCGATGGTCGATTGCATCTGCTGAATCTGGCTCATGAGGATCATGCGCTGGCGGAGGATTTGCGCCAAGGCGCGTTGCGCCTGGTCCTCGACGATCTGCCGATGGTTCAGCACGCTTTGCAGACGGAATTGAAATCGTGGCATGGGGTTCCTTTCGATTCGGACTTAACCGCTGATAAACGCGGATGAACGCGGATAAGATTTTTGAACACGAAGACACGAAGTCACGAAGGGAGGCGGGGATGGTTTTGAGTGAGTTCGCATGTTGTTGTTCGCGGACTCCCACCCGCGGAGCGGGTGGGCTTTCGGGGGTTGTCAATGTCTTATTTCGTTGGTAATTCGTTTTCTCATCTTTTTAATTTTGATTTCACATCGTTGCTGATTCGCATTTCTCATCCGTGTTTTATCTGTGTTCATCCGCGTTCATCAGCGGTTAAAAATGAAATTGGCATGTGCCTAGTTACGCCCCCCCGGTGGCGCAGGGGCAACGGGTCGCTGGGGTTTGTTCAACTGCGACTTGGCGTTTCGTATTTGCGTGGCCACGGCCGCGAGCAGTTGCCTTGGATGCTCGAAGTCGGCCCGGCCTTTGACCTCGTGCCGACCTTGCCGCAGCAACTGATCGATCACCGGCTTGGACGCGATGGCCAGGTCGTAGTCGGGATTACCGCCGACCGCATACGCGCCGATGTTGAGCAAATCCTCCACATCGCGGTAGGCCGCCACCAGGCGCAACACCTCGCGGCGGGCGATTTGCTGGTCGCTTTTCGTCACTTCATCCGCCACGCGGGAAATGCTTTCCAGCACATCAATCGCCGGCCAATGGTTCTGATGCCCCAGCTTGCGCGACAGCACGATGTGACCGTCGAGGATGCCCCGCGCCGCATCGGCGATGGGTTCGGTCATGTCGTCGCCTTCGACGAGCACGGAGTAGAAGCCGGTGATCGAGCCGCGCTGCGTGCGGCCGGAACGTTCGAGCAACGCGGGCAACATGGCAAAGACGCTGGGCGGAAAACCCTTGGTCGCCGGCGGTTCGCCCGCGGCCAGGCCCACTTGCCGTTGCGCTTGGCAGAAGCGCGTCACCGAGTCCATGATGAGCAGGACATCCTTGCCTTGATCGCGGAAATACTCGGCCACGGCGGTGGCGACCATCGCGGCGCGGATGCGCAGCAAGGCCGGCTCATCACCCGTGGCGCAGACCACGACGCCGCGCGAAAGACCCTCGACCCCAAGATGGTTGTCAATGAAGTCCCGCACCTCGCGCCCACGCTCGCCGACCAGCCCGATGACGGTGACATCCGCCGCGGTGTGTCGCGCCATCATGCCCAGGAGTGTGCTTTTGCCCACGCCGGGGCCTGCGAAGAGGCCTAGCCGCTGGCCGCGCCCGACGCTGGCGATGGCGTCAATGGCGCGCACGCCCGTGGCCAAGGGTGTGTCGATGAGCGGACGGTTTAACGGGTCGATGGGATCGGGCACGAGCGGACGGACAACGGTGTCATGCAGCGGGCCGAGGCCGTCGATGGGTCGGCCCATGCCGTCCAAGACGCGGCCCAAAAGTGAATCGCCGACGCGGACGGTGCGGGCGAATTGTTGGGCGATGACGGGATCGCCGGCGCGGATGCCGGTGGTGGCTCCCAGGGCCATGATGATGGTCTGGTCGCGGTCAAAGCCGACGACTTCGCCGTCGATTCCGGGGTCGTTGGGAGTGGTGCGGCTGGCGATGCGGACCATGGCACCGATGGGGACGGGCAGGTCGGCGACGCGGAGCGACAGGCCGCGCACCTCGGCGATGCGGCCGGTGAGTTCCATCGGCGCGGCGGCCTCGAGCATCTCGATATGGGAGTCCAACAGGGTCATGCCAACTCATCCATGAGCAAGTGGCGTTCCATCGCGTGGCGGCCCCCGGTTTTTCAGAGCCGAAGGACGTAAGCCCTCGGTGATTTACCTTGTGCGTCCGCTAAACCGCAAGCGTTCATCGTGGCCGCGGGGTTTCATCTTGTGGATTTGATGGTCATTGGGGCAACAGCAATTCGGTGAGGCGGCGGAGCTGGGTGTCGAGGGTGGCGTCGATTTTGCCTTGTCCGCAGGCCAGTGCGCAGCCGCCCGGCGCGATGGTTTCGTCATCGACCAGGGTGATGTGGGTGAAGTGGACCCACTGCTTGGCGAGTCGCGGCAAGGCGGCTTCGACGACGGTTCGGTCGGCTGGGTTGATGCGCACGGAGAGGTCGCCGGGGCGCAAGATTTGCGCCGCGGCCTGCGAGAGTTGCTCTTCGACCAACGCCGGTTCCACGGCCACGGCCCGATGCACCACCTTCGCCGCCAAGGCCAAGGCGAGTTTCAGAATCGCCTCCTTGGCTTGGCGGTGGGTCGCCTGTCGCTGTTGATCCCATTGGGTTAATTGTTCGTTCCAAGCGGCGTCGAGAGCTTGGAGCCGGGGGTTCATTTCCGCCAGGGCTTCGAGGCGACCTTGCTCGTGGCCTTCTTCCAACCCTTGCGTCAAACCCTCGGCGTGACCGGCGGCGAAGCCTTCACCGTGGGCGGCTTGGGTCAATCGCGCGGCCTCGGCGCGGGCGTCGTCCATGATGCGCTGCGACTTGGCCTCGGAGGCTTGACGCAAGCGGTCGCCTTGCCGGCCCAGGTCGCCTAGGTCCAGGACGATGGCTTCCTTGAGCAGGGCGGCGCCGTGTTGTGCTTTGATGAGGGCCATGGGGAGGGGGGAGGGGAAGTCTTGAGGGTTGAGAATTAAGAATTAAGAATTGAGAATTAAGAATTAAGAATTAAGAATTGAGATTCTTGTTGTTACTTGGGACTCCCACCCGCGGAGCGGGTGGGCTTTCGGGGTGGGGTGGGGGGGGGTGGCGCGTGAAGCATGCTTGCGGTTTAGCGTTTCGCGCGACGTGCGCCCGCGCCCCGCGCTCACACAATCAACTCCTTGTCGCCGCCGCGGCCGCTGATGATGATGTCGCCGGCGTCCTCCAAACGGCGCACGATGTCCACGATCTTCTGTTGCGCCGCCTCTACGTCCGACACGCGCACCGGGCCCATGTATTCCATGTCCTCGTGGATCAGTTCCGCGGCCCGCTCGCTCATGTTCTTGAAAATCTTTTCCTTCAACTCGTCGCTGGCGGTCTTCAAGGCCAGGGCCAGTTGGTCGTTTTCCACTTCCTTCAACACCGCTTGGATGCCCTTGTCATCGACCATGCGGATGTCCTCGAAGACGAACATCAGCCGCCGTATCTGCTCGACGAGATCGGGGTCTTCGGTTTCCAAGCCCTCCATGATTCCCTTTTCCGTGGTGCGATCGACGAGGTTCAAGATTTCGGCCACGGTATCGACGCCGCCGATTTTCTCGAAGCTCTGGGTGAGCATGGAAGCGAGTCGGGCTTCCAGGCCGCGCTCGACCTCGGCGATGACTTCGGGGTTGGTCTGCTCCATGTTGGCCACGCGCTTAACGACCTCGATCTGCTTGGGGCCGGGCAGGCCGTTTAAGATTTCCGAGGCCTTGTGGTGCGGCAAGTGGCTGACGATCAGCGCGATGGTCTGCGGGTGCTCATCCTGAATGAAGGTCAACAGATTTTGCGTCTGCGCCTTTTGCAAAAAAGCGAAGGGCGTCTTGCGCACCTGCTGGCTGATCTGCTGCAAAATGCGGTCGGCCTCCTTGGCGTCCATGCTCTGCGACAAGAGGCCCTTGGCGTATTCCAAGCCCCCTTCCGCGGCCCAGGTCTTCGCCAAGGCGAGCTGATAAAACTCCTCGATGATGCTGTCCCGCACCTTGCGCGGAACCTCGCCCAAGGCGGCAAGTTCACGGGTGATGTCCTCGATGGTGTGCGGCTCCATCTGCTTGAGCACCACGGCCGCGGCCTCCTGCTCGATGGACAACAGCAGGATGGCGGCCTTGCGCATGCCGCTTAATCCTTCGGTGGTTTCTATGCGTGTCGCGCGTGCCATGCGGGGAGGCTCCACTTCGTTTCGCCGCTAAACCGCAAGCGTGAATCTACGCTTGCGCTTTAGCGCTGCCGATGATTATTCTTCCGTCCTGACCCATTTCCTCACCAACCCCGCGGCCTCGGCTGGGTTGCTCTTAATCAACTCCGTGATCTGCTCGGCGATCTTGCGGTGCCGCAGTTCTTCATCGTCGAGTTCCATGCCCGGCATGGTGGAGTCGCCGGTCTCGGCTTCGCCCACCAGGTCGTCATCCGATTGCAACGTCGGGGGCACGCCGGCGAGTTCCTCGATGCTGGGCATGGGCTGGGTCTGCGTGGCCTTGCGGGCCATGACCAGCATGATCGCCAAGCTCACCGCGGCCAAGAGGGCCACGCCGGCGGGCTTGGCCCAGGCGTTGTCCAACACCATCTGCACGCCCGATGACGAAGCGCCCACCCCGGCGGTTACGGGCATCCACAACGAACGGTCGGGAATCATGTGCGTCCGCACACCTGATGTCGCGCCCCCCGCGCCATTGCCGGCCGCGCCACCCGCCGCAGTCACCAGGGGTTCAACCTGCGATTGAATCTGCGCCAACTCACGCTGCACGATCGGGGCCAAGGCCGCGTCATCCGGCTCCGGCGCGTCGGCCTTGCCCGCCTTGGCGATTTGCACGAAGTAACTGCGCGGCACGTTGACCGTCACGTTGATCGCCTGCACCACGCCCCCGGCCTCGACGGAAGTCTCTCTCCGCACCGCGTTTTTAGGGTTGAACTCGCTGCGGCTCATGCTGGTTTTCTGGGCCGTGCTTTCGCCACCGCCGCCGCCTTCGATGCCCATGCCGGTGTTGGAGCGCGCCCCCGGAGCGCCGCCGCCCGCGGCCGTGGTCGTCGATTCGGTCTCCTGATTCGTCTCGCTACGCAGCGCTTCGGTCTTCTCATACTCCACAGCCTCGATCTGCTTGCGCTGCGTGGGATCGACCTGCACATTGACCGCCACGATCACACCGGGAATGTACGAAAGCAGTTCGGCAATTTTGGCGTGGTGATAGGCCTCGATTTTCTGCACCAGTTCCATGGCGTCGCCGGGCAGGGCTTCCATGGCGCTTTTAACGGTGAATTGCCGACCTTGCAGGGCATCGACGACGACGACATCCTGTGGCGACATCTCGGCGACCGCGCCGGCGACGAGGCCCGCGATGGCCTCGACCAGGGCCTTGTCCACACTGCGCGAGCCTTGGGTCACGACGTTAACCGAGGCGCTGGGGCGAACGGTGGAGCGACCGAAGCCGCGGTCTTCGGGCATGGAAATCAGCACGTCGGCGTTGCGCACCCCGACCATCTTGGCGACGATGGAGCCGAGCACTTTTTGTTTGGCCAAGAGCAACGCCTGTTGATTCTGGGCGTTGGTCTTCCACCAAGTTTGATTGACGATGAGGTCGTCGAAGGCGGCGGAGGTGTCGCCGGTGAGCAGGTCGGCGGTGGTCAGGACGCTGATGGCGTCGGCCTGGTCGTCGGCGGAGACGAAGACGCGACCGCCGGTGTTGGTGACTTCGATGCCACGGGCTTGGAGGCGTGCGATGGCCTCGGCCTGTCGTGGGCCGGTGCCGAGAAAGGCGGTGATGTCGTTGCGTTCCGGGGCCGCGGCGTATTGGAGGACGATGAAAATAATGGCCCCGGCCAGCACCAGCAGCGTGGCCATGAGCCAGCGTTCCGCCAGGGTGAGGTTGGCGAAAAGGGCTTGGATTTGGGCCCAAGTTTTTTGCAGGAACTGCATCGTGGCGGCCTCCATGCCGGTGAGCGTTTGGCCCGTGGCGACGGGACAATCGCGGTTCGCATCCTGCGTCCGCGCGCTTCAATGGAGGTTATCGGCACAAGGGGGGGAAAAGATTCAAAGGATTGCCATGTCTGAGCCGAGGGGCGTAAGCCCCCGGACGATCCACCCCGTGTGTGCATGGCGGGCGCTGTTCACCTTCCACCGCAGGCTTACGCTTTGCGGCTCCGACAAGGCGTCAAGACAACCGGGGGCTTACGCCCCTCGGCTCCGACAAACGGCACCGCATCACACCCGCATCTGCTTGATTTCGTCGTAGGCGGCGACCATCTTGTTGCGAACCTGCAAGAGCATGTCGAAGGCGAGCTTGGCCTTTTGCTGGGCCATCATCACGCTTGAGGCGTCGTCCCGCCGCCCGGCCGCGAGGTCTTCGATGGAGGCTTGGGCCTCTTGTTGCAACTTGTTGACCTGCTCGATTTGGTCGAGCAGTACGTCCTTGAAGTTGGGGCCACCCGTCTGCGCGGCACCACCCGCCGGCGCGTTGGGGTTCAACGGCGCGATGGGCCGAATGTTCTGACCGCCGATGAGACCCAGGGGATCACTCATGCCGCACCTTGTGGGGAAAGCCAGACACTCTGCTTCGCTGCGTGGCTAAACAAATTCAACAATTTCGTATTCCGTTTCATATCCATTATTATCCGTTGTATCCGCGTTCATCTGCGTTCATCCGCGGTTTCATCTTCTTTTTTCGTTGCTCACCCCAACAGCCGCAGACTCGTTTCGATCATCTGCTTGGTCGCCTCAGCCGCGGTGATGTTGGCCTCGTAAGCGCGAATGGCGTCCATGCCGTTGACCATTTCCATCGTGGCGTCGATGTTGGGATAAGCCACATAACCTTCACTGTTGGCGTGCGGATTGCCCGGCTCGTAGCGCAGCTTCAACGGCGAATCATCCAAGTCAATCCGCGACACCCGCACGCCCTGCCCGCTGGCGGTGGAAGGATCGCCAGCCTGAAAAACCGCGATGCGGCGACGGAACGGCGAGTAGTTGCCCTGGGCATCGTAAATCGAATCCTGATTGGCGATGTTCGACGACACCACCTCCAGCCGCGTGCGTTGCGCGACCAAGGCCGAGGTCGAAATGTCAAGGCTGCCGAACATGAGGGTTAGTCCTGAGTCCTGAGTCTTGAGTCTTGAGGGTGAAGGCGGTTCCGAGTTCCGAGTTCCGGGGGGGACACTCCGCTTCGCTGCGTGGCTAAACGGGTGTGAGTTCCCGTTCACACCATTTTATTTTTTGCCTTATCCGTGTTCATCTGTGGACATCGGTGTTCATCTGTGTAACTCATCCGCGTTCATTTGCGTTCATCCGCGGTTCCACGCCTTTACGCCCCTCACACCCGCTCCCGAATCGCGCTTTCGATCACCGACACCTCGTTGCGGATCATCTCCACCCCCATGCGATGCGCCAGCGTGTTTTCCGCCAAGTGCTGCATGATCCGTTCCAAGTCGCGGTTGTTCTGATCGTGAAAGAGAATCCCCTGATTGCTGTGTTGCGGCAAGGCCGTCAACCCATCCCGGCCAAAGGTCATCGCCTGCGTGTCCATCATTTCCAAGGGCGACCCCTGCGGATTGCCGTTCTCCCGCCGGCGATCAATGGCCTCACGCAGACTCGCCTGAAACGACGCGGGCGAAAGATCGCTGGGCTTGAAGTAGGGCGTCGAAAGATTGGCGATGTCGTGGACCAGCACCTGATGCCGGGCCTCGGTGAACTGCACCAGCCGCTCCAGCACGGGCAACGAACCACTGTTGAAAAGCCCATCCATCATCGCGCGTCAATCCTTCCAATGCATCCATCAGCAACCCCGATGCCAACGCCCGCCATCAGAGCCGAGGGGCGTAAGCCCCCGGACGATCCACCCCGCATCCGCCATGCCAACGCTGTCCACCTTCCACCGGGGGCTTACGCCCCTCGGCTCCGACCCCCCCCCCTCACGCGCAACAATTGCGCCAAATCGCGCAACATCCGCGCCCACGCTCAAATCGTCTGCGCCACCAAGTTCTGCTCCTTCCACTTCTTCAACTTCAACCCCAGCGTCCGCACCCCGATCCCCAACGCCGCAGCCGTACGCTGACGATTGCCCTGAAATTGCCCCAACGCGCAAAGCACCTGCTCACGCTCCGTCTCCTCCAACTTCCGCGGCGACCCGCCCGCCACTCCCGAACCCGACACAAACACAGGCGAAGCCAACCGAGGCAACCCCGCCCGCGAGGTCGCAACCGCCGCGCCATTCGCCCCACCCATCGCCACCTGCGTCGCCCCCGGATGCCCCCGCTCCATCATCCCCACCATCCCCAACGGCGCGATCAACCAAGGCTGAATCGTCCCCGCCGTGATCACCCGCTCCCGACTCAACACACTCGCCCGCTCACAAATGTTCTGCAACTCCCGCACATTGCCCGGCCAGGGATACTCGCGCATCAACCCCAACGCCTCCTCATCAAACGCCTTGGCCTCACGCCCTTCGCGCAACGCCACCTGCCCCAAAAAGTGCTCCGCCAACAACGCCACGTCCTCCGTCCGCTCCCGCAAGGGCGGCACATGAATCGGCAACACGTTCAACCTGTAATAAAGGTCCTGGCGAAAACTCCCTTCCATCACATATTGCCGCAGCTCGCGGTTGGTCGTCGCCACCACCCGCACATCAATGTTCATCGTGTAACTCGAACCCACCCGCTCAAACTGCTGCTCCTGCAACACCCGCAATAGCTTGGCCTGCAACTCCGAAGAAATCTCACTGACCTCATCCAACAACAGCGTCCCGCCATCCGCCAACTCAAACCGCCCTTTGCGCAAAGCGTCCGCGCCAGTGAAGGCCCCCTTCTCATGCCCGAAAAGTTCGCTCTCCAAAAGGTTGCTCGACAGGGCCGCGCAATTCACCGCCAGCATCACCCGGCCACGCCGCTGACTATGGGCGTGAATGGTTCGCGCGATGACCTCCTTGCCCGTGCCCGATTCGCCGCTGATCATCACCGTGCCGCTGCTGTGGGCGATTTGCTGAATCTGCTGCGCCAGTTGTCGCATGGCCGGACTGGTGCCCACCAGCACCGGCGTGGCGGGGAAGGTCTGCTGGTTGGATTTCAAAGCCGCGTTTTCCTGCGACAGTTGCCGATGATCCACCGCCCGCTTGATCGTCAGCACCAGTTGATCGCCTTCAAACGGCTTCTGAATAAAGTCAAAAGCCCCCAGCTTCATGGCCCGCACCGCCGCATCGACGTTGCCATAAGCCGTCATCAACACCACCGGCAAGGAATCGTCGGCAGCCTTGATCTTGCCCAGCAACTCCAACCCGTCCATCTCCGGCATCTTCAAGTCCGTCAGCACAGCCGCAGGCCGATGCTTGCCCAGCATGGTCAACGCCGTCGCCCCATCACTGGCGACAACGCACTGAAACCCCGCCCGCTGCAACGTCGCCCCCACGCTGTCCCGCATCATCTGCTTGTCATCAACAATGAGTATCTTGGTCATCATTCATATCCTTGGTGTCAATCGCCTATCGAAACCTTCCAACTCTCAGCCGCAACGTCCCCGTTGCGCGTCCTTGAATCACCCCTTGCATCCAAGACGCGCGGCGGGGACGCCGCGGCTATAAGTCAGAATAAAACTCTTTTCCATATCCGCGTTCATTTGCGTTCATCCGCGTTTATCCGTGTTACTCTCGTATCCTTCGTGTCTTCGTGTTCATTCATCGGCAACGACAACTCAAACACCGCCCCGCCATCATTAAACGCCGCCACCGTCCCCCCATGCGCATCGACAATGCGATGCACAATCGCCAACCCCAGCCCCGTCCCCGTCCCCCGCGTGGTGAAAAACGGATTGAAAATCCGATCAATATCACTCCCCGCAATCCCCGGCCCCATGTCCCGCACCGTCACCACCACCCGCCCCTCAATAACTTTCGCGCCCAGCACAATCTCCCCCGGATTCTCCCCACGCCCCCCCAAACGCTTGCGGTTTAGCGCTCCCCCCCCCATCGCCTCCACCGCATTGCGCACCAAATTCAACAACGCCTGATGCAACAAATCCGCATCCCCACATAACACCAATCCTTCCTCCACCTCCACCGTCACCTCAACGCCAGCCGCCGCAATCGCCGGCTCATGCGTCCGCAAAACCCGTTCAAACAACTCCGCGACATCCACCTCCCGCAGCCGTGGCGAAAGCTCACGGGCAAAGGTCAGCACATCACCCACCACCGCATCCAACCCCCGCACCGCGTCAGCGATTTTCCGGGCCGTGGCCGCACTGTCGTCCAGCCCCGCCAGCGGCGACAAATCCTCCACCAGCATCCCCGCGTAAAGTTGAATCGCCGCCAGGGGATTCCGCACCTCGTGGGCAATGCCCGCCGCCATCTCCCCCAAAGCCGCCAAACGCTTGGAGCGTTGCAACTGGGCATCGGCACTGGCCAGTTGTTCTTGAAGCCGCGTCACCTCGCGCTGCAAAGCCGTGTGGCTCTTTTGCAGATTCTCCGTCACCGCGTTGTAAGCCCGAATCACCTCCGCCAAATCGCGCAAGCGCTCCTCTTCATGGGCGGGAGTTGCGGGGATGTTATCGGTGGTCGTGGGCATGGGGTGGGATATCAAAATGAAACCGCTGATGAACGCCGATGAACGCGGATGAAAACGGATAAATACTTAATGGATGGTTCGACATTCATACTATTTGCAAGTTTCCCATATAACTACCACACGCCATCAATTCTCTCACACCCATTCTCTTGAATCAATACCATTCCCATCCATGTCTCTATCCGCGTTCATCAGCGTTCATCAGCGGTTCCTGTATTAGAATCACTCCCAGCCCCCGACTCACCCCCGATGATCCGCCAAGCTAGGGTTGCCCTGCCGGGAGTAGGCCGTGGCTGCGCCGCGGTAGGAGTTCATGGCCCGGCCTTGGTTGGCGGTCTTGCCCAACTCCGCCCCGACCTTGCCCTGCGCTAGCCGGAGGCGCTGAAAATCCCGGTCATCCTGGGCCACGATCGCATCCCGCAAGGCCGCGATCTCATCGACCAGCCCCGCCACCTGCGCCCGCTCGTCGGTCGCCATCCCCGCCAGATGTTCCCGCCAGTCGGCCCGGTAGGGTTGCAGTTGGACGTTTAAGCCATCCAACTCATCGAGTAGTCGTTGCCGCTGCCCCAACAAACCCAGCAAGGCCTCGGCATCGGAGTCGGCCACGAGTTGCCCTTGTCGCTGACTGAGGGCTTCCAACTGTCGATAGAGGTCGCGTTGCCGGGAGAAAACGGGGAGGCAGATTGCAAAAAAACGCGGTTTTTGCCCCTTTCGCGCAGCAGTGCGGGGGGGGGTACGGGGGGAGGCACGGGGTGGTCGCGGGGGAGGCGCGGGGGGGGTAGGGGGTACCATGGGGGTCCCTGGGAAGG
>JBBRGB010000034.1:0-19132 GCA_038241095.1 Phycisphaerales bacterium
GGCGCATGAGGGCCGGGCACAGCACATCCTGCGTGACAAGGTGCGACCGATATTGTCCTTCGGCGCCGATGGCGATCCGTTTGATTTTGTGCTCATCGACTGCCCGCCGAGTCTGGGGCTCCTGACGATCAACGGCCTGGCGCTGGCGAGTGAAGTCTTCGTGCCCATGCAGGCGCACTTCCTGGCTTTGCAGGGGTTGTCGAAACTGCTTTCGACCGTGAGCATGGTGCGGCAATCACTCAACAGCGACTTGGCCGTCACGGGCATCGTGCTGGGGCTGCACGATGGCAACACCGTGCTGGCCAACGAGGTGATGGGCGACCTGGAGGGCTTTCTCGAAGCGGCCCGGCCGATGGATGTGCCTTGGAACCGCGCCACGGTGTTGAAGCCGCCGGTGCGGCGAAACATCAAGCTGGCGGAGTGCCCGAGCTTTGGCCGCACGATTTTTGATTACGCCCCGCTGTGCCCCGGCGCGCAGGATTACCGAGCCTTGGCGCAGGCGGTGCTGGCGATGAAGTAGCGCCGGGGGAGTGTGAACTTCCGGGACCGGGGGCTGGGGGTCGCCTTCCATCCCACGGAAGAAACCGCTCCGAGCCGCGGTTTCATCCGTGGGCTTGTCAAGACTCTTTCATCGCGCCGTTTTGCCTTACCTCAAGACTCACCCCTCAAGACTCAAGACTTTCACGCCCCCCCCCGCATGGACCCCACTTCCCCGCCAACCTCGTCGCAGATACTCGCCGCGCGGATCGGTCTGGCGATCTATTGGCCGGTGCTGGCGCTGGCGACGCACTGGCCGCGGCTGGATTTGAAGCTGCCGGACTTCGATGGCAAGACCGACAAGATCATGCACTTCGGGGCCTTTGCCCTCTTGACGCTGCTGCTGGTCAATGCCCGACTCACCGGCCGGGCCGTCAAGCCCCGCGCCAACCTGCTGTGGGCCTGCGTCATTGCGATTGTGTACGCCACGGTCGATGAGGTGACGCAGGGGTATTTTCAGCGCACGGTGTCGCTGGCGGACTGGTGGTGGAACATGCTGGCGATTACCGCGGTCGCCGTAGCGCAGGGGTTGACGATCAGCGCTTGGCGGGGGCGGACGGTGACGATGTGGTTTTGTCGCGCGGCCTTGGCGCTGGCGGTGCCCTTCGGCCTGGTCATGGCGCTGACGCGGGGCAACTCGCTGGCCGGGCTGGTCGTGCCGCTCTTGCCGAGCTTTGGGTTTTCCGTCACTGCCGACAAACTGGCGCACTTTTTCGCGGCCATGATTCTCACCTGGCTGCTCTACGGCGCGGCCCCGCTGGGTGCCAAGCGTCGCCTGCTCAACGCCACCTTGGCGCTGGGGCTTTCCGCGTCCATTTCCCCGGCCATCGAATACGCACAGACCTTCGTTCACCGCAATTTTGAGGTCGATGACATGGTGGCCCACTATCTGGGCATGGCCTTGGCCGTGGCGGTGGGGCTGGCGATGGTGGTGATTCGCTGGGCGGCATACCCGCAACGCCAGACCAGCGTGATGAGTCAGTGGGCGCTGGATCCCGCCGAGTTGCAAGCCGCCGCCGAACTGGAAATGCCACTGTTGGCCATGAATGCGGCAAGCGTCGGCCAAACCGCGGCGTCGCCACGTTCCGCCGGACAATCCGTGCCCAAACACTCCTTCGTCCGCGGCGCAATGGTCGTCAGCAGTTTGACCCTCGTCTCCCGCATCACGGGCCTGGCGCGGGACGCTTACCTGATGACTTCGTTGGGGCTGGGCGCGATCGCCGATGCCTTGTGGTTCGGTTTCGCCATGCCCAACCTTTCCCGTCGGCTCTTTGGCGAAGGGGCCATGACCGCCGCGTTCATTCCCGTTTACACCGATCTCTTGGCCCAAGACCGGGTGCTGGCCAAACGCTTCGCCAGCCTGTGCAGCGCCTTGACGCTCATCGTTTTGGGGCTGCTGACGCTGGCCGGCGAGTTGTTCCTCTGGACCTTGCTCCAACATGGCAATTGGAGCGGCGACTCGACGCTGGCCATTCGCCTGACGATGATCATGCTGCCCTACATGCCCCTAGTCTGCGTCGTGGCGCTCTTCGGCGCGGTGTTGCAGGTGCATGGTAAGTTCGCGGCCTCGGCAGGCATGCCCATCATGTTGAACGTGGTGATGCTCGCCGGCACATGGTGGGCCGTGGCGGGCTTGACCGATGACACCGCCCTGCGGCAAGGGGTGATGCTCGTCGGCGTCAGCGTGGTGGTGGCGGGCGTCATTCAAGTGGTGACGCAACTCGTGGCCATGCTCAAGTACGAAGGCATCACCTTGGTCTTCGCTGGCGTGGGCACGGCCTTTGGCACGTTCTGGCGCAACTTCGTGCCTTCGTTCCTGGCCTTGGCGGTGTTTCAAGGCAATACCTTCATAGATCAGATGATCGCCATGGGCCTCTCTCCAAAGGGCGACACCGTAACCGCAAAGGGCATCCACGTCGTCGAAAAACTCAGCCTCTTTGGCCGCATGGTTCCCTACCCCATCGAGCAAGGCGGACTCGCGGCCTTGAACGGCGGGCAACGGCTCTACCAATTCCCTCTGGGCGTCTTCGGCCTGGCCATCGCCACTGCCATCTTCCCCGCGCTGGCACACGCCGCCTCCAAGCCGGGACAGGCGGGCATGGCCGGCTTCCGCGACCTGCTGCGCCAAGGACTGCGACTCACCGTCTTCATCGGCCTGCCCGCCAGCGTGGGACTGGTGCTCATCGGCCTGCCCCTCTCCCGCGTCATCTTCGAGCACGGCGCTTTCACCACCCAAGACTCCCACCGTGTCACGGCCATCCTCATCGGTTACGCCCCGGCCATCTGGGCCTATTCCATGACCCACGTCCTAACCCGCGGTTTTTACGCCATGAAGGACACTCGCACGCCCATGGTGCTTTCCATCTTGACGGTGCTGCTCAACGTGACCTTGAATCTGATTTTGATCTGGCCGCTCGGCGCCGCCGGGCTGGCGTGGTCCACCGCCATTTGCGCCATTGTGCAATGCGGCCTGATGCTCTGGATCATGCGCGGCTACATCGAGGCCCCCGTCGATCGCTCCGTCATGATCTCTTGGCTTCGCACCGCAAGTTTGAGCCTGCTGATGGCCGCGGCCTTGGCACCGGCCTTGTGGTTCTACCCGCCGGGCGAACTCTCCAAACGCGGCACGCTGCTGGAACTGATAATAATGCTGGCGGTGGGCTTGGCGGTCTATCTGGGCGGGGCCTGGCTCCTGGGCAGTCAGGAAATCGCCTGGGTGCTCAAACGCAGGCGCAAGGCGGGCTGAACCGCCGCCCCGGAAGTGTTCTTTTGGGCGATAAATCATGCGTCTTGACTGACATGCGCCGCCATGTCATACTGAAACCCAGTCATCGCCAACACACTTCAGACACCGGGGTTGACCGGATGGCATCCGGCGGTGTGCGGAGGAAAGCGACGTCGCGGCGAAACAGAGACGCGAGCAAATCAGGAACACCTCTTCATGGCCACGATTACCAAAAAAGAACTGGTTGAACAGATCGCCGACGCCACGGGTGAAAAGCGGATCAACGTCAAGAAAGTCGTCCAGAGTTTTCTCGACGGCATCATCCTTGAATTGGGCCGGGGCAACCGCTTGGAGTTACGCGACTTCGGCGTTTTTGAGGTCAAACAACGCCGGGCACGCATGGCGCAGAATCCCAAGACGCTCGATCCCGTCAAGGTCCCACCCAAGCGCACGGTGAAGTTCAAGGTGGGCCGACTGATGAAGTCCACGCTCTTGGAAGACGGCCCGGTTTCCGCCGCCAGCCTTGACGCCAATCGCAAGGACCGGGATTGATCCATTCTTCGCGACGACCCACCGGAATTTCACACGCCACATGAAAGCATGGTTGGCCCAGCTCGACGCGAATTTGACGGCGTTGGAGAAGGCCAATCGTCTGCGCCTGCTGCGTCCAACCGACGCACAGACGTCCAGCGGGCCGATGGTGCGACGTGGCGGGCGGTTGCTACTGAACTTGGCGGGCAATGATTACCTGGCGCTGGCCGGGCATCCACACCTTCGGGCCGCAGCCATTGCCGCCATCGAGCAGTACGGCGTTGGCTCCGGTGCCAGTCGCTTGGTCAGCGGGCATCTGCCACTCCACGCCGAGGTCGAAGCCCGCTTCGCCGCTTTCAAGCACGCCGAGGCGGCACTGTTGTTTCCCACCGGTTTCATGGCCAATTTCGCCGTGCTGACCACCCTGGCCGGCCCCGGCGACCTGCTCTTGTGCGACAAGCTCAACCACGCCAGCCTCATCGACGCCGCCCGCGCCAGTGGCGCGACCCTGCGCGTCTTTCCCCACCTTAACTACGACAAACTCCAACGCCTGCTGGAAAAATCGCCCGCCACATCACAGCGCGGCCTCGATTCATCTTCACCCGCTCAATCCGCCTCCCGCCCACCACGCACGTTCATCGTCACCGACAGCATTTTTTCCATGGACGGCGATGTGGCCGACCTGCCCCGCATCTGCGACCTAGCAGAGCGGCACGAAGCCATCGTCATCGTCGATGAGGCCCACGCCACCGGCGTGCTGGGCGAGGACGGCAGCGGCCTGTGCAAACTACAAGGCGTCGCCGATCGCGTGGATGTGGTCGTCAGCACCGCCAGCAAAGCCTTGGGCGGTCTGGGCGGCATCGTCACCGGCCCGCGGCTGGTCATCGAAACGCTGGTCAATCACGCCCGGGCTTTCATCTACACCACGGCCGTCCCCCCGGCGCAAGCCGCGACGTTGCACGCCGCCCTGGACATCGTGCGCGATGAACCTCAGCGCCGCGGACGCCTAGCCGAAATCACAACCCAAGTCCACCACCACCTAAAAGAAATAAACATGCCCCCAAAGCCCAGCCGCTCCCGCGGCTGGGAGTCCCCCCAACAATCGCGCGTAATCCCTACCCCCATCCTCCCCCTGATCGTCGGCGACGACACCGCCGCCCTGGCGCTCTCGGCCCACCTCGAAACCGCCGGTATCCTCGCCCCCGCCATTCGCCCTCCCACCGTCGCCCCCGGCAGCGCCCGCGTGCGACTGACCCTCCGCGCCGATCTCCAACCCGCCCACCTCGACCAACTCTTCACCGCCCTGAAATCCTGGGACAAGCACCACGGGCCATGAGCCGCGCACGAAGTAAGCCGACGGTGGTGCGCACGGCCCTACATCACCTCCACGCCAGAAATCCGCTTACTCCGTGCGCGGCTCTTTGCCCCACCCACTTCGCCTGACGCGACAAACCCGCCGGTTGGTTACCATGATTCCATGCTCAAGTACCGCCTGATCTTCGGCCCGATCATGGTCGCGCTGATGCTGACGCTCTTCTACTTCGATGATCGTATGGATCAACTCGCCATCAGTGACACCATCTGGCAGTCCATTTTCATGGGCCGGCGCTATCTCCCCGCTGGGCTGGTGATGCTCTTTGTCTTCCTGGCCATGATCCCCTTCGGCACTGTCGAGCTCATCCGCATCTTCCGCGCCAAGGGCATTCACGCCGACCCTTTCATGGTCGGCCTGGCGGGCATGGCCGGCTGCTTCTCGCTCTACATCCTGCCGAGTTGGATCGAGCCGCAACGCTCCGTGGCCATTCTCGCCACCGTGGTGGTGAGTCTTTTCCTGCTGACTTTGGTGCGTTACAGCGGTCGCGGTCGCACCCAAGGGGCCGTGGCCGTGGCCGGGGTGACCATGTTCGCCCTGATCTACATGGGCCTCTTGCCGGGCTTCTTCATCCTCATTCGCCGGTGGCACTCGGCTTGGATCATTCTGGGCATCATGCTGATTACCAA
Organism: Phycisphaerales bacterium; assembly: GCA_038241095.1. Taxonomy (GTDB): domain Bacteria; phylum Planctomycetota; class Phycisphaerae; order Phycisphaerales; family Phycisphaeraceae; genus JBBDMX01. The sequence continues at coordinate 5,795 of JBBRGB010000034.1, forward strand.
GAGCTGCGACATCGGCGCTTACACCACCGGGCGACTCTTCGGCAGACACAAACTCATCCCCTGGCTGAGTCCGGGCAAGACGTGGGAAGGCCTAGCCGGCGGGGTGATGTTTTCGACCCTCGTGGCGGTGGGATTGGTGGCCTTGGCCAACCATCTGGACATCACCGGCCGCTACTTTTACCAGCCTGACATGAACACGCGAAACTTCCAACCGCAGGATTGGCCCCTGTGGGCCGCGGCCATCGCCGGGGCGCTCATGGGCCTGACCGGGCAGTTCGGCGACTTGGTGGCCAGCCTGTTCAAACGCGACGCGGGCATCAAGGACTCCGGCAGCGGTATCCCCGGCTTCGGTGGCCTGCTGGACATCGTCGATTCCCCCCTCATCGTCGCCCCCTTGGCCTACTGGATTCTGCCCCTGCTGCACTATCTAGGACATTAAAACCGCAAGGCCCTCACGCGGCTCTGATATCCTGCACTTCACGCCATGTTGAACCTCACCACGCTATCGCTGATATTGCTGACTGTTCTGACGCTGGCGACCACGGCGCTGGCGTGGCGGCGACTGTTGGCAAGCCGGCCCGTCAGTGACAGCCTTGATCGCGTCATCGTCACACTCACCGCCCTCTGCGGCCTCGGATCGCTGACGCTGTTCCTTTACCGCTGGCTCATCGTCAACGGTGAATGGCGGCCCCTGACGGCCCACGTCGATGGCCTGCTGCTCATCGCCGCCTTGCTCACCGGACTGCTGCTGTTTCTGCGCTATCGCTCCCAAGTGCCCGGCATCGCCGCCTTCGGCCTGCCGATTCTTACGCTGATTCTGGCGTGGGCCATCTGCGCCAGCGCCTGGACGTTCCACCCCTTCCGCATCGGCAGCGTTTGGCTTTCGCTGCACCTGGCCAGCATTTACGTCGGCACCGCCCTCTTGGCCGTGGCGGCTTTCAGCGGCGGCATGTACCTATTCGCCGAGCGCCGCCTGCGCCGCAAACAGCCCGCGACCCCCACGCCGCGACTGGGCAGTCTCGAAGCCATCGAGCGGGTCATCATCCGCACCTCGGCCGCGGGCTTCGGCCTGCTGACGGTGGGCCTGGTCGCCGGCTTTGTCATCTACGCCACCGACAAAAACCTCACTGCCATGCCCGGCTGGTGGTACGCGCCCAAGATCACCCTGGCGGTCATCGTCTGGTGCATTTACGCCTTGGTCACCAACGTCCGCCACACCACCCTCTTCCGCGGCAGGCGGGCCGCGTGGTTGAGCATCCTGGGGCTGCTGCTCTTGCTGGCAGTGTGGATTCTCTCCATCAGTTTTTTGGCCAAGACCCGAGTTAGTCAGAACGCGGAAACAGCCGCGACGACAAGGCTGGCGGCGCAAGCTTCAAGCCTTTCCGGGGGCAAGCCTCAAGCCTTTGCGGAGGCCGCCCCGTGCGCATCGTGATGCTGGGCATCAATCACCGTACCGCGGGCGTGGAGTTGCGCGAGCGCCTGGCGCTGGCCGGCACCGCGCTGGACGCCGCCGTGGATGGTTTTTCACGCCAGTACCCCGGCGTGGAACTCATCATCCTTTCGACCTGCAACCGCACCGAGTTTTATCTGGCCCGGCCCTCGCATCATCCACCCGACATCCAACAACTCATCGCCTTTGTCTCCGAGCATTGCGGCACGGATCGCGCCTTGATGACCTCCGCGGTGATTCACCGTGAAAACCACGAGGCCGCGGCCCATCTTTTCCGCGTGGCCACGGGGTTGGATTCGATGGTCCTCGGTGAGCCGCAGGTGCTGGGGCAGATCAAGCGGGCCTACGAACAGGCTGCGGCCAGGCAGGTCGTCGGGCCGGTGCTGCATCGGCTTTTTCAGCAGGCCATCGCCAGCGCTAAGCAGGTTCGCCGCGAGACCGGCATTGACAAGGGTCGCGTGTCGGTCGGCTCGGTGGCGGTGGATTTCGCCAAGCGGATTTTCGAGAGCTTCCAGGACAAGACGGTGCTGGCCATCGGTGCCGGCGACATGGCCAAACTGGCGCTGCGACACTTGCAGGCGCTTTCGCCGGAGAAACTCTGGCTGGTCAACCGCACACCGCAGAGGGCTTGCAATCTCGCCGGGCTGTTGGGCATCGAGCCGGGGCGTGGCGGGGCGCGGGCCTGGGAGGATTTGGACGAGCTGTTGGTGGAGGCCGACATTGTGTTGACCAGCACGGCCGCCCCACATCCGGTGATCACCGCCGAGCGACTCAAGCCGCTGTCGCGTCGGCGTCGTAATCGGCCGCTGTTTGTCATTGACTTGGCCGTGCCGCGCGACGTGGAGCCGGCGGTGGGCACGCTGACCAACGTCTATCTTTACAACATCGACGACTTGCAACAGGTCGTGGCGCAGACGCACGAGGATCGCCGCAGTCAGGTTCAAGCCGCCGATGCCCTCTTGCTCGACGCGGCGCGAAGCTGCATGAGCGAGGTACAGAACCAGGATGTGGGCCGGCTCATTCGCGCCCTGCGTCACCGCCTCCACGAAATGGGCCAGGCCGAAAGCCAGCGCACCCTGCGGCGACTGGCCACGGCCCACCCGGCCGGGGCGGACCCGAAGATTCAAGCGTTGCTCAATGAGCACACTGACCGTCTGATCAACAAGATTCTGCACCTGCCGATGAGCCAGTTGGATCGCCGCGATGCCGATGCCCCGCTGGCTTTCTACGCCGCGGCCCTGCGAAGGCTCTTCGCGTTGGAAGAGGATGTGAACCACCAAGAGCACCAAGAGCATTGGGAACACGAAGACTCGAAAATACGAAGGAAGGCAAAGACGGCGAATGGCATTTGAATAAACATGGACGAGCAGTAACACGCTTGCGCAAAGCTCAAGCCCCATGCGTCAAGACTTTCATACCTTCCTTCGTGGCTTCGTGTCTTCGTGTTCATCAATTCCTTCCGCCTTTGTTACGCTTGGTGGTCTTGATGTTCTCAGTGGTTCACTGAATTGAAAAGGAAAGCCCGTGAGTCTTCGCTCGCAGCGCATCACGCGGATCGCCGTCGCCTTGGGGGCGATGCTGCTCTTTGCCATCGCCGCCATGCTGGCGTTGCATGGGCCGTTCTTTTCGCCATCGGGCATTGCGGCAAGCGAACTGCCCGCCGTCATCGTCGGCAAGCTCGCGGGCATCATCTTCATCGTCCTATCCTCACTGCCCGTGTTGACCGGCTTCTGGGTCGGTGCCATCGGGCTGGGCATCATGCTCCAACAACGCCTGCTTCCACAGGTTCATTACCGCTTCGTCACGCAGCTCACGCTTGGTTTGGCTTCGCTGCTCCTGTTCGATTGGCTCTTGGGTTGGGTCGGCTTGATGAACCCTTGGACGGCCTGGCTGTTGCCGTCGCTGGGCACCGCGGCCGTGGTGTGGCACGTGGTGGGCAACCGCAACGAAGCCTGGCACATCGAGCATTGGGTCGAGCCGCCTTGGACGCTGTTGCTCTGCCTGCCGCCCGCGGCGTTGCTCTTGGTGGCGGCGTGCATTCCGCCCGGTGCGCTGTGGTCGGTGGAGGCCTTTGGCTACGACGCGATTTCGTATCACCTGCAATTGCCACGCGAATGGCTGGCGCTGGACCGCATGGCGGGACTGGAACACAACGTCTATTCCTACCTGCCCAACCTGGTCGAGGCCGGGTATTTGCACATCACCGCCATGCACGGCCAACTCAGTCCCAGCGCCATTTACACGGCCCAACTGCTCCACGCTTCCATGGCGCTGGTCGCCGCGGCGATCGTGGCGTGCATGGTGTCGCGCTTGGTCGGAAGGGCCGCGGGCGTGCTGGCGGCTGCGATATTCCTGGCGACGCCCTGGGTGCTCATCACCGCCAGTCTGGCTTACGACGAAATGGCGGCCTTGGCGTTGGCGGGCGGAGCGATGCTCCTGGCATCCGATCACGTTGGCCGCTCGCGCCGCGGCGCGGCCGTCATCGGCCTGCTGCTGGGAGCCGCCACACTCGCCAAACTCACCATCGGCGTCATGCTCGCGCCGGGCCTGATCCTCATCATCGCCTTGGATTGGTGGGGAATATCTGGCGCGAAAACACCGCTCCCTGACGGTCGCGGCTCGCTTTGGGCGCGTGGGACAAACCTGGGCATCATCCTGGTGGTCATGGCGTTGACCATCTCGCCTTATCTGATTCGCAACGCGGTCTGGACGGGCAATCCTGTTTTTCCCTTCGCCACGCAAACGCTGGGCCGGGGCCATTGGACGCCTGAATTGGCGGAGCGTTGGAGGCGGGCTCACGCCACCGAGGCGACGCTGGGGCAACGTCTGTCATTGCTCAATCAGCGCGGGCTGACCAACGCTGGCTTCGGCGCGCTGGGCGGTCTTGCCACCAAGCCCGATGCCAACGATGCCGACATCACCCGCTTCGGTCATCACGCGGGATTTCCTCTGTTCTGGCTGGCGTGTGTGGCCGGGGCGGTGGCCTCGCTGCTTTCGCCCGCGCTTCGCCGGGCGGGGCTGGCGATGTTGCTCATGCTGGGCATTGCCGCGCTCATTTGGCTTTTCACCACTCATTTACAAAGCCGTTTTCTCCTGCCGCTGATGCTCCCGGCCTGCGTGCTGCTGGGCCTCGGAGCTGGCCACGCGCAGGAAAAACTCACCTTCCAGCGTCGCGGGCTTTTTGCCGTGTTGACGCTGACATTGAGCCTGCCCTTGATCGTCCACGCCTACGCAATTTTCCATTCGCAAACCGTCGCCGGGCTTCCACCCTGGCAGTTGGTCGATAGCCTCGCCACGCCCGGAACCGCGGCCGCGGCCTTGGACGACACCAGCGTCGGCTACCACCCGATCAATCAGCTTTCGCCCACTTCCCGCACCCTCATCGTCGCCGACAACGGCCGCCTGATTTATTTGCAACGCCCGTTTTCCTACGCCTCGGCCTTTGACCAGAATGTTTTGGGAACCCTCATTCGCCAACTAAACAACGACCCCGCCCGCGTCACCGACGCTTTGAAAATGCGGGGGTTCACCCATGTCTGGGTCAACTGGTCCGAGCTTCACCGCCTGGCGTCCACCTACGGCTACGACCCGGCCCTGACCCGCGACAACATCACCGCCCTGGCCAACGCCGCGGGTTGGCAGTGGTTTTATCACGACCCCAGCGGTTACGCGACGCTTTTCGCCTTGCCGTGAGATGTCGTCAAACCAAAAGCGCGCGCACAGTTGACGAACCCTATGGGCACAATGCGTGCCCGATAGAAAATAATTTCTTCTTCTTTAACAGCCCGCGTTTATGGAGTTCTTTTTGTCTCCGCGTGTCTCTTTTGTGCGCACAAAAGCGACACGCCGTCCCTTGGTAGGGGGCCGTGTTTTCAGACTCGGGTCCGACAGCTCTCATCCCCGCGTCATGGATTGCGTTATACTTTCAATTCCGCCTCTGAATGCTTGCCCGAACCGGAGTCTGCCATGAATAATCGAAGTCAAATCCACGTTCTTTTTGCGTTGGGCCTTTTGGTTTTCGCGGCGATGGCTTGCCTGTTGCCCGTCGGCATGGCCGTGCCGGCCTTGGCCGCCGACATGCCGTTGCCACCCGACGCCGGTTTCGTCAACGTCAAGGATCACGGTGCCAAGGGCGACGGCGTCACCGATGACACCGAGGCCATCCGCACCGCCATTAAAGATGGCATCGAAAAAAACAGCCGCTATGCCAATCCCCCGTTCGTTTATTTCCCCAAGGGGACGTACCTGGTCACAGGCCCCTTGGAAAGCCGCGTGGAAGAATTCGGCTGGAGCGGCGGGTGGCGGGCGGGCATGTTGCTCCGCGGTGAGAGCCAGGAAAAGAGCATCATCAAGCTCAAGGACAACCTGCCCGATTACGCCGATGCCGCAAAACCAAAGTGGGTCATCGCCAGCGGATCGGAATCCGACAAGCGCACCAAGGCTGGCGACAAGCCGATGGACGGCGGGGGTAACCGCGCCTTTCGCCACGCCGTGATGAACCTCACCGTCGATGTCGGCGACAACCCCGGCGCCATCGGCGTGGATTTCGTCGCCTCCAACCGCGGCACCGTCGAAAACGTCACCATCAAGGCTAAAAACGGGTACTGCGGCCTGGGCCTCACCCGCCACTGGCCCGGCCCGGCCTTGGTGCGAAATGTCAGCATCGAAGGCTTCGACTTCGGCATCCGCGTCGAACACTACCAATACGGCATGACCTTCGAACACATCGTCCTCAAAGGCCAAAAGAAACTCGGCATCTGGTGCAATCAAAACGTGCTGGCCATCCGCGACCTGCAAAGCGACAACCGCGTGCCCGTCATCGAGCTGGGCAACGAGAATGGCTTGATCGCGCTCATCGACGCCAAACTCACCGGCGGCGACCCGCAGGCCACCGCCATCAAGAGCAAGGGCCAACTCGACCTGCGCAACGTCGCCATCAGCGGTTACGGCAAGAGCCTGGAAGACACCGGCCGGGGCACACCCGTCACGGTGATGGCCAAGGATGGCAAGAGCATCGAGAGCCATGTTTCGCAGGCCTTCACCCTTCCCGCCGGCTTGCCGCCCAAGCCGCTGAACCTGCCGGTGAAGGAAGCGCCGGAGTTCTACACCGGCGATTTTTCACAGTGGGCCAACGTCTGCGCGTTCGGTGCCACGGTGGGCGGGGATGATGACGACGCCGCAGGGATTCAAGCCGCGATTGATTCGGGCAAGCCCATCGTCTATCTGCCCAACGGCGATTACAAGGTGGGCAAGACCATCATCATCCGCGGCAACGTCCGCCTCATCCTGGGCATGCAGTCCTCCATCGGCCCGATGAAGGACGCCGGCGTCGATCCCCTGATCCGCTTTGAAGGGGCGCACCCCCAAGGCACCATGATGGAGCACATCTGGTTCTCCGGCGTGGTGGAACACGCCTCGACCAAAGCCCTGGCCATGCGGCACTGCGACTTCCACAAGGGCTATCGCAACACCGCCAAGGGCACGGGCGACATGTTCATCGAGGACACCATCGGCAAGCCCATCGTCATCGCTCATCCGCAAAGTGTTTGGGGCCGCAGCGTCAACTGCGAGTTCGGCGAGGAATCCCTGATCGAAAACCACGGCGGAACGCTCTGGATGCTGGGCTACAAAACCGAAGGTGAAATGGTCTGCATCGAAAACAAAGGCGGCAAGACGGAAGTGCTCGGAGCCTTGCTCTACCCCCTGCGCAAGCCCAAGGCCGATGCGCCGATGCTCGTTAACGATGGCGGAGTGATTTCCATCAGCTACGCCATCAACGGCCAGCAATACAACCTCACGTTGAAGCAACGCAAGGCCGGCGCGGGTGACGACGCCTGGCAGACGTTTGAACAGAAGAACGTGGGGCGGCGGAATCTGTCACTCTTACGCGGGGATGCGGGGCGGTGAGTGCGGGGCGCTGATGTGTAAATTGCAAGCCCACAGATGCCGTCGCCGCGACGGCTTCTGTGGGATCAAATGTCAGCGCCGCACCGGCATCACCAGCGCCGCCGCCGCCGCCAGTCGCACCTGTTCCGAAGGATCATCCAGTAGCCGCGCCAAGGTTTCATTGGCCTGCGCCAAGGGGAACAGCGCCAAGGTCATCGCCGCCTGTGCACGCACGGCCTGAATCTCCGACCCCGCAGCCTCCACCGCCACCGGCAAGCCATCGGCGTGACCGAATCGCGCCAGCGCCCCCGCCGCCGCCAGTCGCAATTCCACCGGCGGTTTGTCGAGCATGTTGCCCACCGCCTTCTCAAAACGACGGTCGCCCAACTGCCCCATGAGCGTCACCGCCAACACCCGCACTTCGTCAAACTGCGAGTAGGCCCCGGCGCGGATGGCATCGAGCGTCGAGGCGTCCCCCAGCCGCACGATGGCCTCGGCGACTTGCAGGCGAATGATGGCGTCCTGGGCGGCATTGGCGCGGGGGATGGGCACCTGGGCCGTCTCCTTCAACATGCCGATGGCGCTGGCGTCGCCCAGCAGTCCCACGACCATCGCCGCGTTGCCGCGCAAGGCCGGGTCCTGGCTGGCGAGCATTTGTGAGAGGGGCGAGACGTCGATCTTGACGCCGTTGCGGCGAAGGGCGTAAATGGCCGCGGCCCGAACCGAGGCGTTGTCATCGTCAAGCAAGGGCTTGGTGGCGTTGGCGAGGTCGGCAAGTTTGAGCTTGCCGATGGTCATCAGGGCGGCGAAGCGCACGGCGGGGTGTTGGTCGGTGAGGCCCAGCCGCGCCAGAGGCCGCACGCGGTCTTCCAACGGTTGGGCGGCTTCGATGGCGTTGGCGCGGAGAAAGGGGTCGCCGCTCTTGGCCGAGGCGACGATCTGCGTGACGGCCTTGTCACGCAGGTTTTCCGTCTGCTGCGCTGTCGGCTTGTTCTTGTTCAGGTTGGCATCGTTGGGCACCGTCGGGCAGCCGGCGAGCAAGGCAACGGTCAACAGCAGCAAAGCGGCGGGTCTAAATCTTGGCATGGGATTTTCCATTTTGTGAGAAGCAAGACAGTTATAACCACCAAGGGCACCGGTGGCACCAAGGACAGCCAAAATTGATGAACACGAAGACACGAAGCCACGAAGAAAGGCATAAAAAGGGAAAATACTCCGCAAGCGCAAACAGCCACGCAAGCGTCAAGTCTTGTTCCTGTTTCCTTCGTGTCTTCGTGACTTCGTGTTCATCAATCACCCATTCCCACGGACTCACGCCCGACGCTTGGGCACCAAGGGCGCAAGAACAATCAATAATCCGGTGATGATCGTCAAGCCCCACATCGGCAACTCACCCCAACGGGCGAAAAGCGTGACGCGGGAATCGAGCGATACGTTGTGCGAGGCGACGCCAGCCACTTCCTGCCGTTGCCCGTTGACCGTGACCACGGCCTCGATGCGGCCGAGGCTGTCGATGAAACCGCTGATGCCAGTATTGACGCTTCGCGCCATGGGCACCCGCAGTTCAATGCAACGCAACGTCGCCAATTGCAGATGCTGTGGTGGCTGATCCCACGCGGCATACCAGCCATCGTTGGTGAGATTGATGAGCATGTCCGCCCGCTTTTGTCCATCTTCTCCGTAAACCATGCGCCGCGTCAGACGGGCGATGGCATCCTCAAAACAGACGGGCGTGGCAAAGGTCAGCGGGCGCTTTGCCTCATTGCCACTTGAAACGAACTGCGTTTGAAAGAGCGTCAGTTGGGAGCCGGGGGTCAGGGTGTAGTCGCTCTCGTAGGGCGAAAGGTACTTCATGAACACGCCCTTCAACCACGGCCAAGCGTCGATCCATGGGATGTATTCACCGAAGGGCACGCGATGAATCTTGTCGTAACGCTCGGCATACCAACCGGCGGGCATGGCAAGGTACACGGAGTTGAAACGGAGGTCGTTGGGTGTGTACGTTTCGGCGCGATCGTTACGAAGCTCGGAAGTCGCCCCGACAAGCAGGGGCGTGTCCAACTCGCGCGACAACTCGGTGATGCGAACGCGATAGGCGGACAGTTCCGTCAGCCAATCCGCCAGATACGTCGGCAGGGCTTCAAGGGTGACACCTCTTTGTTTGGCCAAGCGCTCATAAGCCGCGGGGTCACCGGCGTGGCTAATGTCTTGAACCGTCAGGTTACGCCAAAATGCGGCATCGGTGGCCAGGTCGGTCACGGCTTCGACATTGAGCGACGCGGGCACCATCGTCTCGGGCCAGACGATCAGGTCGGGCTTGGCGGCGATGCCTTGACCGTCGGTCGGGGGCGTCGTCGTCATCGCCTGCCGCGTGAGGCTCACGAGTTGATCCCACATGGCGCGATCGGTGGCGGGCGAAGGCTGATTCTTGTTGTCCTGTGGCACGTTGGTCTGCACCACCGCCACCCGCGGCCCAGGCGTGAGGAACACCGGCGTCTGCTTGATGCGCCACTGACCATAAAACATCGCCCCACCGACGCACAAAATCCACAGCGTCAGCGACCAACGCAAGGTGTAACTGAACCGCCCCCCCCTTCCTTCTCCGTTGCCTCCACCTTCGCCGCGTCGGGTGGTGAACCACGGCCGCACCAGCAGATCGACGATCAACCCACTGGTCATGGCCACCAGAAAACTGACAGTCAACTCACCAAACAGGTCCGCACTCTGCGCCAGAATCGGGGCCGCGTCCCCCACCCGCCAAGCCGCCTGCGAATGCCCCAGGGCGAACCACCCGAAGCCGCCCGAAGGCCAGTGCGAGCGGATCATTTCCAGACTCGTCCAGACCATCGGCAGCGCCAAGGTCATGGGCATGCGGCGATACTTGCGATCCAGCCAGCGCAGGGCCATGAGGCCGACAAGCCAGTGAAGCCCGTAGAAAAACGACAGCCCGATGTACCCCCCCACCGTCACCGGGATGAGCCAGCGCACCATCAGCAGCCACCACGCCACGCCCACGAGATACGTCGTCCACGCCAGGCGACGCGGGCGATTGGAACGCAGGGCGATGATGGCCGCGGGCACCAGCGCCCCATGCGCCAGCCAAGCCCAACCGGGCTGCGGAAACGCCAGCGCCAAGAGCAGGCCCGTCAGCGCCAGCGGCGTGAGGTGGCGGGCGATGGTGGTGCCGGGCCGAGGGTTTGGTGTGAGGCTTGAGGCGTGTTGCATGGCGTCAAGCGTTTGGTGGGGACGTTTAAGGGATGACAAGGTGACAAGGTGAGTGGGTGACAAGGTGATCCGGTGCCACACAGCATCCCGTAGGGTGCTGTGTGTCCGTGAGTTTGTGGTTTGGCCGGACGTTTTGTCTAGTTCGGCACACGGCACCCTTGCGGGATGCCGTGTGGCACCCGATCCCGCGCCCTGACAATATCACACCGCCCGTGGGTGGGCGCGGTCGTAGGCGGTGCGCAGGCGCATCGTCGAAAGGTGCGTGTAAATCTGCGTCGTCGATAGCGACTGGTGGCCCAGCAGTTCCTGCACGCTGCGCAGGTCCGCGCCGTTGTCCAGCAGGTGCGTGGCGAAACTGTGCCGCAGCGTGTGCGGGCTGATGCGCAGGTCCAGGCCCGACTCGATTAAGTATTTGTCGAGCTTGCGGCGAACGGAGCGGCTCGAAAGACGCCCGCCGTTCTTGTTGATGAACAGCGGAATCTTGTTGCCGGTGGCCGCGGAATGCAGCACGGTGAGAAAACGTTGATCGCCTTCGAGCAGCAGCATGTAGTGGCGAATGGCCGCCAGGGCGTGCGAGCCTAGGGGGACGATGCGCTCGCGCTTGCCCTTGCCGCGGACGTGCAGCGTTTGCTCCACATAGTCCAAGTCGTTGCGATCCAGCCCCGCCAATTCGCTCACACGCACACCGGTAGAGTAAAGCGTTTCGAGCATGGCGCGGTCACGGGCACCGAGCGTCTCCTGGGCATTGGGCACGGTAAGCAGCTTCTCCACGTCGGCGACGCTCATGGCCTTGGGCAGACGCTTGCTCTGCTTGGGCGTGCGAATCAGCGTCATGGGGTTGCTGGTGATCCGCCCGCGAAGTTGCAGCCACTTGTGAAACGAACGCAGGGTGGCGATCTTCCGCGCCACGGTGGCGCTGCTGTATTTCATGGCGTCGATGTGCGCCAAAAAGGCACGAAGCTGCACGCTGTCACCGGCGAGAATCAGGGCATCGACGGCCGCTGTATCCCCGCCTTGCTGCGCCAGGAATTCCAAGTATTGGCAGAGGTCCGTCTCATAGCAGCGAGAGGTGTAAGGGCTGAAATGCCGCTCAAAACGCAGGTAGTTGACGAACTGCTGCACCAGGGGACTGTCGCTGCACATAAACGAATCCTTTTCGGTTGTTGACCCATCGCGACGGGTTCCATGAGTGAACCCGTCGATTACGAATCACATTCAAGCGCTCTTGAGTTTTTCCAACTCCCTGCCCATGCCCTCTCCCATCTGATTGCAAAGCATGGCCGCGTCGTACCACTCCAAGCCACTCTGCCCGTCGGCGACCATGTCCAGAAAACTCTGGAGCAGTTCACGTTCGCCGCCCACGTCGTAGTGAAAGACGTAGCGTTTGCCTTCCTTGACCAGCACCAGCGTGCGATGATTGGCATCGCCCGACAGCGCCGTTTCCAATCGGCCGCGCGCCGCCACCGGCAACGCCGACTTGGCGCGAGGGGAAGTCGATTTGGGTTTGGCTTTGGACATTGGCCGCTCCGATCCCGTCGCCGGGACCGATGGCGGCATCAGTCCGTGCGAGAGGTGTTCTTGTTTTTCACAGTCGGCGGGTTGATTCGCCGACCTTCAGCTTCCAGCAGGTTCCGCCCCATGACGTAGGCGGCAAACTCGCTGTACAGGTCCATGCTCATGCGATACATCCGCCACGTGCCCCGTTCCCCTTCGCTGCCCCGTTGGGCCGCGTAATACTCCATCAACTCGCGCGTGCGCGGGTCGCTGGCTTTGAGCACCGCGCTGGCGATGCTCACCGGCTGCGTAGCCGCGCCATTCGATGCGATGCTTGGTGAAGGGTCCGTCGCCGCCGTGGTGAGTCGCCGCAGATTCGCCGCGTCATTGCGATCAATCCGCTCATTGGTGAAAAGCTCAAGTGTCAGTCCCAACGTCGGCGGGTCGTAAGGGTCGTAAGCCGTGATCGAACCCACCACCAGCCCATCAGCCCCCAACACCCGCAGGAGTTGCATGGCCTGCGAAGGACTGGCGACCTGGGGCATGTTCAACGCCTGCATGGCCGCCAAGGTGCGATTGACCGGCAGGACATCGAGATTCGAAGCGTTTTCCAACTGCCGATGCAGATGATCCGCCATCACCAAGCCGTCGGCCTGGAGACTGCCGCTGTCGTTTCGCAAGGGCGCGATGGCCCAAACCTGACGGGTCGGGTAGGGGCTGGCCAGCGTCGCAGCCGGTGGGCGGGACATCAAGCCCTCGCAACCGGCGGTCGCCAGCAGCATCACGACGAGCATGACCTGTTTGATTGTCATGGCATCCTGCCTGGGGTTTAAGTCGCCGGAGCCTCCGCCGGCGGTAGTTGCTTCAATCCATCAACCCAGCGGTTATCCGCCCACCGGGCCATCTTTCAATGTTTCAACCGACGGTGCCGTCTGCGTCCGCCGCTCCGTGCCACCCGCCCCCCCTGTTGTCGTCGGCTGCGCCAACAACAGCGAACGGCCCGGCCGCAACGACCAGATGTTCTCACGACCCGAGCCATCCCGGCCCGAAACGAAATAGACCTGACCGTCCCCGGCCCACACCGGCTGCACGTTCACAAATGCGTTGCGCGTCAGATTCGTCCGGCCCGAACCATCGGCGTTGAGTATCCAAATGTCCGCCTGCCGTGGCCGTGCCCCCGGATTCGCCCCCCAATTCACCCCCCCCCCCCCGGGAGCCCAGGGACCCGCCACACCGGTGCCCGTCGCATACCCCCCCCACCCCACCCGAATCACCACCCAGCA
>JBBRGB010000035.1:0-18604 GCA_038241095.1 Phycisphaerales bacterium
TGTCCTTTCGATAGTGGCTCTGCCGCAAACCCTAAAAGCTTACGGTAACCCACGCCTGCGAAACCGGCAGGTCGATGCATAATGTCTGACGAAGCCACGCGTCTTTGAAGCGCCTATGCTTGGGGCACTATGACAATAGACCCCAACGCACGGATCCAACAGTGGGAAAAGATGACGCGGGAAGCGCCGGATGACATGGCGTGGTTCTCGCTGGGCAACGCCTACCGCGACGCGGGCCGGCACGCCGAGGCCGCCGACGCTTTTGCCAAGGCCCTAGAGGCCAACGCGCAGATGTCGCGGGCTTATCAACTCCGCGCCCAATGCTTGATCGAACTGGATCGCAAGGAAGAAGCGGTGGCGACGCTGACGGAGGGGTACAAGGTCGCGGCCGAGAAGGGTGACGTGATGCCGCAGCGGGCGATGGAGTCGCTGTTGAGCAAGCTCGGCGCACCGGTGCCGGAGGTTGCCAAGCCCACGGTGGCGGTGGAGGAGAGCGCGGGCAAGGATCAGGTGCTGGATCGCAAGACGGGCCAGCCCGGCACGCGCTTGCCCGACCCGCCGATGCGTGGGGCCTTGGGAAAAATCATCTACGAAAACTTCAGCCAGGAAACTTGGCGGCAATGGATCGGCCAAGGCACCAAGGTCATCAACGAATTGCGGCTGGACTTTTCCAACGCTTCCCATCAACGCATTTACGACCAGCACATGATGGAGTGGCTGGGGGTCGGTGAGGATGAGGTCAAGGCGCTGGAGGCCAAGGCGTGAGGGGGTGGAGGGGGTGACAAGGTGAGGGGGTGAAAGCCCGCGGTTGTCTCGACTGTCTTGTCAGAGCCGTGGGACGTAAGCCCCCGGGGGAAGGTTCAAGGGCGTGCGTACACACAGGGTTGTTTCGGAGTGCAGGAAAGTTCCTCCGGGGGCTTACGCCCCTCGGCTCTGTCTGTTTGGCACGCGCGATTACCCCGCCATCTTCTCGGCTTTGGTGCGAGCGTCGTCGAGCGTGCCGACGTACATGAAGGCGCTTTCGGGCAGGTCGTCGCCCTCGCCATCGGCGATGCGGCGGAAGCTGGAGATCGTCTCTTTCAACGGCGTGTAAATGCCGGGGAAGCCCGTGAACTGCTCGGCCACGAAGAACGGCTGACTCAGGAATCGCTCCATCTTGCGGGCGCGGGCCACGATCAACTTGTCCTCTTCGCTCAGCTCATCCACGCCCAGAATGGCGATGATGTCCTGCAAGTCCTTGTACCGCTGAAGAATCGTCTGCACGCGGCGGGCGACTTGGTAATGCTCCTCGCCCAAGACGCCCGGCTCAAGGATGCGCGAGGTCGAACCCAGCGGATCGACCGCGGGGTAAATGCCCTTCTCAGCGATGCCACGGGAAAGCGTCACGAAGGCGTCCAAGTGGCTAAAGGCCGTGGCAGGCGCGGGGTCGGTCAAGTCGTCAGCGGGAACGTAGATGGCCTGCACCGAGGTGATGGCACCCTTGTCCGTCGAAGTGATCCGCTCCTGCAACGCGCCCATTTCCGTCGATAGCGTCGGCTGATAACCGACGGCCGAGGGCATGCGGCCCAACAAGGCTGACACTTCCGAACCGGCCTGCGTGAAGCGGAAAATGTTGTCGATGAAGAGCAGCGTTTCCTTGCCCGATGAATCGCGGAACTCTTCGCACATGGTCAGGCCGGTGAGCGCCACGCGAAGTCGCGCGCCGGGCGGCTCGTTCATCTGGCCAAAGACCATCGCCACGCGGTCGAGCACCTTGGAGACCTTGCCTTGGGCGTCCTTGAACTCGGCCTCGCCCAGTTCCAGCCAAAGGTCGTTGCCTTCGCGGGTGCGTTCGCCGACGCCGGCGAATACGGAGTACCCGCCGTGCTCACGGGCGATGCGGGCGATCATTTCCTGGATGATGACGGTCTTGCCCACGCCTGCCCCGCCGAAGAGGCCGATCTTGCCCCCGCGAACAAACGGGCAGAGCAGATCGACGACCTTGATGCCGGTCTCGAGCATTTCGGTCTTGGGGTTGAGTTCGGTGAACTCGGGCGGAGCGTGGTGAATGGGGCGGTATTTGTCGGCATGCACCGGGCCTTTTTCATCCACGGGCAGCCCCAGCACGTTGAACACCCGGCCCAACACCTGCTCGCCGACGGGAACTTTGACGCTCTGGCCGGTGTCGGTGACCACCATGCCGCGGGTCAGGCCGTCGGTGCTGCCCAAGGCCACGGCCCGCACCTGCCCGCCGCCCAAGTGCTGCTGCACTTCGCCGGTGAGGTCGATGTCCAGACCCTTGTGCGACTCCTTGACGGTCAGCGCGTTGTAGATTTCGGGCATCTGGTGTTCGTCGAACTTGGCATCGAAGGTCGAGCCGATGACCTGGGTGATGACGCCTTGGCTGGGCATGGGAACCTCGAAAAGGAGTGTCGGTGTTTACCGGGCGGGAAAGGGCGCATTTTGCAGCGCCAGCGGAATGAGAGGCCACAGGTTAACCAAGAGTTGGAAAGATGCCAAATCAGGGATGGGTGTTTTTCAAGCCCAAGCCCCGGCTACGGGACGCGCCCCACGCGGGCTGCTGGTTTCTGGATTGCCCGTCAAGCCGTGGCCAGTTCCTCATCGAAGCAGACGGCCACCTTGCCGCAGCGGCCAGAGGCCATCAGGGAGTAGGCGTCGGCGACCTTTTCCAGCGGGAAGCGGTGGGTCACCAAGTCGGCCGGGTGCAGGTTCCAGCGCAGCAGTTTCTCAACCAGTTCCTCCATGCGCCAGGTCGAAGTCACCCACGAGCCGAAGATCGTTTTCTGATCGTGGATCAGGTCCGGCGAGGGGTTGATGTGCATTTCGCCGCCCTCACCCAAGAGAACGATGCGGCCCCATTTGGCGGTGGCGCGCACGGCCGTGGCGCGGGCGGTGGGGTGGGCTGAGCAATCCACGGCCCGCTCCACGCCCCGGCCCCCGGTGAGCTTGCGAACCTCGTGCACATTGTCCGGCCCGGAGGCCAGCACCGCATCGCAGAGGCCCATGTCCGTCGCCAATTTCATGCGTTCGGGGTTGATATCAATGCCGATGACCAGCGGCGAACCGAGCTTTTTGCAGAGCATGGCCGTGGCCAGGCCGACGGGGCCCAGGCCGGTGACCAGCACCGCGTCGTTGCCGCTGACGCCGATCTTTTCCAGGCCTTCGTACACCGTGCCAAAGCCGCAGGCCACTTGCGCGCCATCGACGTAGCTCAAGGCGTCGGGTAGGGCGATCAAGTCTTTTTCCTCGGCGATGAGGTAGTCGGCCATGCCCCCGTCGCGTTGCCAGCCGTAGGCGCGACGATAGGGACTGGTGCAGGAAATCATGTAGCCCCGGCGGCAATCGTTGCACACCCCGCAGCCCGAGATGTGATAGACGATCACGCGATCACCCTCGCCAAATCGCCGACAGCCCGGCCCGACGGTGACGATCTGGCCGCAAGGCTCGTGGCCGGCGATGACGCCCTGGTAACCCTCGGGGCCTTTGCCCAAGTGTTCGTGGTAGATGCAGCGAATGTCCGAGCCGCAGATGGTGGACGCTTTCATCCGCAGCAGCACTTCGCCGTGGCCGGGCTGGGGCACGGGAAACTCTTGAAGTTTGGTGGTGCTGTCACCGGGAAGCAAAGCGCCGCGCATGGTCTTGGCGATGGTCGAGGTCATGGATTGGCCTTGGATGGTTGTTGCGAGGTTTGGATGCTGTTTGCGATTGGAGGAGGTCGAGGGTCGGATCACGCCGGGGTGATGACGCCGCTTTCGTCCCACAGGTCGCGCCAGTCCTGGTTGTCCTTCCAGAGAAAGACCTGGCCCTTGATGAGTCGGCAATCGCGGTCGATACCGGCGATGGCGGTCATGTCGGCGTCGCTCAACGGTGGCGTGGTGACGCATTCCAAGTTCGCCCGGAAGTTTCGCCGCGTGGTGGAAAAGGGAATCGGCACCTGCCCGCGCTGCTGCGCCCATTTCACGCAGACCACCGCCGGATGCACGCCCAGTTTGGCGGCGATCCGGCCAATAACCGCATCCTCGGTGGGTGAGGTGTCGTCCGGCGTGCGGTCGCGCTCTGGCCGGGCCGGTGAACCGACGGGGCTGTAGCCGATGGGCACCATGCCGTTGTCGCGCACGAAGGCGAAAAGCTCGGGCTGTTGAAAGTGCGGGTGCAATTCCATTTCGTTGACGGCGGGCTTGATGCGGGCGTCGCGCAAGAGCGGCTTCAACTTGGGGATGGTCATGTTGGACGTGCCGATGTGCCGCACCAGCCCGCGATCCACCAGCTTCTCCATTTGCCGCCAAGTCTTCATGAAGTTGTCGTGCAGATAGGGCTTGGAATCAGCGTTGCGTGAGCTGACATCGCAGCCCGGTGGGTGGAAGTTGGGAAAGGGCCAGTGAACGAGATAAAGGTCCAAGTAATCCAGCCCCAGATCGCGCAGGGACTTTTCGCAAGCGGGCATCACCTCGGCCTCGGCGTGCTTGTCGTTCCAGAGCTTGGAGGTGATCCACAACGCGTCGCGTCGCAGGCCCGAGGCCAGCACTTGCCGCAGCGTGCCGCCGATTTCGGGTTCGTTGCCGTACACCGCGGCGCAGTCGATGTGGCGGTAGCCCAAGGCGATGGCTTCACCCACGGCGGCGGCGACGGTGGCCGAGGTGATGTGATCCGAGCCGAAGGTGCCCAGCCCCACGGCCGGCATTTTCGCGCCGGTGTGAAGCGTGCGATGGGGAACCGTCGTGGGGTCGATGGCCTCGGCCGCGGGCTTGAAAGCGTGAGTCATGGTGAATCTCTCGAAACAAATATTACTGGCGTGAAAAGCGGTGGGTGTGATTGCCCCCATGTTACAAATTGCGGCATGAGTGGGGTGGGCTTGGTTGGCGGTTTGATTTCTTATTTCATGTCCGTCCATTTCCCCCTCAGCGCGCCGGCAGGGCCATTAGGGCGTCGGGGGTGTCGTAATAAATGGTTTGGGCTTGCGGGTCGAAATGCAGGCCGCGGACGTAGCCTTGGTGCGGGGTTCGCAGCAAGCAAGCGCCGTTGTGGGTGTCCCACAGCGCCAAGTCGGTGCCGGCGGTCATGAGTCGGGAACCGTCGCCGACGAAGGCCAGGGCGCTGATGACGGCCCCGGCATCGGGCAGAAGTTCCATGCGTGGTTCGACGCGGTCGAAGTCCCAGACGAGCACCCGTCCATCGGCCAGCGCGGCCGCCAGGCTCGCCCCCTGGGCCGACCACGCCAAAGCCACAACCTGGGCCGGGGTCGCCAACCGGCGGGTTTCGTTCCACGTGGCGGTGTCCCAGAAAATGACCGCGTCATGCGCTCCCCCGGCCAGTCGCAGGCCATCGGGCCGCGGCGCTAGCGGTCCCGCCACCGCCAAGCGTCGCGGTTTCCCTCCCTCCTCAAACCTGTAAACCAGCGTCCCCGGCTCCGAGCCGTCCAGCATCGACACCGCCAGCCACTTGCCGGCTTCGCCCAGCGCCAAGCCGTACACCGTTTTGTCCCGTTCCCCCAAGCGTGAAACCAGCGTGCCCGCCGCGGCGTCACGCACTTCGACGATGCCCTCACCGGTGCCCAAGGCCATGACCTTGGCGTCCGCTGAAAGCGCCGCGACCACGATGTTTTCTCCCGCGATGTCGATGACGGGGCGGGATTCTTGCCGACGCGAATCTTTCCAATCGGCCAACGAATCACGCGAAACGATCACCACTTGCCCGTCCTCCTCCCCGATGACCACGCGGCCATCCCCGCTCCAGTTGGATATTGCCTTGACGGGTTGCGTGGCGCTCCAGGCAACGCGGCTGTTGATGTCCGCCTCCGGCACCAGGGACGCGGGAAGCGACCAGATGCGAATCACTCCGCTCCCATCCGCCGAGGCCAAGCGGCTCCCATCGTGGCTCCAAGCGATCGACTCCCCCCCGCCACGGTTGCCATGCAGGGTCGCCAAGGTCTCTCCCGTACTCGGCTCGATGATTTCGATGCACCCGGCCTCATCGACCAGCGCCAGCCGATCGCCGATGTCATCCCAAGCCATGCCCGTAGGCTCGTGCGTCTGAGGCCGGCGTTGCCAACGGGCCGTCGAACCGTCCACCGGCCAGAGGCCCATGCCTTCTTCGCGTGAACCGGCCAGCACCGATTGCCCTTCCTCACGCAGGATGGCCGCCAGCGCCAGGCGGTGATCCAGCGGCAGCGATCCGGGCGGGTGTTGGCCATGCAGGTCGATAACTTCCAAGCGCGATTCACTCGACGCCAGCACCCATCGGCCTCCCTGCATGGTGATGCACATGATGGCCTGGGGTGATTGCCACCGCGTTTCGACCTGCCACCCGGGCCAGCCCCACACGACGCCCAAGCCCGTGCGATCCCCCGCGATGACGTGCCGACCGTTCTCATCCAAGGCCACGGCCGTGATCCCGTCCATCGCCAGCGTGTGGGCATCGACACGCTTGCGGGTGGCGGTGTTCCACAGTTCGACTTCATTGCCCCGGGCGATGACCGCCAAGCCGCCGTCGGGTGACAGCCGCACTTTCGCCACCGAGCCATCGCCCATCTCCAGATGGTGCAGCAGCCGGCCGTCCCTGGCGTCCCACAGCGCCAGTTGCTGGCGATGGTTGACCGCCACGACTTGCCCGCCATCGGGGGAGAACGCCAGCGAAGTCACCCGCCCGTCAAGGCCTTCCAGCGCCACTTCGCTCTGATCCGCCAGATAGCGCAGCCGATGCCACTCCCAACGCCGCAGGTCCGCTTCACAGGCTTCGAGGCTCTGCCAAGCTTGGGCAATGTCACCCCGGCTAATTTCCGACCGCGCCAGTGCCAGACGGTTTTGATACAGCGCCTCTCGTGCCACTTGAGCCTCATGCTCGGCACGCTGGCGGGCATCGTTGATCTTCACCACCGCCGTGACCAGCGTCGCGGCCAGAACCAGCAGCACCGCCAACAGCGCCAAGTAGCGCCCGCGATGCTGGGCGAAGCGCTTGCCCAGCACATAGGGCACCGTCAGCTTGCGGGCACGCACGGGGTCGCCCGCAAGGTAGTTGGCCAAGTCATCGGCCAAGGCCCCGGCGTTGTGGTAACGCTCCGCCGACTCACGCGAAAGGGCCTTGAGCAGCAGAGCTTCGAGGTCTGCGTCCAAGTCCGGCCGGACCTTGCGCGGACGCAGGGCATCGGTCTCGATGATCCGCCTTTGCCGCTGATATTGCGTCCCGGTGGCATCGTGGGGCATCCGATTCGTCAGCAACCGATACAGCACCACCCCCAGGGCGTACACGTCGCTGCGGGTGTCCACCTGCCCGCCTTGACCTGCGGCCTGCTCCGGAGACATGTACGCCAGCGTGCCGATGGGCGACCCGGCCAAGGACAACTCCATCTCCGCCGGAGGTGTCACTGTTCCGCCATCACTGGCGTCGGCGTCGCTCTGTTGCGCCTTGGCCAGGCCGAAGTCCAAAACGTGCGGCTGGCCATCGGGCGTGACCAGAATGTTCGACGGCTTGAGGTCACGATGGATGACGCCACGCTCATGGGCGTGCTGCACCGCCCGCGCCACCTTGAGCATCAGCGCCGCGATGTCACGGTCTTTGAGGTGATGGGCTTGAACGTACTCGTGGAGGTGCAACCCCTCGACGAATTCCATGGCGTAGAAACGGACGCCGCGCTCCAGGCCGCTGTCGTACACACCGGCGATGTGGGGGTGCTGGAGTCGGGCCGCGAGTTGTACCTCGCGGGTGAAGCGCGCCACGGCCTGGGGTGACGCCACCATCTCGCCCGCAAGGATTTTCAGGGCCACGATGCGATTGGTCGATCGCTGCCGCGCCCGCCAGACCATGCCCATGCCACCCTGCCCCAGCAGGTTGACAATGTCGTACCCCGGCAGTTGGGGTGGCTTGCCCGCGGAGGGTTCATTGAGCGCGCTGTCAGTCAACAAAGCATCCACGCTCACCGCCAAGGCGGGATCATTTTCTGGTGGATGGGAAAGCGGGTCGGTCAATAGGCACCGGAAACCACAGCAGGAGAGGAAGGCAATGAACGACGCCCAAGCATTCTAACACAACGCCCCCGCCATTCGATCCCCCGGAAGATGAAGGCCGCGAGATGAACCAATACTCCAAGTCCACGGCATGAAATAACACTCCAAGCCCACAGATGCCGTCGCCTTGGACGGCTTCTGTGGGATCACCCACCGAAGAAGCCGCCCAAAACCGCGACTTCATCCGTGGGCTTGAAAAGTGAAATCAGCCCATCGATTCGTTCTTGAACGGCGCTACAATCGTGCTGCGGGGCGTTTCGTTGTTGTCAACGTCCTGAAATTGTTTTCGCGCACCTGATACGGTAAAGCCATGAATGCCACCCATGATGAAACGGAGTTTGTTCCCGACCCCCTCAATCCCTCTGGCAAACCAGCGGGAGGAAGGCCGGGCGGGTCGGGAAGCAACAAGGTCGCGGTTCTGTTTATCGCCGCCATGCTTGGCGCTTTGGCCGTGATTTACCTGATGGGCGCTTTTGGCCATCGGGGTGACCCGCCGGTGGACAACATCCCTTGGCAGATAAGTCTGGCCACGGGGCGGGAGATGGCGTCCCAAACGGGTCGGCCGATTTTCGTGGACTTCACCCAGAAGAACTGTCCTCCCTGCGAGGCCATGAAGTTTGAGGTTTTTCCCGACCCGGAAGTCTCCACTCTGCTTGATGAACGCTTCGTTCCGGTGCGCATCGACCTGACGCGGCCCGGTGAAGAAGCAATGCAAGCGGCGCAACAATTCGGCATCTGGGGCACGCCTACCTTGGTGGTGCTCGACACCCAAGGCCGCGAGATCGGCCGCATGGCGCAGTATGTCAACGCCGAACAACTCGCCGCCTGGCTGAGGCAATACACCCCCAACCCCCCCGCCGCCACAACGCCTCAGGCCACCAGCAATGATTCCCCAACGACACCGGAATCTTCACCCAACAATCCCTCCTGACAATCCCGCGACTTCCGCTCTCCCCTTTACGAACTCCGCTTTCGCTTTCCGCTTTCCGCCCTCCGCTTTTCCCAAGGATCGCCCATGCCTTCTCCCATCAAATCCATGATCCAAGCCGGCAGCACCCTTTGGCTGGATTCCGTCGATCCCGAAGAACTCGCCAAGTACGAGCCGATGGGCATCACCGGGGCCACCTCCAACCCCAAGATCGTCCACGACCTCATCGACACCGGCCGCTTCGATGAACGCCTCTCCAAGCTCATCGCCAAGGGCATCGAGGATGAAGCCTTGGCTTGGATGCTCACGGACCACCTGGTGCGTGAGGCCCAGGAACGCTTCCTGCCGGTCTGGGAGAAAACCAAAGGCGACGATGGCTATGTAAGCTTCGAACTCGATCCGCTTTTAGAAGACCCGGATTTGAAACTCACTGACGCCGACCGTACCCAGCGATACATCGACTTGGGCAAGGAGTGGTCCAGCGGCCACAAGAACCGCATGATCAAAGTCCCCGCCACGCCCGGTGGCATCGGAGCCTTGGAAGAACTCGCCGCCCAAGGCGTCTGCCTCAACGTCACCCTGATTTTCACCCAGCATCAATACGAACAGGCGCGCGACGCCATCTGGCGCGGGGCACAAAATCGCAAGAGCCTCGACGGTTTCAAGAGCGTTTACAGCATCTTCATCAGCCGGGTGGACGTTTACACGCACAAGAACATACCCGAGCTTTCCGCGGCCCAAGGGCTGGTGGGCATCGTCAATGCCAAGCGCACCTGGCGCGCCAATGAAGCCTTCTGGGCTGACAAGAAAACGCCCCTGCGACAACAGATCGTCTTCGCCTCCACGGGGGTCAAGAACGAGGGCGACCCGCCGGACAAATACGTCTGCCTGCTGGTGGGCGATGACATTCAGACCAACCCGCCGGAGTTGATGGACGCCATTGAAGAAAGCGGCAAGGCCTATCACAAAACCATCGATCAGATGCAGCCCCAAGCCGTGATCGACGAAATCGACGCCAAGATCGATATGCGGCAGGTGGAAAGAGAGTTGTTACGCGAGGGCATCGCCAAGTTCGCCGACCCGCAGAAGAAGCTGCTGAAGTTAATCGGGCAACGACGGGAGCAATTGGCCAAGGGTCCCAAATCGTGAAAATGGCTTGAGGCTTCCGCGTCATGGCGAAGCCGCGGCCGGCGCGCCGGGGTCGCCGACATTCTGGCGGCGATACACGGGCCGGGCGGGCAGGCCGACGACCACACTATCAGGGGGCAGGTCGTCAAAGGCGCTGGCGCGGGCACCCAGCACGGTGCGGTCGCCGACACGCACCCCGGCCCCGACGAAGGCATCCGCGCCGATCCATGCGTTGCGGCCGATGACGATGGGCAGTGATGGGAGCCAGAGCCGAAGCGAAGCGCAATCGCGGGTGACGGTACAGAGGTGGCTGTATTGGCTCACGCAGGCATTGGCACCGATGCTGATGCCTCCGATGCAGTCGAGCACCACGCCGTGCTGAATCACCGCCGCGTTTTCGATGGTCAGCTTCCAAGGGAAGTCGATGATGACACTGGGCTGGATGTGGACATTGGGGGCGATATTGGCACCGAAGAATCGCAGCAAGGCGATGCGCCAGCCGTGGGCGAAACGGGGTGAGCAACGAAAGAGCCAGAATCGCACCATGCGCCAGAGTCGCCAAGCGGCGCGGTGCCGCCAAGAGAGGGCCACGTCAAACACCGCCCCACCCCGGGGCCATTCTGCGGTTGCGGGGGGACTTGCCGCAGATGCCGGGGCCGGGGTCATTGCAACACCCGTTGCTTGATGGGCCTTGCGGGATTGCCCACGCAGACCATGCGTGCCGGCAGGTCGCCATAAACGCTTGACCGCGCCCCGACGACCGCCAGTTGACCAATGTTGACCTTCGGGCCGATGAAGGCGTCGGCCCCGATCCACACATCGTCGCCGATGGTGATCGGCGCGCGGATCAGGGTGAACCGCCGATCGTTGTAGGCGTGCGTCCCGGCGCAGACGTGGGCGTATTGACTGATGATGGCTCGCTTGCCGATATGCACCGGCCCGAGGCTGTAAACGATGGCGAAGTCGCCGATGGCCACTTCCTCTTCAATGTCAAGCATCCAAGGGATTTCCACGTTGACCGTGGGCCGAATGGCCACGTGTTTACCGACCTTGGCGCCGAAGCGGCGCAGGAGCCAAGCGCGGTAACCGTACCAGTTATGGAAGCTGGCGCGAAACAGCGGTTTGCCCAGCACCATCCAAGCGGCCCGCGCCAGTTTTTCCTTGAAAGACCAAGGGCTGGGCTCTGGCTCAGTGGTGGGTTCCCCACCTCCCACAACCGTCGTGGCGGCAAGGGTTCGCGGGTTCTTATAAGGCGAGGCGACCACCTGCGCCGGGGCGGCTTGGATGTCGCCGGGACCGTGACCGTTGTCCAATCCTTCGGGCCGGGAAAGCCCCTGCACGTGGCCGATGATGCTTTCACGTTGTTGCGCGTTCTCATGGCGACGCAAAGTGCGGAACTTGATCGACACCATCGCGTCGTACATGCTGATGAGCCGGCAGAACTCCAGTCCCGGCCGGCCATCAAGAATCCCCAGTCGTAGGAAATACATGTACACAAATCGCCACATGCCCGGCATGGGCACGTGCTTCATGCCCGCCTGTTTGAGCCACCGTCGCCGCCGGGCATCAGGGGTGAGGTTGGGCTGCATCGCCTTGGGCCGGTGCATCTCCTCCAACAAGGCCCGCGCTTCGAGCGTCGAGTAACGGTTGTGCTTGGCGAGATAATGCTCCAAGCCACGCTGGTCATCGTGGATCATCGGCTCGCGGATGTAGCCCACCGGGTCGTCGATGATGATGTGCTCGTGAACCTCACGGTTTTCGTAGTGGCCTTTGCCCCGCTTGAGCAGACGCATGTTCCAACTAGGGAAATAGCCGCAGTGGCGGATGGCTCCACCCATGAAATACGTCAGGCGATTGATGAAAAAACCGTTCTCGGGCACCGTGGCCGGATCGCGCGCGGTGACTTCCTCCAGTTTGGCACGCAAGGTCGGCGTGATGACTTCATCGGCGTCGAGAATCAACACCCAGTCGCCTTCAAAGGGCAGAGTCGCCAAGCCCCAGTTCTTCTGCCGGGCGTATCCTTCCCAATCGTGATGCACCACCGTCGCCCCGGCGGCGCGGGCCATGTCGGGGGTGCCATCGGTCGAACCGCTGTCAATGACAAAGATGCGCCGCGTCCAGCCTTGCAGCGCTTCCAAGCAACGCGGCAGGTTCATCGCCTCGTTAAACGTGATGATCATCACATCAAGCATGGCCAACTATCGTACTCCGGCGCGAGAATCCGCAACCTATTCTTCATCGTCCAGATCGATGATCTCCTCTTCCTGGGCTTCGATCTTTTCACCCTCGCCGGCCTCTTGAGTCTTATCAAAACGTTTCCTAGCCAAGGTCGCCCGCAGTTTGGCGCGGCGCTCGGCCCGCCGTCGGGCCTCCTCCGTGGGCCAGTCGTAATCGATTTGGCCCGTGGTCTCATCGCGCCAACGCTCCGCCGCGGTCTCACCGGCGATCTGCTCCAATACCGGATCGCCCTCATCAGGCCGGGGTTCAAGCTCTACTTCGCCCGTCTCGGCCCCCTGCTTGACCACAATCTTCCGTTGCCGCACCAGTTCCAGCATCGCCAGGAACAGCCCGATGGCCTCGCTGCGCGATCGGCCTTCAAACACGCCGGCCAAGGTCAGTTTCGTTTCGCGTTGCAGACGGTCGAGAATGTCCTCGGCGTGCAGGCCGATGGGTGTTTCGTCGTACACCACTTCGTGCCGCGCCGGTGTCTGGCCGATGCTCTCCATCACCCGCACATAGGCCTCGGCAAGGTCCAAAACGTGAAGGTCTTCCAACTCCACATCGGCGACCTCCGCGTCTTCATGGTCGTCGGGAATGCCATCGGCAAAACGTTCATCGCCTTCGACCGCGGCTCGTAGGATCGCAGCCGAGTCGTCCTCCTTGCGCTTGGGCATGGCCGGGCGTCGGGCAAACCGCGCTTTCCAGAGTTCACGTCGGGCTTCCAAATCCGTGGCCGCGTCCTTGAACCGCTTGTAGGCCAGCAGTTGCCGCACAAGTTCGTAACGCGGGTCGAAAGGCTGGGCATCTTCGGTCGAGGCGTTCTCGGCGTCGGTTGGGTCCTCGCCACGGGGCAGGAGCATGGCGCTTTTGATTTCCAGGAGCGTGGCCGCCATGACCAGAAACTCCCCGGCCAGGTTCACATCTACTTCCTCCATCTGACGCAGGTGCGACAGATACTGCTCCGTCAACCGGGCAATGGGGATGTCCAGCAGGTTGATCTCCTCGCGGCGAACGAGGTACAGCAACAGGTCCAGAGGCCCGTGGAAAGCGTCGAGTTGGACAAGATAATCCTGAGTGACCAGGGGAAGGCTCCGTTGATTTTGCTTTGGCCGCGGCGGCAATGGGTCGCGGGCGGTATCTTAAGCCGCTAAGCTTAACGCCAGTCGCCTCATGACCAAAACGCCATCGAAAAAAACGTCACCCAAGGAAATCCATCAGCGGCAGCAGACCTTCGCCAAGAAGGTGCTGGTCGCCGAGGCCGCGGCCATTTCGCGCATCAAGCTCGATGTCGGTTTTAGTCGGGCCGTGGCCCTGATACTGGAAAACACAGGCGGGTCGCTGCGCGGCTCGGTCGTGGTTTGCGGCCTTGGCAAGAGCGGCCTGATCGGCGCGAAAATCTCCGCCACCTTGGCCTCCACAGGCACGCCCAGCCACTTCCTGCATCCCACCGAGGCCATGCACGGCGACCTTGGCCGCATCCGCCGCGGTGATGTCATTCTGATGCTTTCATACACCGGAACCACCGAGGAACTGGTGAGCTTGGCGACGATTCTGCGGCAGGATCGCGTGCCGACAATCGCGCTGGTGGGCAAGCCGGAGTGCCATTTGGCGACCTTGGCGACGGTGACGCTGCCCATCGGCGATGTGGCCGAGGCCTGCCCGCTTAACCTCGCACCCACCGCCAGCACCACCGCCATGCTGGCCTTGGGCGATGCCTTGGCGCTGACCGTGGCGCGACGGCGAAACTTCGGGGTCGAAGACTTCCGCAAGGTCCACCCCGGCGGCGGGCTGGGCAAACAGCTTCTGCCCGTGACCGAAATCATGCGCCTCAAGGCCGGTGAAAACCTGCCCGTGGTGCCGGCCACGCTCAGCGTCGGCGAGGCGCTGGCCAAGGCTGAGAGCTTTGCCCACGGCGGGCGGCGAGTCGGCGCCTTTCTCGTCGTCGATGCCCACGGCAAGCTGGCCGGCATCTTTACCGATGGCGATCTGCGCCGTCTGGTGCTCAAACGTGGCCACGATGCCTTGGATCAACCTTTGCGAAAAGTCATGGCCGCCAACCCCCGCCGCCTGCCTGACACCGCCCTGGTGCGTGACGCGGTACAGCTTGCCCGCGAATACCGCTTCGATGAAATCCCCGTCGTAGATGCCAAGGAAAAACCCGTGGGCCTCATCGACGTGCAGGACCTCATGGCGTTGAAGGTCATCGAAGGTTGAACCGGATGAATGAACACGAAGACGCGAAGACACGAAGGATACGGGAAAAAAGTCTTGAGTCTTGAAGTTGGGAGTTTGAGGCTGGAAGTCTCAAGCCTCAAGACTCATCCCTCAAGACCAACTCCGCCTTCCTTGGTGCTCTTGGTGCCCTTGGTGGTTCACCCGCTTGGTTGTATCCTTCGTGTTTTCGTGTTTTCGTGTTCAGTTACATGAGTGACCACAGCCATGCCCAATGCCGCTGAAATCCAACTTTTGGTCTTTGATTGCGACGGGGTGCTGACCGATGGGCGGGTCATCGTCGATGACCACGGCGTGCAGTCGCGCAATTTTCATGTGCGCGATGGTTTTGCCATTCGGGCTGCGATGAAGCAGGGGTTGCAGATCGGCGTCATGTCGGGCAAAAGCATCCGGGCGGTGAACCTGCGCATGGAAGAACTGGGCGTGGAACTGCTGGTGCAGGGGGAGAAGAACAAGGCTCAGGCGATGGAGAAGATGGCGCGGCAAGCGGGCGTGACTCTGGAACAGACGGGTTTTGTGGGCGATGATTTGATCGACCTGCCCGCCTTCGCGGTCTGCGGCTATTCAATCGCCGTGGCCGACGCGGTGGAGGAAGTGAAAGCCGTCGCCGATTATGTCACCACCCTCCCCGGCGGACACGGTGCCGCCCGTCAAGCCATCGAACACATCCTCAAAGCTCGCGGTGAATGGGAGCAAGTTGTGCGGCGCTACACAAAATCGCAATAGTGCCGCGCTGCAACGCGACACGAGTTGCAACTCAACACAACTTCACCTCCAAAGCCCACCCGCTCCTGCAGGTGGGACTCCCACACCCGTCACATACAAGCCGCTTCATCCCTTCACACACTCATAAATGATGATCGGGCAAAACGCCTCGGGGACCAACCCCAGCAGGCGCATCGGCCCCGCCAACCGAAACGCCGCCCTTCGCCCCCAGCGCTCCTCGCCGAACAACGCGCCGCGAAAACAATCCAGCGTCAATCCTTCGCGTTCCGCCATCTCGGCAACGCCCGCGGGAAACAGCAGCGTGGCGTGATCGACGCTGTCCTTGCCCCGGCCACGGATGTGCCGCAGCACGTTGCCCAGAAAATACGGGTTGGGCGTGGTGATGACCAGTCTGCCCCCCGATTGCAGGTGCGTGAACGCGGTACGGAAGAGGCCTTGCGGGTCGCCCAGATGTTCGATGAGTTCACCGGCAACGATGAGGTCGAAGCGTTGACCGAGGTCGATTTTGGTGATGTCGGCCGCCAACACGTTCCACCCTTCTTGTCGCAGGGTTTCGATGCCCTCGGCCAGCACATCGACACCCAGGCAACTCGCGGCCGCCTTGGCCAAGTGGCCGTGGAGCCAGAAGGCGCGTTGCCGGGCGCTGGAGAAGTGTTCGACGACACCCACATCCAGCACGTTCTTTCCCGCCACCAGTTGCATCAGGTAGCGCAAGCGATTGGGCACGGGCCAACGTCTGGCGGCCCGTAGTGTCGCGGTGCGAAGGGCGCGGGCCTGGCCCGAATTGGGATTGTCCGATACGTCCGTCCAGCGTTTCATGGGCACAAGGTAATCGCCCGCCATCCCGCCGTCGAACGCCGACGGCGGGGACGCTATAGTGCTTCCATGACCCAACCCTTGATGAAAAAAGTCGTCGTCGAGCAATTCGGCGGTCTGGAACAACTGCAACTGCGAAGCATGGAACTGCCCGAACCCGATCCGGGCGATGTGCGGATTCGCCTGACCAGCATCGGCATGAACCACGCTGACCTGATGGCGCGACAGGGGCAGTATCGTCTTAGCTCCGGCGACCCGCCGTTTTCACCGGGCATTGAGGCGGGCGGTGTGATTGACGCCGTGGGCCGGGACGTGAAAGACCGTAAGCCGGGCCAGCGGGTGGTGGTGAGTCCCGATGCTCCACGCACCGGCGCGGGCGGCAGAGGCGGCACGTATGCGAGCCACTACTTTTGCTCGCCGCAACAGACCTACCTTGCACCGGACAAACTGCCCGATGAACAACTCGGCACGCTCTGGTTGCCGTTTCTTACGGCCTGGGGCTGCCTGATCTGGAAGCACGGCGGCATCAAGCCGGGCATGTTCGTCGCCATGCCCGCGGCGTCCAGCAGTGTTGCTCTGGCGGCGGCGCAGATCGTCAAAAAGCACGGCGGCACCACCATCGGCCTGACCACCAGCGTTTCCAAAGTCGCCCAACTGCGGGAAATGGACGCCAGCGACTTCGACCACGTCGTCGTCACCCGCGACCCCAACGGCCAACCCTGCCCGTGGTTCAAGGACTTGAAACGCATCACCGGCGACCACGGTGTGGACCTCTTCTTCGACCCCGTCGCGGCGGGGCCTTATTTGGAAAGCGAAATCCGCAGTCTGGCGCAGTTCGGCACGGTCTATGTGTATGGTCTTCTTGGCGAGGCGGGCAAGGTCGATGTCACCCCCTTGATCCGCAAGCACGGCGCGATTCGCGGCTGGGCCTTGACCGAACTGGTCACCGCCGGGCGCGAACAGTTTGATGTGGGTTGCCGACACATTCTCGAAGGTTTCGCCGATGGTTCTTACCGCCAGCATGTCGATGCGACCTTCAAGCTCGACGAAGTGCGTCACGCCCAGGAGACGATGGAGAAAGGCAAGCACATCGGCAAGCTGGTGCTGGTGCCGTGAGCGCTTGGTGTCAGTTTCCGCAAGCCCACACGAACGCCGAGATGAAGGTTCCGCCGATGCCAGAAGCAACTACAAACGATTCGACTGCGCCGCTGACCGTCGCCGGTTTTCAGCGCCACATTCGGGAGAAGTATTACGCCACGGACGCCGCCCGTGGCACACCGGCGACGTTTCTTTGGCTGGTGGAGGAGATCGGCGAGTTGGCCACGGCCTTGAACACCGCCCACACCCAGGATCAGCGTGACGAGGCCAACATCCGCGAGGAGTTCGCCGATTGCATCGCCTGGCTCTGCACCTTGGCCAACATCAACGGTGTGGACTTGGAAGCGGCCATCCGCGAGAAGTACCTGACGGGCAAAGGCCCAGCGGGGACGAAGTGAGGGATAGTCTTGAGTCTTGAAGAAGCAGGGTTGAGGCTTGAGTCTTGAGGAAGAAGGCTTTGTGTTTGAGCATTCACGCCTGCGCAAGCCTCAAGCCTGATTACATCGCCCCAGCGGCGGGGCTGGAGCCGCCGACGATGCGGCTGCGGAAGCGGCGGCCCAAGTACATCATCCGCCCCGAAGTGCGCAATACGCCCCAATACAGCGCCAGCGGCCCTGCCAGCGTCATGCCGATGGTCAGCGCCCAAGCACCGGCCAAACTCACGGCCTGCCCTTCGCCCTTAATCATGAAATAAATCAGACAACCAAGGTAGGCATAGGCCAGTCCCAACACCATGCCCACGGGAATCTGAAACAGGTAGTGCAATCGCAGCACGTGTCGGCAGATCAACTCGCTGCCAGCCGCCACGGGAAACAGCGCCACGGGCACCAGCACCATGCCCCCCAGCAGCACGGCCGCGGGAAGCAGGAAAAACATCATCGGCTCGCCCAATACGCCGTTGGACTGGCCCACGAACACCACCGCCACCACCTGCCAGACGAAGCTCAAAATGGTCATGGTGACAACCGTCACCCACGTGGCGACCAAGTGCCGCGAGGTGAAACTCAAACCTTTGCTTTTGCGATGTGCCATTTGCCCACCCTCCCGGCGATAGCCCCTACGGCCACGTCGATTGGCCGTCATCCTCCCAATATACCCGCCTTTTCCGCCAATGCCAGTATTTATTGCAATTTTTTCAAGGCTTCAAGGTATTCTGTTTGCCACGAGGCCGGTCGAGGCAATCGCTCAGACAAGACCGGGCGGCGTTTTTCAACCACGATTACAATCATTCGCCTTACACGGAGTTACCCATGCCCAACTGGTTTGATTCAATCGTCGCCTCCACCGCCAAGCATGACGCCCAGCCTCAGACGCTCGAGGCCGGGGACGCCCGGCTACTGGTCACCGTCCACGGCGCAAGGCTGCTGGCCTGCGATTTCCCTAAACTTCGCGGCTTGGACGCCAACCTGATTTGGAGCCATCCCGCCCTGCTGACGCCCGATTCCAGCGAAGCCGC
>JBBRGB010000036.1:0-18403 GCA_038241095.1 Phycisphaerales bacterium
GCCTGTCCCTCGTGGCCCGGCGAGTCGTGGAAGGCGCGTTGCATGGCCTGCACCGCTCGCGGCAACAGGGCTTGTCCATCGAGTTCGCCCAGCATCGACCCTATGTGGCCGGTGATGAATTGAAGCGACTGGACTGGCGCGTGCTGGGCCGGAGTGATCGCTACGTCATCAAACAGTACGAGCAGGAAACCAACCTCCGCGCCATGCTCTTGGTCGATGCCAGCGGTTCGATGGCCTACGACGGTCGGGTTAACCACCAAGATCACCAAGGTCAGCCAAACGGCGGGGCCAACGATCAATCCGCATCCCGATTCGCTGCCTTGCTCCGTGCTCTTGGTGCCTCTGGTGGTTCACTATTTCCGAAGCGGAAAACAGAGGACGCCGCCGCCGCGCCATCCGATGCCGACGAAGCGAAAGAACCCGTTGGCACCTCCGGTAAGTTCCATTGCGCCCAAGTGCTTGCCGCCTCCTTGGCGCATGTAATGCTGCATCAGGGCGACAGCGTGGGGCTGGTGCTCGCGGGAGTTGAAGAATCCAACGCCAAAGCGCAAGGCGGCGCGACTTGCGGGGGAGTCGATCCTCGCTCCGCGCCGGGGCACATTCTTGCGATCTGTCACGCCTTGGAAAACTGCAAGCCGCAAGGCCAGGGCAGTCTCGCCGACGCCCTGCACAACCTTGCCGCACGCTTGAAACGTCGCTCACTGATCATCGTCATCAGCGATCTTTTCGACGATCCGCAGCGCACCTTCGCGGCCTTGGGCCAGGCCGTCCACCGCGGCCACGAGGCCATCCTCTTTCACATTCTCGACCCGCGCGAAATCGATTTCGACCTGGGCCACGCCGCCACTGGTGTCACCGTCATCCGCGACATGGAAACCGGCGCGGAGTTTGAAACCGAGCCGCATCTGGTGCGTGATCTTGTGCGGCAAGAGGTTGCGGCCTTCATTGGGGAAGTGCGGCAAGGGGCCGCGAGTTTGGGGGCGCATTACATCGACTGCCGCAGCGATCAACCCGTCGAAGCCGTGCTGACCCGCTACCTGCGTTTCCGTCAAGCCGGCACGCGCGGCGGCAAAAACGGCGGGGCACTTGCCCAAACACACGATGAACCTTTCGCCAGCGTGGGAGGTGGCACATGACCCTCCTGACACCTTTCGCCCTACTTTTCGGCCTTTTCGCGGCCGTGCCGTTGATCCTGCACCTCTATCAGCGCCGCCGAAAAACCGTGCTGGCCTTCTCCACCAATCGCTTTTTCACCGCCTCGATCATCCGCGCCCAGCGCCGTCTCCGCCTGCGCCGCGTGCTGCTACTGCTGCTGCGCGTCGCGGCGTGTCTGGCGCTGGCGCTGGCGTTGTCGCAACCGATCATGACCCTCACGGGGCTTTGGGGAGGAGTAGGTGGCGCGGGCGGGCGGGATGTGGTCGTGATTCTTGACGACTCGCTTTCCATGACCGCCGGTGACGCGAATCTTTCGCACTTCGACCAAGCCCGGCAACTGGCCTTGCGGGCCGTCGATCACTTGGCCAGCGGTGATCGCGTGTCCATTCTCACCACCAGTGGCAAGGAACTATCGGACAACTTTTCCGCCGACCTTCCTTCGCTGCGACAGAGGCTCGTTGAACTGTCGCCGACACAGTCCGGCGGCGATGTGCCCGGCGCAATCGCCAAGGCCGCAGGGCTGTTTCGCGGGGCCGATCAACGCGCTCGATTGCTGCTCTTAATCAGCGACGGTCAGGCTGGCGACTTCCCGCTTTCGCACTGGTCGCAACCGGATCATCCCGTGGCCGCATCGATCATCACGCTTGCGCCGCCGGCGCAAAACAACGTGGCCGTGACCGCGCCGCGACTGACGCAGCCCGTGGCCGTGGTCGGCCAGCCCAACGCCGCAAAACTGCGAATCGTCAACTTCGGCCCCGCCACAGTCAACGGCCGCCTGCGACTTCTCCTCGACGGCGAGCCGCTGCTCGACCATCCCGTGACCATCCCCGGCCGCAGCCCGCACGAGGAACTCGCGCCGCTGACCTTGAATGACCCTGGCGACCACCGCCTGGAACTGCGCTTCGATCATTCGGAATTGGGTGGCAATCCGGCAGGGGATTTATTGGGCAATCTTCCGGGGGATCTTCCGGGGGATAACGTCGCCTTCGCCGTGGCCACGGCCACGCCACGACTTTCGGTGCTGCTGGTCGATGGCGCTGCCAACCCCAGCTCAGCCACGCCCACGGAATCCGCGGAAGGCGGCAAGACCGGCGCGTTCTACGTGCGGGCGGCACTGGAGGCCATCAGCGCCGCAGAGGCCTTGCAAGTCGATGTCATCGCCGCCGAACGTTTCGACGCCGCGGCCTTGGATTCGTATCGCGTGGTGATGCTCTGCGATGTCGCTTCACTCGACAGTACCGCGTCACGTCGCCTGCGCGACTTCGTGCGGCAAGGGGGCGGACTGGCGATTTTTCTCGGCTCCCACAGCGACCCGGCGTTTTACAACGCCACGCTGGCGGAACTCACGCCCGGCGTCGTCGGGGCGTTGGTCTCACCCGGCGCAGCCGACGCACAACAAGCCTGGCACATCCTTTCCGCAGACTTGGAGCATCCGGTGCTGGCACGGTTCGCCGATGAATTGCAAAGCGCGGTGGCGGGTGTGAGCGTCACCCAAGCACGCGAAGTTTCGCCGCGAGAAGCCTCCGTCATCGCGGGCATGGAAGGCGGACGGCCGCTGCTTTTGGAACGCGGTTTCGGCCAAGGGCGTGTGCTGTTGCTCACGACGGACATGACGCCCGCGAGCACCAATCTGCCCGTGCGGCGATTGTTCCTGCCCCTGATGGGTCGCTTAGTGAGCCACTTGGCCGGCGGAGCGCGACAGGAAACGATGCCCGAAGTCGGGCGACCGCTCACCGTGGCACGCGGAGGCGGGTGGAATGTTTCTTCACCGCTTGCCTTGCTCACGCCGTCGGGCCAGCGTGTCGAAGTCCCTTGGACCATGCGTGGATTGGAACCGCTGGCGATGTTGCCCGCCGCGTCCGTCACGCAAGCTGGATTCTTCGCGCTGCAAGCCGCTCCACCCGACATGGCCAAAACTCGATCTGTTTTCGCCGTCAACGTGCCCCGCGCTGAAAGCGACCCAACCCGCGCGGATATGCAACACCTCGCCAAACAAGGCGGCCGCTGGGCCATCACGCCCGTCGATGCCACCTCCCAAGGATCAGGGCAAACCGCGTTGGCGGAAGAAGCCGTGGCCGACCTGCTGGATCACGCCGTGGTCACCCGCGGCATCTGGGACGCCTTGTTGTGGCTGGCACTGGCCTTCGTGCTCATCGAACCGCTGGTCGCCAACCTGCTGTTGAATGAGCGAAAAGGCACGGGTGGTTTCCGCGGCGCTACTTCGTCAACACACGATTTTAACCGCAAGACCGTTACGGCCTGGCCCAAGGGACAGGCGGCCGCGTCCATCGCTTTTGCGCCCATGTTGATGATGCCAAACCTCGCCACCATCGACTTCACCCCCGCGTGGAACGGGCTGATGCTGGCGGCGGTTTGCCTCGCCATCGCGGCCGTGATCGGAGCTTATCTCTGGGGCCTGCGCTGGCGGGGCACAACGCCAGCTTTCCGCGCCGCGCTGCTGTCGCTGCGACTCATCGCCGTGGCCGCCCTGCTCTTGGCGCTGTCGCATCCGGTCTGGCAACGCACCCGTGAAGTAACGCAAAAGCCCGTGCTGGCGGTCGTCGTCGATGACTCGGCCTCGATGAACTTGCGCGACGGCGACGATGCCTCACCTTCACGGCACGATGATGCCCTGGCCACGCTGGCCTCGGCCCGGCGCTTGCTGCGAGACGAGTTTGACCTCCGCGTTTTTTCCCTCGGTGGCCGGGAGTGGGAGCATGATTCCACCATCAACTCCGATGCGGGCGATGATGCCACCGCGACCCACGCCGTCAAAGATTCGCCTCTTTCCCGCAGTCTTCTCGCGGCCCAGCGTGCCATCGAGGGCGACAAGCCCGCAGGCATTCTGCTGTTATCCGATGGCATCGAGGCCGATGATGCCGCGGACATTCCCCCGCTTGCCGAACTGCATTTACCGATCTTCACCGTCGCCCTTTCGCCCAGCGCCGACGCCAAGCCACGGCCCGACTTGGCGATCACCAGCATCGCCGCCAACGAGCACGCGCTAATGGGCAACACCGTTCGCGTCACCGTGGGCCTCAACTCCCGCGTGCCGCTGGGTGACGCCAAAGCCGCAACCGGGGCAGGCGAAAAGGAGGGTGTTATCGGCGTACCCATCAGCATCCTGCACGGCGATGAAGTCGTCGCCAGCCGCATTTTTCCTTGGCGCGCCGGCGACACCGCAGCCCGGGCTGAAATCGAGTTTGTCCCCACCCAACCCGGTCGGCTCACGTACAGCGTGCAGGTCGGCGCAGCCAGCGGCGAGGGTGATCTTTCCGACAATCGCCGCTCGTTTGAAATGACCGTCCGCGCCAAGCCGCTCACGGTCATCTACGTCGATGGCGTGCTGCGCTGGGAGGGCAAGTTCATTCGCCAAGCGCTGGCCGACGACCCGGACATCAACGTCGTCTCGTCGGTCCGCACCATTCGTCCCGGCGCGGACGGCGGCTCGCGCGGCCTGCTGCTCCCCGAACAACTGGCCAATGTCGAAGTCGTCATCCTGGGTGATGTCGAGGCCACCTACTTCAGTGCCGCGGAGTTCGAGGCCCTTTCGCAGTGGGTCAAACAGACCGGCGGCGGGCTGTTGGTCACGGGTGGATATCGCAGTTTCGGCCCCGAAGGGTTGGGCCGGAGTCCGTTACGAAACATCCTGCCCGTGGAGTTTTCATCGCAGAGCGACCCGCAGTTGGAGCGGCCGGTGTCGGTGAAACTCACACCCGCGGGACGCGAGCATCCGGTGTTTCACTTCACCGGCGACCGGGTGCGTGACGCGGCATTTTTCGCCGCCCTGCCCGACTTGCCGGGCCTGTCGCGCGTGGCGGGGATCAAGCCCGGCGCGGAAGTGCTGGCGGTAAGCCAGGGGCATGGCGTTTCTTCGACGCTGGAGAAGACGCGCGTCACTCCCGGAGACGCCGCGGTATTGACCGATGACGTTGCCGCTTTCGCCACGGACGGTCTGCCCGTGTTGATTTCACAGCAGGTCGGCCAAGGCCGCGCCATGGTGCTCACCGCCGACGCCACTTGGCGCTGGCGCATGGTGGTGGGCGGCTTCACCGGTGACACCCGTTTTTACCAGCGATTCTGGGGCCAAATGGCGCGCTCCCTCGCCGGGCGGCCGGGCCAGGACAAGTCGCTGCTGACGCTTTCGACAGATCGACACCGCTATGCGGCGGGCGACAACATCGCCTTGCATGTGCAGTTGGCGGGGGAGAAACGCGACGGCTGGCGGGTGGAAGTGCGAAGCGTGGATGAACGGGGTAAGAGCGCCTCAGCCGCGGTCACGGAGCGCGGCGCTGGCGGTTACGAGGCCACGCTGCCGGCGACTTCACCGGGCCGGCTTGATCTCTTTGTCCGCGCCACGCCGCCGCAACACGCCAACGATAAGACGCAAACAACCGACACCGCTTCGATGCAATCGGAGATCATCAGCGTGCAGGTGCAACGGCCCGATTTGGAAGCCCTGCGCACCACACCCGACAACGCCTGGCTCTCCCGCGTTTCGCAATACACCGGCGGTCGGCACCTGTCGCGTGAACAACTGGACACTTGGGCGCGAACGCTGGCGGCAACGTGGGCACCGTCGGCCAGCAAAGCCTCGATCGTCAGCACGCAACCGCTCTGGCGTCACCCGGTGTTGGCGCTGATCTTCTTCACCGCCCTCTGCGCCGAGTGGATCCTCCGCCGTCGAACCCGTTTGCCTTGATTTGAACACGAAGACACGAAGGAAGGCAGATAACAGTCCTGAGGCATGAGTCTTGAGTCTTGAAACTTAAGGCATTGAACTCAAGACTCAGGACTCAAGACTCAAGACTGAGAATCCCATGCAACCCATCCACGACATTCTCCACACACTCGCTGGCCGCTGGTTCAAACGCCAGGCGGGGCTTTACGCGGCCATCCTCGAAGCCACGCTGTTGCTCTGGCTGCTAGTGGTCATTGTGCTGGACAACATTCTGATGCTTCCAGCCGTAGCGCTGCTGGCAGCGTGGGCGGTGCTTGTCACGGCTCTGTCGCTTTGCCTGGCGGCGCTGTTGCAACGCACGGTGTTGGACAAACCCTCGCCGCGACGGTTGGCGCTGCTTTACGAAAACGCCGTGCCGGGGCATCGCAATCGCCTCATCAACGCGGTGGAGATGTTGGATTCGCCGCGCCTGCCGCACGACCCGATGGTGGCGGCCGTGGTGTTGGAAAACGCCAGCCGACTCGATGCCACCGCGCCGGATCGCGCCATCAACTTTACGCTCGTGCGCAAGGTGCTGGCCGTGGCCATCGCCATCGCCCTGGCGTTGGTGCTTTACGCCGCGGTGCGGCCTGCGTGGGCGTTTAACGCGCTGGCCCGGCTGCTGCACCCGCTTTCGCCGCCGGCCCATTTGCAAGACCTCTCGCCCACCGCCAAGCCGGGCAACGTGCTGCTGGTCGCCGGTGATCCGCTCGACATCGACGGTCAACTCCGCGCCGATCTATCTCCTGGCCACGCGCCGGAGTCGATCACGCTTGAGTACCAATCCGGCGACGGACAGTGGATGAGTCAGCC
Source organism: Phycisphaerales bacterium (assembly GCA_038241095.1). GTDB lineage: Bacteria > Planctomycetota > Phycisphaerae > Phycisphaerales > Phycisphaeraceae > JBBDMX01. The sequence continues at coordinate 6,689 of JBBRGB010000036.1, forward strand.
TTTGACACGCAATAACGCCAACCCGCGAGCCGCGACCGTCAGGGAGCGGACGATCACTGCGGAGACCGCTGCCCCGCGTTACCGCCACCGTTTCGAGGCCGTTTGGAACGCGATGAATTACCGCCTGCGCGCCGGTCGTGGCGTCTCGCCGGTTTATCACGTCACCGTCCGCGCGAGGCCGGCACTGGCGGGCATCGCCGTCACCACCACCGCGCCGGAGTATGCCGGGGCCGAGGTCACCACACTCAAAGCCGATGTGGGCGACATCCGCGCCTTGGCCGGCTCGAAGGTCGAAGTCGGCATCGTCGCCACCGCCCCGCTGTCGTCTGCGGCGCTGCGCTTCAGTGATGGCACGACCACCGCCCTGCACATCGACCGCGCCGAGCCGACGCACGCACGCGGACAATTCACGCTGACCCGCGATGGCAGTTACACCGTGGAACTCACGGACGATTCACCCGAGCGTCTCGCTTCGCTCAACACCGCGCGGTACGCCCTAGTGGCCGTGCCCGATGAGGCCCCGCAGCCGCTGGTGGTCAAACCGGGGCGGGACATGGTGCTGCCCATCGACACCGTGCTGCCGCTGACAATCGCGGCCGGGGATGACATCGGGCTGGCGTCCTTGGCGATTGAGTTGCGCAAGGGGGGCGGGCCTTGGATGGTGGTGGAGACTTGGCCCGTCAAAGAGCGCGGGGTGCGGACGCGGACCCTTGAAACCACGCTGGATTTGCCGGCGCTAAACCGCAAGCGTGATTTGCAACTCAAGCCGGGGGATACGCTGCTTTACCGCGCAGTTGCCACAGATTACCGCTTGCCGGATGCCAACACGGGCATTGGGCACACATGGTCGTTGGTGCTGGCGACACCGGCGGGCGATGCTTCACTGCTGCGGCAACAGACGGCCGAACTGCTCGAAGCGTTAAAGGAAATCCTGGCGCTGCAAAAAGAAGCGCGGCTGGCGCTGGACATGGATCAACTTCAACTCGGCCCGCAGGCGACGTTGCCTCAAGGGGCGGATCGCGCCCTTCTTCCAGCCCAACAGCACATTCGCCAACTCACCGTCACCCTTGCGGATCGTCAGCGGAAAGTCCTGCGCCCGCCGGTCAAAACCATCACCGAACTGACCGCCCTGGCCGATGGGCCGATGTTGAAGTTAGTGCAGCGACTGGCGGACTTTCGTGGGGATTATCAGCAGCGATTGGCACGCAAGGCTCCGTTGCTGGCGTTGGAAGATGACATCATCCGTCGACTCGAAGCCTTGATCGGTCTGGCGCAGCGTTCGCTCTCCGTGGCCGATGCCGCCGCCCAAGCCATTTCGCAGCTTCCACCCGAGCAGCGTGAGCAGGCCCTGGCCAACATTCGCGACATGCTCACCCGCCTGCGTGACTTCACCGCCGATCAGGACAAGGTCATCGCCGACACCGAGGAACTGGCGCGCAAGGCCGACAACTTCACCGATGCTGAGTTGCAGAAGATCGAAGCCTTGAAGGGGACGGAGGATCAATGGGCCAAGGTATTCGCCGCCGGGGTCGAGGATATCAAGAAGCTCACGGAGCAGGGCTTTGCGGATCGATCCATCGCCAACGATTACAAGGAGATGGTCGAGCAGATCGAAGCCGCGGCCATGAAGCTGGATCAGAAGTTGGTGACGATGGCCGTGCCACGTGAGTTGAGCGGGCGGGAGTTGGCCACGAGCTTGGCGGAGGATATGGAGATGTGGCTTCCGCCGGGCGCGGACAACGTCAAGTGGGTCATGGAGGAGCCGGCCGACTTCCCGGAGATTCCCATGCCGGAGTTGCCCGACCAGTTAAGCGACTTGATCGGCGACTTGATGGAGCAGGAGGAAGCGTTGATGGAGGAGGCTGACGACGTGACGAGTTCGTGGGCCGATTCGATGAGTGCGGCGGGCTGGGGCGTGAGTGACGGGCCGATTTCCAACTTCAGCGCCAAGGGCAAGACGGGCAACCAGATGCCCAACAACAACGAAGTTTCCGGCCGCAGCGGAGATGGCCGCAGCGGTCGCAGTCAGGGGCAGATGGTCGAGGACACGGCCAAGGGTTTGAAAGGCCGTGACACGCCCACGCGCTTGACCAATGACGCCTATGAACAAGGCGTGGTCAAGGAACTGCAACAGATGGCCACGGGCGGCGCGACCGGCGGGGGCAAAGCACGCGGCCAAGGGCAGGACGGCTTGCAGGGCGGCAACGCGCCACCCAATTACAAGGACATGATGTTAATGCGTGATTGGCAGCAGAAGATTCGCAACCAGACCGAGCAGGTGGCCGGGCAGTTGAAGTCGGTGCGGATCGCGGTGCCGGAGTTGGACGCCGCGGCCGGGACGATGAAGGAGGCCGAAAGTGCCGCGGAGGATGGGCGTTATCAGGACATGCTCAAGAAGCAGAAGATGGTGCTGGGTCAGTTGGAGATGGCGCGGGACGTGGTGTCGCACGATGTGACGATGCGCGTGGATCGGGCCTATGCCGCTCCGCCCGGCGCGCGGGCCAACGTGCTGGACGCGGCTGATGAACCGGTGCCGGCGGAGTACCGCGATGCAGTGCGACGGTATTTTGAGCAGTTGAGCGAGTAATGCGGGCCACCGCGCGGAATGAGTCGGGGGGGGTTCGTCAAGACGCGCGGCGAGGACACCGCGGCTGATAGTCAGAACTGCGCGAATGGAGCTTGAGGCGCGACCGGGATCGCCGCTGGTTTCAACTCGTTTGGTTTCCAAGGATCTTAAGTCGATGGTTTAATCCGACGATGAGTTCTGTGCCGGTTGTAACGGTTGGCGCGGCTTCAACATTATGAAGCCCAACGCATCGCCCGTGACCGGGATGGAACCCTTACGTGTCCACGATTGCCACGTCCAACCTAGCCGCCCCGACGCCCGCCACGGCCCTGACGGTGCTCAAGCCGAGCCGACTCTGGTCGCCCATCGATCCGGCGGAGCTTTGGCGCTACCGCGATCTGTTGTGGATTCTGGCCAAGCGTGACATTCAGGTGCGTTACAAGCAGACAGCTCTTGGCGCGATCTGGGCCTTGCTGCAACCGCTGGTGACAATGGGCGTGATGAGCTTGGTGCTGGGCCGATTCCTCGGCGCTGCGCAAATGGTGGGCGATATTCCGTATCCGCTTTTTCTGCTGGCGGGGTTGCTGCCTTGGATGTTCTTTGCCGCCTCTGTTACCGCCGCTTCGACGAGTCTGGTGGGCAACGCCGCGATGGTGCAGAAGGTTTACTTTCCCCGACTCATCGTGCCCTTGGCCGCGCTGGGCGCGCCGATGATCGATGCCCTGGTGGCATTTGGAGCGCTGGTGTTGATGGTCGTGGTTTATCAGTCGCCGACCAATATTGAAGTATTGCTGCTGCCGTTGATCGCACTGACGCTGCTGCTGATCGCGGCGGGCATCGGCATCGCCCTGGCGGCCCTCACGGTCAGCTACCGCGACTTCCGCTTCGTCGTGCCCTTCGCTTTGCAGGTCTGGTTCTTCATCACGCCTGTGATTCTCCCGGCCCGTGTGGTGCCGACGCAATGGCGATGGCTGTTGAACCTGAATCCGCTGGCGGGCGTGATTAGCGCGTTTCGGGCTGCGGCGCTGGGCACGGGCATCGACTATGCCGCCTGGGGTGTTTCCGTGGTGGCCGGGCTGCTGCTCTTGGCGGCAGGACTTCTTTCTTTCAGTGCCATGCAACGACGTTTCGCGGATGTGGTGTAACCGATGAGCAACCAAGCCATCCAAATCGAAAACCTCTCCAAGCGTTACCGCCTGGGCCAAGGCGTGGCGATGGAGCGGACCTTCCGCGAGTTGATTCAGGAGAGCATCGGGGCGGCGGTGGGAAAACTGCGGAGACCCCGCGTATCGGGCGGAGTGGAAGACACGGAGCCGGGCAACGGGGCGGCGGGTGGGATTGAACCCTTGGAACCCCCGGAAGGGGTGATTGAGACGGGGCGGACGGAGAAGGCAGCGGGCAAGTCGGCGGAGAGCGAATCCAGGAGTAGGCACTTCTGGGCCTTGCGCGAGGTGTCGCTTGACATTCCGCAAGGCCAAGTTGTGGGCATCATCGGTCGCAACGGCGCGGGCAAGAGCACGCTGCTCAAGGTGCTGTCACGCATCACCGACCCCACCGAAGGGCGGGCATTGATTCGTGGCCGCGTGGGCAGCTTGCTGGAGGTGGGCACGGGTTTTCACCCGGAATTGACGGGACGAGAGAACGTGTATTTGAACGGTGCGGTGCTGGGCATGACCCGGCGGGAAATAGCCGCGAAGTTTGATGACATCGTGGCCTTCGCCCAGATCGAGCGCTTTCTCGACACGCCGGTGAAGCGCTATTCCAGCGGCATGTATGTGCGGCTGGCGTTCGCGGTTGCGGCGCATCTGGAGCCGGAGATTCTCATCGTTGACGAAGTGCTGGCGGTGGGCGACGCGGCGTTTCAGGCGCGTTGCCTGGGCAAGATGAAAGCCGTCGCCGGCCAAGGGCGCACGGTGCTGTTTGTCAGTCACAACATGGCGGCGGTGCAGCAACTTTGCGACCGCGCGGTTCACCTCGACGCCGGGCGCGTCATCGCCGATGGTCCCGCCCAGCAGGTTGTCGGCTCATACCTCGATTCACTGCGGCAACGCGGCACACTGCGACTGGCGGAGCGCAAGGATCGCGGTGGCACCGGTCCGCAACGCATCATCGACGCGGCGGCTTATCTCGACGCCCACGACACACCAACGACGGTGCTGGCCGTGGGCCGGTCGGCGCGACTTGTCTTTGCGCTCAGCGAGCCGATGCGGGAGGCCGAGTTGGTCTTCGCCCTCTACGACGTTCACGGCCACCTCATCGCAGATTTCGACTCGCGCCAGTTCGCCGCTGCGGATCATCACGACACGCCAACCAGCCGCGTCATCTGCGACATTCCCCAACTGACGCTGACGCCGGGCACTTACCGTCTCAACGTGGCCTTGCTGGATCGCCAGCGTGTGGCCATCGATCACGTGGAAGGGGCGATGACGCTGCGGATCGAGGACGGCACTCTGGCCGGGCGGGCCGTTCCCCACGGCACGCGCGGCGTAGCCCTGCTGCCCCACCAATGGAACTTCACCCGCGGCGAGGCTGCACCATCCGCGGCCGATCAGATCGCCGACGACTTACCAATCCTGACGCTTCCGGGCAATGAAAGGCACGCGGCATGAGTGTGGCCCTGGTGCGTAATCTTCGATCCGCCTCTTCGCGTCTGGTTCGCCGCGCCACGGGCAACGGGTATGCGCCGAAGCGCACAGTGATCCGCGATGTGCCCATCGAGAAGCTGCTGATGGGTGGCGACGCGGGCATTGAAGGCGAGCATTACGCCCGCCTGTTGGGCCAGCCGTTGCGGGCTTCGACGCGCGTCACCGATGGCCCGCACGCACATCTTCTGCGCGATTACGTCGTTAAGGGTCAGCGACTGCTGCATGATGGCGAATTGGAGCGGACGGCCTATTACCGCAATGCCGCGGCCTGCATCGAGTTCACGGGCAGCTATTTTGACGCCCGCACACCACAGCAGATTCGCGCGGTGGCGGCAAGATTTGTGGCTCAGTTCCTGGATCTACCCCAGGAGAAGCAAGGCGGTGACAACGCCGCTCATCACGCCAACGGCAATGGGGATGTTCAACACCAGAGTGGTGTGGCCGATGCGTCGCAACACAATCAAAGTCCGCCGGGCAGTCCCATTCTCGTGAGGCCCATTGCCCACTCCTCCTGCCTGCAAATCAAAGACGGCCACCACCGCGTCGCCATCGCCGCGGCACGAGGACAACAGACCGTGGATGTCGAAGCCTACGGCCAGCCGATTCAAACACCCCTGCAACGCCTGCTCCTCGACAACCTCTGGCTTCAGGGTCGCCGCGAACTCTATCAACCCGTCAACGCGCCGGAACTGGCCGAGGGCTGGACGCTCGTTCGCCGCTGCACCGACCGCCTCGACAGGATGCGGGCTTTCCTGGCGCGTGAAGGGCTGCTCTTCACCTCACAACAAAACTACCTGGACATCGGCGCGGCCTACGGCTGGTTCGTCGCGCAGATGCGTGACTTGGGCTTCTATGCCACTGGCGTCGAACGCGATCCCTTCGCCATCGAAGTGGGACAGTGGTGCTACGGCACCTCGCTGGACCCCGACTGCAAGGCCCGCATGATCCGCAGCGACCTGGTGCGATTCCTCAAGGAACACATGGGCCTGCGTTACGAAGTGGTCAGCGCCTTTAGCGTGCTGCACCACTTCGCCTTGGGACGCGGCGCGGTGTCGCCCGAGCAACTCATCAGCCTGTTGGATCGCATCACCGGGAAAGTGCTGTTTTTCGAGACGGGCCAATCGCATGAATCGTGGTTCGCCGACACCTTGATGGGATGGACACCGGACTACATCGAAGGTTGGCTGAATCGACACACGACGTTCAGTCGCATTGAGCGATTGGGAATTGATGGCGATGCCGTGGCCCCTTACCAGGACAACTATGGACGCACCCTCTTCGCCTGCATTCGCTGAGGCGTCGCGCGATGCGATGTCCAGCCACGCCACGCCGACGCCAGATTCAAGCGGCGCGACGTTGCCGCGCATCAGTGTGCTGATGCCCGTGTACAACGCCGCGGCTTATCTGGATGAGGCGATGGAAGCCTTGGTCGCCCAGACGTGTGGCGACTTCGAGATCATCGCCGTGGACGACGGCTCCAAGGACAACTCGCTGGCCCTCCTGCAGCGCTGGGCCACGCGCGAGCTTCGCCTGCGAATTATCACGCGACCCAACACCGGCATCGTCGGAGCGCTTAATGACGCCTTGGCCGCGGCGCGGGGCACGTTTTGCGCCCGCATGGACGCCGATGACCGCTGCGATCCTTCACGCTTCGCCTTGCAAGTCGCGCATCTCGACGCCCACACCGCATGTGTTTGTGTGGGTACTGGTGTGCTGAGCATCGATCCCACCGGTGCACCTTTGGTTGAAAAGAGCCTGTTATTCAAGCCCACGGAGATTGTCGCAGCTCTGCTGCGCGGGGATGGCGGGGCCGTCTGTCATGCCACCGCCATGATCCGCACCACCGCCTTGCGCCAGATACACGGATGGGACCCGCGCTACAACTGGGTTGAAGACCTCGATCTTTTTCTGCGTCTGGCGGAAGTGGGTGAATTGGAGAACCTGCCGCAACCGCTCTACATCTATCGCCGGCACGCCCAAAGCGTCTGCATGACGCACTACCAACGCATGTGTGAGTTGCTGGTGACAGTTGTACGTGAAGCCCATGTTCGCCGTGGCCTGCCCGTGCCCGACCCGCGTGATATTCGACCCGACCTTGGACCACCACTCACATCCGCTGACCTCTACCGCAGTTTCGCCTGTCACGCCCTTCGCCGTCACAACCTGCCCCTGGCGCGGCGACACGCCTTGGCGGCCCTGCGACGACAACCGCTGACACTCCAATCCTGGCGCGTCCTCTACTGGAGCCTCGCCGCCTAAACGTCTGCCCATAGATGGATGCCAACGTCACGCAAGCCTCTACGAGGCAAGCCTCAAGCCTTCTTCTCCTCTGAGCATTGATCATGAATCTACGCTGGCTCAAAGAACCCTACTGGAAGTTGCTGCGAAAGCTTCACCCCGCGCAGAAAACGTTGACGCCGGGCGACTGGATGGACGCCATCGCCGCCAATCTCGGCCAGCGTCGCGGCGTCGAACCGCTGATCTACGTCGATGTCGGAGCGCACGACGGCGGCATGGCACGCAAGTTCCTCGACCGTTTCCCCGACCTCCACGTCCACGCTTTCGAGCCGCAGGCCGGCGTGTTTGCCCGCCTCAAGGATCGGCTGGCGCACGTGCCTGGCTCGCGACATAACGTGGCGGTGGGCGAATGGCCCGGATCGCTCAAGCTCATCTGCAACAACCTGGCGATGACCACCTCACCCCTGCCGGCCAACGGCTGGAGCCGCCGCTATTTCGACGCCGCGACGAGACCCGTTGAGGAACGCAGCGTGCCGGTGGTGACGCTGGATGACTGGTTTGAGAAGTCCGGCTTGAGTCGCATCGACATTCTCAAACTCGACATCCAAGGGTACGAAGACCGCGCCCTGCGCGGAGCGCGCAAGCTGCTGGATGCCGGGGCGCGTTGCGTGTTTCTCGAAGTGAACTTCGTGCCCTTTTACGAAGGCTCGGCCTTGTTCGCCGATGTGGACGCGATCCTGCGTTCGCACGGCTATCGCCTGCACAACCTCTACAACCTGGCGACGCATCTGCCCGAAGGCCAACTCGGTTCCGGCGATGCGCTGTATGTGCGCGACGGGAAAGTCGCCGCGCCATCACTGTCGCTTCGCCGCGCCGCCTGATGGAACAAGGAGACACGCATGGGAAAACTGCCGATCAGTTGCATCATCGTCTTTGCCAATGAGCGGGCCATGCTCGCCGAGTGTCTGCCGCGGCTGTCACGCATTGGCGAGTTGATTCTTATTGACATGCAGTCCAGCGACGGGTCGCGGCAAGTCGCCGAGCAATATGCCGATGTGTTACTGGAATGCGAACAGGCCCCCATCGCCGATGCGGTGCGTGTCGAGGCTCAGCGGTACGCCAGTCATCCGTGGATCATGATGGTCGATCCCGACGAACACTATCCACCGGAGTTGATCGACGCCATTGGCAAGGCCATCGCGGAGAACCCCGAGGCCGGAGGCGTGCGCGTGCCACTGTGGTTCCACTTCAAGCGCAAGGCGTTGCGTGGCACCATCTGGGGCGGGCCTGGCAAAACGAAACTGGTTTTGGTGCGTCGCGGACGTGGCAGACTGCTTGGTTTGTGCAACCTGATAGCCGAAGTGTATCCCGGCTTTGAAACCATCACTCTCGATCCGCGGAATTGCGGTCACATGCGGCACGAGTGGTCGCAATCGTATCTCAGACTGCTCGATAAACATCTGTTGCGCTATGCGTACCGCGATGCGTTGCGGATGCACGGCCAAGGCCACCGATTCACCTTCAGCGATCTGTTGCTTGAGCCGATACGAGAGTTGAATCGCGGCCTGCGCCACTTCGATGGTTGGCGCGAAGGCTTCCGCGGCGTGGCGTTGTCGCTGATTTACGCCATGTATCACGCGGCAATGCAAGGCTGTCTTGGACTGGTGCAGTGGCGGGCGGGTCGTGCGGCCCACGGGGCGGTTGAGGAGAAAGCGCCAGTGCTTGCGCTGGTGACTCAACGAGACATCGTCGGGACGACAATGTCCATGACGATGACCCACTCCGCAAGGAGAGCCGCATGATCTCCCCGCCACGCATCAGCCTCATCATTCCCAGCTTCAATCAAGCCGCGTTTCTCCAAGCCACGATCCAAAGCGTCCTGTCGCAGAAGTATCCCAACCTGCAACTGGGCATCGTCGATGGCGCTTCGAGCGATGGCACGGCCGCGATCATCGAACGTTACCGCAACCACTTCGATTTCATCATCAACGAACCGGACGGCGGCCAATCGCAGGCGATCAACAAAGGCATGGCCCGCGCCGATGGTGAAGTGGTCGGCTGGCTGTGCAGCGATGACCTGCTGCGGCCCGGAGCGCTGGCGACCGTCAGCCAACACTTCGCAAGCCCCGATGCCGAAGACTGGCTCATCGGCGCTTGCCGCATGATCGACGCGACGGGCAACGTCATCGAGACCAAACTGCCTGCCGGCGATTTCACCTTGGCGGGCATTCTGCTGCGCCCGTTGGGCCTGGTCATCCCTCAGCCCAGCGTCTTCTGGCGCCGCACGTTAAATCAACGCATGGGGCCACTCGATGAATCACTGCATTGCGCTATGGACTTCGATCTGTGGTGCCGTTTCGTGGTCGCGGGCCTGCGACCGCGGTTGATTGACAAAGAACTTTCGGACTACCGTCTTCACCCCGAAAGCAAAAGTTGCAGTCAGCGGGCTGGCTTCCTCCGCGATCATCTGGACATCGAGTCACGGCTGGCCTCGATGCTGCCCTGGCGTCAGCGCGTTCAGCTCCGCCGCCGACTTGGCTACCAGCGCCGCATGTTGACGCTGCGGGAGTTGCCGTCTGGCACGCGACCTTTGCGGGCGGTGCTCATGCGCCCCTGGTGGTTGCTATCGGCTCAGATACGCGAGGCGCTGTTTCGGCCGAACATCACCACTTGCAAGGAAACGAGAATGGATCATCAACCTACCGCACAAACTTGGGAATCCATCTGGTCACGCGCCGATGCCGGCATGGCGGCGGCACGCTTGCGAACAGAACGGCACTCCCAGCGCTGGCTGCGACTGCGGGAAGCGGTCAACGATCTGGCGCGGGGGCGCAAGTTGCGTTGCGTCGAACTGGGCAGCGGCGAAGGCGATTTCTCCGTTTTGCTGGCCGAGATGGGACATGATGTCTGCCTCGTCGATTTCTCTCAACGCGCCCTGGACCGCGCCCAAGCCCGCTTTGAAGCTTTAGGGCTGCGGGCCAGTTTCATCCGTGGCGACCTCTTTGACTTCACCCGTGATCACGCGGGACAATTCAATATCTCACTTTCCCTAGGCGTGGCGGAGCATTTCAGCGGCGACCTGCGGCAGGCGATCATCGCCGCCCACCATCGCGTGCTGGCCTCGGGTGGCCTGACGTTCATCAGCGTTCCCAATGCCCGCTGCCTGCCCTACCGTCTCTGGAAGATGTATCTGCAGGCCCGTGGCATCTGGCGTTACGGTTTTGAAGCACCTTTTTCCAGCGGTGAAATGCGAGAACAAGCGCATCGGGCAGGCTTTGACGAGTGCCTGATTTACAAGACCGGATTCGCCGCGAGCCTCGATGGTTGTCTGCTGTTGCCGTTGACGGGCAAACGGCGCGGGTGGGAGGACGGGCCACGCTGGGCCAACGCCGCAAGCGGTTGGGCCGTCAATCTGCTGGGCCGCGCCGCGTGACGCCCACGCCGCAAGGCGACCCGTCTCACGTCCGCGACAGCCTGCCGAACCAGTAACGCAGCGGTTTGTCAATCCGCGCCACGCACCGCCCGCCCGACTCACAGCGCACTTCTCCATCACCCGCCAGACGCTCGGCCCGCCACGTTCCTTCCGCGATGCCCGGCACCGCCAGCGTGGTTTCATCGTACGGGCAAAGCTCGCGGAAGAGCAGCAAATACCGTGACTCGTGTTGCCTCATGTTCACCCGCTCAAAGCCGCCGCCGGCGACGAAGCCCGTCCAACTACCGCCATCGGGTTGCGATCCGATGGGCACGATGGGACCGGCAAACATCGTCTGGCGGTGTTGCTTCCAAATCGCCGCGAGCGAACCGACTTTCGCCACGTAGTCGGCGGGCAAGTTCGACATTTCAAACCAGCCCAGCGGGTTGGCCATCATCACGGTGGCGAAAAGATAGTCCGCCTCGTACCGCGCCGGCGCCAGCGGGTCATCGCCGTATTTGTCGGCATTGCGAACGTTGTTGAGAAACTCCATCCGCAGGCGCAGGGGATCGACATACTGCGCCAGCGTCCAGAGATTGCGCAAGGTGGCGTGGGGCCAGTATCGTTGCCAATCGGTGTAACGATTCTCCACGAAGATCGGGCCGACCCGCATCAATCCGAAATAGCCCGGCCGTGTCTCAGCGGTCACATCAAGGTCAAAGACGATCCGCCCCGCCGAGGTATCGAGCACATGGTCAAAGAAGCGGCGGAGGTTGGCCTCACCTTTTCGCGTGTGCATCTTTACGCCGTCGATTTTGAAAAAGTCCACACCGTGGCGTCGGTGCAGCGACAGG
>JBBRGB010000037.1:0-18150 GCA_038241095.1 Phycisphaerales bacterium
GCGGGAAAAAAGAACAAGGTCGTCATCGTCGCAGCAATGAGAAAACTCGCCGCAATCCTTAACGCAATGATCAGGGAAAACATCACATGGACACAACTCAAACTCACAACAAACAGTTGACAAAAAAGACAGCCGCTTCGTGCGCGGCTCTTCGCAAGCGAACGCATGGCGTCGGTTACACTTGTTTTCAATGGCGACGTACCGCAACAAGCATGGCCGCAAGCCGGGGCGGGGTATCCGGCCTTGGCTGCTTCTGCCCAAGGTGCTGGCGGTGGGGATGTACTTCGGCGGACAGGCGGCGGTGATGACGCTGTGGTACTGCCCTCCACGGATCAACATCATCAGGCCATCCATGACATATGCGGCGTTCCTCTTCTCCCTTTTGGTGTTGCCCGCTCTGCTGGTGACGGACTCTTTCGGCATCCTGCTATTGCTTCAACATCCCAAACTCTTGCTCAGGCAACGTTGGCTGCAAGTGAAACTGGCGCTTTTGGCGCTGGTGCTGCCGGCGATGCACTTGTTTTTTGTGGCGCGGTTCAACACGATGGGCGATGAAAACCGGTTGCTCGCCGACCGGCTCCGGGCCGCGGAGCAATTGGATTGGGGCCTGCCCCTGTTGCTGCTGGCGACAATGGGCATCATCATTCTTGGTCGGCTCAAGCCCAGCCTGGGGCAGAATTGGGCCAAGACTTTCCGCAAGGCGGCAAAGACTTCGGCAAACGACGCTTCAACTTCAACGCAAGGGAATCACGCATGAAACGCGGCTATTTTTCGCAACGCCAGTCCATCGTCACCTTGCTTATGGGGGTGCTGTGGTTGACGGGCTGCGCCAATCCCGCGGCCAAGTTTGACACGGACGCCAACGGCGCGGCCCCGCCGGATTTCGCGCTGGTGTTTACGGTGGCTGGCGATGATGCCGGTGATGACGCGGCGCTGAATCAGCCTTCGCAGACGGTCATCGAGCCGACGCGGGTGATGCGGGTGTCGCTGGGGTCGGGGGCCACGGCCGATTATTTTCCGACGCTGACCCGCACGCTGAGTCCAAGGGCGTTTGACGCGGTGCATCGCAAGGCGCATGAGGTGGGGTTGTTGGAGATGGGGCGGCGCGGGGATAGTAAATCGGTTGCGGGGAGTGCGTCCGGGGGCGCGGGCGTCCCACCCGCTGGAGCGGGTTGGCTTTCAGAAGTTTTGTATGAGATCGAACTGCACGCGCATGGGAAGGTGCGCTTGATTCGCACCACGCCCGATGCGATGCCCGCGGCGCGGGAACTGTTGCGCTTGCTGGTGACGCTGCGCCAGCCGCCCGCCGTGACGCAATGATTCAATGACACCGTGACGCGACAGCGGCACAACCACGGAGAACCGCATCATGTCTGAAACTCCCACGGTGAAATGTCCCGGCTGTGATCGCGTCTATCGCGTGCGGTCGGAACTGGCGGGGCGGAAGGTCAAGTGCAAGTGTGGCCAAGCGCTGCGCATGCCGGAGTTGCCCCCCGCCTCACCGTTTGCCCAGGAGGATCAATACGACCTTGCGACGCCCGACGATGGCGATGAGGCGGCCACCTCCGCCAGCCCGGCCAAGGCCAAGTGCCCCAACTGCGGCCAGGGAGTGACGCCCGCGGCGGTGATCTGCATCAACTGCGGCTTCCACATCAAGGCGGGCAAGAAGATCAAGACCACGGTGCAGAGTGCCGCGACTTCGCCACCCTTGGCCGCGCCCTTGCGGACGGCCCGGCCCATCCCCGACGGCTTGAACTCGGCGGCGCCACTGGGTGGGCAGATCGCCGCCGCCGCCCTGACCAGTTCCCGCCGCGCCGAAGCCGATGCCGATTTCCGCCAGGAAGGTGAAAAGTCCGCCCGCATGACCGACCTGATCGTGCCGCTGATTCTCATCCTGCTCGGCGCGATCACGCTGCCCGTGCGAGGTTACATGCTGGCCAAGAATCCCGCCACGGCCCTGCTTTTCACCGCTGTCTATACCTTCCTCCAGGTCGTCATCACCCTGCCGTTTCTCTTCCTCGGCATCCTGCTGACCGCTCGCATCATGCAAACGAGCTTCGGCCCGATCACTACGGCCTTCCTCAAACTACTGGCCATCGCCCTGTTCCTGGCCGGGGTCGTCGGGCTGATTAACGACGCCTTTGACAAATACACGATGGGCATGTTCACCATGTTCATCGGGTACATCATTCAGATCGTCGCCTTCTGGGCCTTGTGCGCCTACCTCTTTGGCCTGGATGTGATGGAGACGTTCGTCCTCTGGTTCATCAGCATCTTCGCGGCGGGCTGGGCCATGTTCTTCCTCTTGATCCTTGTCTCGAGCCTCTTTGCCTGAGGGTTGCGGGATCTGAAAAAAGGGGACATCCACAATTTCCTTGGCACTGGAATGGTTCGAACGTCAATAAAGTGGAAATTGTGGATGTCCCCTTTTTTACTCACGCAGTCGTAAAGCCCCGGCTACAATCGCTTTTTTGATTGCGATTCGACCCATGAAAATCGCCTTGGCACAGATCAATCCCACGGTGGGTGACATCGCCGGCAACGCGGCCTTGATCGCCCGTGACATCGCCACGGCCCGCGATGCCGGGGCGGACTTGGTGGTCTTTCCTGAACTGTCGATCATCGGCTACCCGCCCAAGGATTTGCTGCTCAAGCCCGCGGCCGTGGAAGAGGCGCAGCGGGCCGTGGCGCAACTGGCCGAGATCTGCACTGGCATCGCGGCAATCATCGGCTACCCCTCTCCCGCCGATGATCCCAAGCGTGGTCGTCCCCTCTACAACGCCGCGGCTTTCTGTCGCGACGGCCACATCGCCCACCGCCACGTCAAAAGCCTCCTGCCGACTTACGACGTCTTCGACGAGCATCGCTATTTCGAGCCGGGGCCAAAGGTGGACATCACCACTTTTCAAGGGGCCAAGCTGGGCATCAGCGTTTGCGAAGACCTGTGGAACGAGGCCGACATTTTCGATCGGCAGCTTTACCACGACAACCCCGTCGATGCCCTGGCCGCGGCGGGGGCGCAGGCGTTTGTCAACAGCTCCGCTTCGCCCTTCACCCTGGGCAAGCACGCTTTTCGCTTAAAACTCTTTGCCCACATCGCCCGTCGCCACCGCTTGCCCGTCTTCTACTGCAACCAAGTCGGTGGCAACGATGAACTGATTTTCGACGGCAACAGTTGCGCCTTTGATGCCAAGGGCAATCTCATCGCCCACGCCCGCGGGTTTGAAGAAGACCTGCTGATGGTGGAGGTGGACATCCCCACCGGTTTGGCGGCGATGGAAATCCCGACCCGCGTTGAGACGCCTTATGACGGCCTCGAATCGCTCTATCACGCCTTGGTGCTGGGCCTGCGCGACTATTGCCGCAAGTGCGGTTTTGCGAGCATCGTGCTGGGGCTGAGCGGCGGGATTGACTCGGCCCTCACCGCCGCCCTGTGCGTCGCGGCCTTGGGGTCGGAGCATGTCCACGGCGTGGCCATGCCCTCGCGCTTTTCCAGCGGCCACTCCGTCGATGACGCCCGCGACTTGGCGCAACGCCTGGGCATCAAGTTCAGCCTCGTGCCCATCGCCGCCATGCACGAGGCTTTTGAAAAACAGTTGACCCCGCACTTTGAAGGTCGGCCCGCCGACACCACCGAGGAAAACATCCAGGCCCGCGTGCGCGGCGTGACCCTCATGGCCATGAGCAACAAGTTCGGCTCGCTGTTGGTGACCACCGGCAACAAGAGCGAACTCGCCGTGGGCTACTGCACCCTCTACGGCGACATGGCCGGGGGCCTGGCGGTGCTGAGCGATGTGCCTAAGACCACCGTCTGGGAACTCTCCCACTGGATCAACGACAACCCGGCTTCACCTTTGCGAAAACAATTCGGCAAGGCGGTCATTCCCGACAACTCGATCACCAAAGTCCCCAGCGCCGAGCTTCGCCCCGATCAGACCGATCAGGATTCGTTGCCGCCTTACGATGTGCTTGATGACATCATCGAGCGTTACGTGGAGCGTGAGCAATCGGCGCGGATGATCGTGGACCAGACGCAAATCCCCGCTCAAACCGTGCTGCGGGTGGTGCGGATGATCGACCTTAATGAATACAAGCGCAAGCAGGCGGCCCCGGGTTTGAAGGTCACCGGCCGTGCCTTTGGCTTCGGTCGCCGCATGCCCATCGCACAGCGTTACGATTCCTCGCGCTCGCTGGAACACCATTGACAAGAAAGTTTGACACCATGCCCCAACGCCCCAACGTCATTTGGATCTTCGGCGACCAGCACCGCGCCCAGGCGCTTTCCTGCAACGGCGACCCCAACCTCCATACACCCAACATCGACCGCCTTTCGGTCAACGGCGTCAACCTGCAAGGCGTGGCGGGTTGTCCCCTGTCGAGTCCTTACCGCGGCTCGCTGATCACCGGGCGCTATCCGCACAAGGCCGTGCCGGGGCATGAGTATCCGTTGCCGACGGATTGCAAGACCGTGGCCCACGCCTTTAAGGAAGGTGGCTACCACACCGCTTGGATCGGCAAGTGGCACATCGGCGGTCTGCATGAAAAAGAAGGCCGCACCGCTTTGCGAACCGTGCCCAAAGCGTTGCGGGGCGGCTTCGACACTTGGCTGGGTTTCGAGAACAACAACGCCCAGTGGGACTGCTGGCTCCACGGCCACGATGCGACGGGCAATGAAGTGTCGCACCATCGTCTCAACGGTTACGAGACCGATGAACTCACGTCGCTGTTCATCGAGCATCTGCGCGGGCTGGTGACGAAAACGGAACGTGGCGGTGGCGCGGGAGCCGGGGGGGCGGGGGGGTTGAAGGTCAGTGAGGAAAGCCCGAACTATCAGCCCTTTTTCGCCGCGTTGTCGGTGCAGCCGCCGCACAATCCTTACGTGGCCCCGGAGAAGTTCATGGGGCGTCACAACCCCGCGACACTCACCCTGCGGCCCAACGTGCCGGCCATTCCCCGCATCCTCGATCAGGCCCGACGGGACTTGGCGGGTTACTACGCCATGATCGAAAACCTCGACGCCAACGTCGGGCGCATCATGGCGGCGCTGGAGCAACTGGGCATCGCCGAGGAGACGCACATCATCTTCTTCTCCGACCACGGCGACATGCACGGCTCGCAGGGGCAGTTCTTGAAAACCTCGCCTTGGGAAGAGGCCGTCCGCGTCCCCTTCATCATCAGCCACGCCGGGGGCGGGCACCGTTACGACATGCGCACGGGCCACAAAAACGTGCCCGTCAACCATGTCGATGTCAGCGCCACCTCGCTGGGCCTCTGCGATCTGAAAACGCCCGACTGGATGAGCGGCACGGATTACGCGGGGCATCGACTCGGCGGTGCCAAGCCGGAAAACGAGCCTGATTCCGCGTTTCTGCAACTGGTCATCCCCACGGGCCACGGCCACAGCATCGACCGCCCCTGGCGCGGCCTCGTCACCCGCGACGGCTGGAAATACGCCTGCCTCGAAGGGCAGCCCTGGATGATGTTCAACTTAAACGAAGACCCGTATGAGCAGTCCAACTTGGCGCTCAACACCGCCTTTGGCAAACAACGGTTGAAGTTGAATCAACGGCTGAGGCAATGGATCGCCGACACCGGCGACAGTTTCGCCTTGCCCGAACTTGCTTGAGTTTGCCGCGCCTTGTCCGCCGTCGAAAAAAGAATACGTTGCCCCTCCGAGCCATGCCATGTGGTTGCCTGCGATTTGACCCCGGCCAGCGCGGGGGGCATAATGGTCGCTTCCCGTTTCGAGGTACCGGCGTCACATGCACAAGACGCCAGGCGTGGGTCGACGGGAGCCTTTGGCCTCATTGTGAATCCGAAGGACAGCAACCCCCGCCTGTCCCCCCGGAATCCGCTCCCCCCCGCCCCCGGGGAAGCTTCACAGCGAGGCTTGTTTTTTTCAACACTCCCCCCCCTTCACTCACACCCAACCACCACCACGGAGCAGCGATCATGTCCGAAGAGCAAAACACCCACGACCATTCCCACGATCACGGCCACAGCCATGACCACAGCCATAGTCACGGCGCGGAAGGCCAGGCCGTTGAAGCCGGGGCCACAACCGAGACGCCCGCCGAGCGTCCGCCGCAGACGGTGACGGTGACGGACGTGGGCCCGGCGCGCAAGAGCCTGACCATCGAGTTGCCAGCCGAGCGGATCACCAAGGCTTTGGAGGCGAGCTTTGGCAAGCTGGACAAGGAGGCTCAGATTCCCGGTTTCCGTCGTGGCCGGGCACCCCGGCGGCTCGTCGAGAGGCGCTTTGGCCAGGCCATGCGCGACGATGTCAAGAGCCAGTTGCTCGCCGAGTCGTACCACCAAGCCATCGAGGATGAAAAGCTCGACGTGCTGGGCGAGCCTGATGTCAAGGATGGCGACAAGATCACGCTGCCTGACAGCGGTTCGCTGACTTACACGGTGGAAGTGGAAGTGACGCCCGATGTCGCCCTGCCCGCTTTCGGTGAGCTTGAGGTCAAGAAGCCCAAGGTCGAGGTGACGCCCGATCAGGCGCAGACGGAAATCGACAAGTTGCAAACCCGCTTTGGCAAGATGAAGGCCCAAGCCGAGGACGCGGCGATGGAGAAGGGCGAT
Source organism: Phycisphaerales bacterium (assembly GCA_038241095.1). Lineage (GTDB taxonomy): Bacteria > Planctomycetota > Phycisphaerae > Phycisphaerales > Phycisphaeraceae > JBBDMX01. The sequence goes on from JBBRGB010000037.1 coordinate 6,589, forward strand.
TACGTCACCGCCGAGGTGAAAATCCACGAAGGCAACGACGCCAACGATGAAGCCCCGGTCATCACGCATCTGCCCGAGACCTATGTGCTTATCAACGGCCAGGAGGCGGAGTTCAAGGGCCACGTCGCGGGCATCGTGGTCGGTGATCTGGGCAAGCGTTTGGCGGGCAAGAAGGTCGGCCACGTCGAGCGGGTCAGCATGACCGGCCCGACGGGCCACGAGGATGAACGCATCAAGGACAAGCCCATCACCATCGTGCTGGTGGCCAAGAAGGTCGAGCGGGTGGAGAAGGCCCCGGAAGAGGAATTGCCGGCGCACCTTGGCGTGGAGAACGTCGAGGCCATGCGCACCCGCTTGGATGAAATGCTCAAGGCTCAGGCCGAGCGCACGCAGATCAACGCCATGAACGAGCAGATCACCAAGCAGCTCATGGAAAAGGTGACGCTGGATCTGCCGGAGAACCTTAGCCGGCGTCAGACCTATCGCCTCTTGCAGCGGCAGGCGATGGAAATGGCGTATCAGGGCGTACCGGAGCAGGAGATTCAGCAGCGGGTGGCGGAGCTTCGCGGCACCAGCGAGCAGGAAGCGGCTCGGCAGCTCAAGCTCTTCTTCATTCTCAACAAAGCCGCGGCTGACCTCGAAATCGAGGTGGCGGAAAACGAAGTCAACGCCACGATCTATCAAATCGCCATGCAGCAGGGTCGCCGACCTGAGAAGCTGCGTCAGGAAATGCAGCGCAACGGTCAGATCGAGCAGGTCTATTTGCAGGTGCGCGACAACAAGACGCTGGCCAAAATCCGCGAACAGGTCAAGGTCGAGGAAGTCGATGCCCTGCCCGAGCCGGCCAAGGCGTAAGACTTTCGCGCTTGACAAACCAGCAAACTGTGAAGGTGAGGCATGTTCATCGCACAGAGCCCCGCGGCCCCGACGCGCGACATCTACATGTTGCTCCTGATCCTCATCGCCTTTGTGACGGTGGCGAGTCTGGTCGGGCTGTGGCTCTATCGCCGCATGACCCGCCCGTTGGAAGATGACCAGCCCGAAGCGGGTTTCACTTTGAGCGACCTTCGCCGTCTGCACCGCGAAGGGCAGATGAGCGATGAGGAGTTTGAGCGTGCCCGTGGTCGCCTCATCGCGGCGGTGAAGTACAACGCCAATGAACCCTCACCCCCGGGAGGCCCGGAGGATGAACCCCCAGATCCCTCGGATCCCCCGGACCAAGCCCACGGATGAAACCGCAGCTCTGAGCGGTTTCTTCCGTGGGATGCGAAGGTGCGACGGTGACATATGCGGCGATCCCGCGGAAGCCGTCCAAAGCGACGGCATCCGCGGGCTTGAGCGACGGCATCCGTGGGCTTGGAAACGCTTTTCTTCCACTTGTCAATCCACAGGCCTTGCACGAAATAATCAGAAAATCCGGCGCAAAATGGGAAACGGGCTGGACTGTCGGTTATCATATTCATGGGTAACTCACACCAGCGTGATGAGGATTGCCGCGACCTTCGGCTCTTTGTCCGTTTCCCCCCAAGAGGTCAATGTGCCACAGGCTAGGACGGTTGGGCCGCTCGGCGGTCAAGACAATCGCGCCAAATGACGAAAAAAGGATGTGGGGAACCGTGTTTTCCCTCGTCTAATAACCAACCCTGCCCGAACTTCCGGGCAAACTTCCGGGATTCATTCCTCCTTCCTCTTACTTATTTCAGGACTTGATCAATGGCCAACGGACGATTTGGAAAAGGCGGCGGCAAAGGCCCCGGCCCCGGCGACGGTGATGACTTCGGCTCATTCCCCGGCCCCGGCTCCCCCGGTTCCACCGGCAACCAAAACACCGGCGGCGACAACCCCGCCCCCGGAGGCCCCGGTTCAACCGGCAATTCCGCTGGGGGCAATACCGGGGGCGACGCCAACAGCGCCTTCCGTGGCCGACGGGTCACCACCTGCTCCTTCTGCGGCAAAAGCTCCCGCGAAGTCGGGCCCATGGTCGAAGGCCCCAACGACGTGTACGTCTGCGCCAGTTGCACCGACCTGTGCCAGAACATCTTCAAGCAGGAACGCAAGCGCGTCGCTTCCTCCCGACCGAGCTTCGGCGCCATTCCCACGCCCCGACAGATCAAGGAGTTCCTCGACCAGTACGTCATCGGTCAGGATCACGCCAAGCGAACCATGGGCGTCTGCGTCCACAACCATTACAAGCGACTTCAGGCCGCGGATGACAAGGACAACCCCATCGAGTTGGACAAGTCCAACGTCCTGCTCGTCGGCCCTACCGGCAGCGGCAAGACGTTGCTGGCGCGAACCCTGGCCAAAGTGCTCAACGTGCCCTTCGCCATCGGCGACGCCACCACGCTGACCGAAGCCGGCTACGTCGGCGAAGACGTGGAGAATCTGTTGCTCAAGTTGCTCCAAGCCGCGGACTTCGACCTTGAAGCGGCGCAGCGGGGCATCATCTACCTCGATGAAATCGACAAGATCGGCAAGACGCAGCACAACGTTTCGATCACCCGCGACGTATCGGGCGAAGGCGTGCAGCAGGCGTTGCTCAAGATGCTCGAAGGCACCGTCGCCAACGTCCCCCCGCAGGGCGGGCGCAAGCATCCCGAACAGCAATACATCCAGATGGACACCAGCCACATTTTGTTTATCTGTGGCGGTACGTTCGTCGGGCTGGATGATGTGATCCGTCGCCGCTTGGGCAAAAAGGCCATCGGTTTCGCCAGCGAGCAGGACACGGTCGCGGAAGATCAAGGCAGCGCCGTCTTGGCCAAGGTCACGCCGGAGGACTTGGTGGAGTTCGGCATGATCCCCGAGTTCATCGGCCGCTTGCCCTTGGTGGCGGCCTTGGAGCCGATGAGCGAATCGGTGCTGATGCGAATCCTCACCGAGCCGAAAAACGCCTTGGTGCGGCAATACCAGCACTTCTTCGGCATGGAGAACGTCAAGCTGGAGTTCACCCCATCGGCCATGGGCGCTATCGCCAAGAAGGCCTTGGCCCGCGGCACCGGTGCCCGCGCCCTGAGGCAGGTCATGGAAGAACTCATGCTCAACCTCATGTACGAGTTGCCCGACCACAAGGTCGCCGACGCGACGTATGTGTTGGACGGTTGGGCGGTGGACAAGCCGGTGGCGCTGTCGGAGTTGCGGCAGGCGAAGCGCGAAAGCGCGTGAGTTGGGGTGTGAGGGGTTGTTGAAACACAGACGCCAAACCGCAAGCGTGATTTTTCACCTTGCGGTTTTTTCATGGCGTTTCGGGGGGCGGGTAGAATATCGGCCCCATGGAACACCTCATCCCTTTAACCGAGCTTTTTGGCCGGCAGTCGGCTTGGGTTCTGCTGATTATCACCATCGTCGCCATTGCGATTTTGTCCAAGGGTGCCGACTGGCTGGTGGAAGGGGCGGCAGGGCTGGCGTTTCGCCTGGGTATGCCCAAGATCATCATCGGCGCGACGATTGTGAGTCTGGGCACCACCAGCCCGGAGTGTGCCGTGTCGGTCATGGCCGCTTGGCAGGGCGATGCGGGTTTGGCGCTGGGCAACGCGGTCGGTTCGATCATCGCCGACACCGGGTTGATTTTCGGCTTGGGCTGCCTGTTGACGGTGCTGCCCGCCGATCGCTTCATCCTCAATCGCCAAGGTTGGGTGAAGGTCGGGGCGGGCGTGCTGCTGGCGGGGATTTGCTACTTGGTCTGGTTGCTTCACGGGGACGCCGCCACCTTGGGCCGCGGTGTCGGCGCCCTCCTGCTGCTGTTACTTGCGGGATACCTGTTCATCTCGGTGCGTTGGAGTCGCCAGCACGCCGCGGCCATCGGCGATGTTCAGGGTGAAAGCGAACTCACCGAGCCGGTGAAAAAAACCATTCGCGAAGAGGAAATCCATCCCACCCAGGCCCATGCCATGTGGTTGGTGGCCATGCTCGTCGTGGGGCTGGCGCTGGTGATTTTCGCCAGTCACGGCATGATTTCCGCCGTGAGCGTACTAGCCCTGCGCTGGGGTGTGCCGGAGGTGGTCATCGCCGGCACGGTGGTGGCCTTGGGCACCAGCATGCCGGAGTTGGTGGTGGGCATGACCAGTATTTATAAAGGTCACAGCGAGTTGTTGGTGGGCAACGTGATTGGTGCCGACATTTTGAACGTCCTGTTTGTCACCGGGGCCGCGGCCTTGGCCAAACCGTTGCCGATCATCGAGCATGGCACGGCCACGCCGGCGGTGTTTCTCTGGCTGCACCTGCCGGTGATGCTGGTGATGCTGTTTCTTTTTCGCGGCTACATCGCCGCCGCCACTCCGCGTGGACGCTTTTCTCGTTGGATGGGCGTTCCGCTGTTGTTGCTCTACGTCGGTTACGTCGCCGCGGGCTTCCTGATCACCGGCGGTTGAAAAGTGTGTCAGCCGAGGTGCGTAAGCACCCGGTCGGACGTGCAAGTACTTGCGCACGCACGGGGACGTTCGACCGCAGGCGTACGCCTTGCGGCTCCGACAAGCATCACTCCGCCGCTTTCAATTCGCGCGGTTGTAATTCGACTTGCTTGATTTCAACAGGCAATACCTTGCCCGAATCCGCCCCAAGCTCCGCGAAGCGACGGGCGCTGACCATTACACGGCCTTCAAACGATCCCACCAGACCGTTGTAGTTCTTCACCGCCGATTCCAGCGATTTGCCCACCTTGTCGATGTTGTCCACCAAGAGCGCCAGACGCTCGTGCAGCGTCCGCCCAAGTTCGCTGATCTTCTGGGCGTTCTCCGCCAACTGTTGCTCACGCCAGCCCATCGCCACCACCTTGAGCAGGCATATGAGTGTGCTGGGCGTGGCGATGATGACGCCCTTGTCCATCGCACTTTCGATCATGTCCGGCCGGCGCTGCACCGCGGCTTGGAGAAAACTCTCACCGGGAATGAACAGCACCACGAACTCCGGGGCTTGCTCGAACTGCCGACTGTATTCCTTGGCCGCCAACTTCTGCACTTGGGTCATGATCTGCTGCACATGGCGATCTAGGCACTTGCCGCGGCTCTCGTCGTCTTCACATTCCAGCGAATCGAGAAAGGCGTCGATCGGGGCCTTGGCGTCCACCACGATGCTGCGCTTGCTGGGCAATCGCACCACCATGTCCGGCCGCAGCCTGCCATCCTCGGTGTTGGTTGAGGCCTGGGTGTCGAAGTCGCAATACTGGATCATCCCGGCGAGTTCGGCGACGCGCTGCATCTGCAACTCGCCCCAGCGCCCGCGCACCTCCGGCCGACGCAGGGCCTTGACCAAGTTGGCGGTCTCGCCACGCAGCTTGCCTTGGTCTTCGAGCAAAGCCCGCAGTTGCTCACGCAGTTGCCCGTAGGCTTCGGTGCGCGATTTTTCGATGTCCGTCAGCGACGTGCGGTACTTTTCCAGTGTTTCGCGGATTGGGTCAACCATCGCCTTGATGGCCTGTTGCCGCTGTTCGAGTTGGGCGGTGGCGTCCTTCTGCTCGCCCTCGAAAACCTTGCGGGCCAGTTGGAGGAACTGCTGGTTGGTTTCCTTTAACACATCCCCCGCCAGAGAGCGGAATACATCGCGCAACTGCTGCTGAGCTTTTTCAAAGGCCGTCTCAATGGCGCGATGACGTTCCGCGGCCACGGCGATGTCGGTTCGCAGCGAGGCCAGCTCAGCGCCCAGCGAGGCGTTTTGCTGATTGGCTGCGGCGAGTTGGGTTTCCGCTTCGACGGTTTCGGCTTCCGATTCAGCGACCTCAACAATCAACCTGCGACGTTCGACATAAAGCCACCCGGCTGCACCCGAGGCGGCGATGAAACCCACGGCAAGAATGACAATGGCGGCCCACATGACAGCGCTCCCGAAAAAGGGTTGAGTCCACGCATGTTACCGCGCTGTCTTGGCAGCCGAGGTGCGCAGGCATCCGGTCGGTGTGGCCTGTGGACACGCCAAACCGCAAGCGGAAAATACGACCGCAGGCTCACGCCTTGCGGCTCAGATCGGATTGCGCTTCGGCCCCCATCGGCTTCAAGTTCACGCCCTTGCCCCAGACCTGTCGAATGCGCTGACAGTAATAGACGTAGTTGGCCAGCGGGACATCGGGCGGCACGCGGTGGTCGGGCATGGGGATGAACCCGCCTTCCTCCACCAGCGGTGTGAGCCGCGCGACCTCGGCGTCAATGGCCTCGCGGCTCCGCGCCAGGATGTGCTTGTCGAAGCCACCCATCAGCAGCAGGTCCTTGCCGTACTTCTTGCGGAAGGCGACGGGATCACCTCCCCACGTGCCCACCTCGATGGGGAACATGCAGTTGACGCCCGCATCCAGCCAGTGGGGTAGCAGGTCGTCGATCTTGCCATCGCAATCCAGCCAGGTCACATCCACGCCATGCCTGCGACAAAGATCGGTGATGCGGCGATAGTGCGGCACGAGGTATTGCTTGAAGTGTGTCGGCGACAGCAGTGGCCCGGCGTTGTAGCACATGTCCTCCCACATGCTGCACCCGTCGAACTTGCCACCACTGGCGAAGATTTTTTCCAGGAGCGAAACCGAAAGGTCGCCCATGGTGGTGACCATTTCTTCAAACCAGGACGGGTCGTCGTAAACAACCAAGGCGATGTTCTCCATGCCCATCCAGTCCCGCAGGCGGCCGAAGAGGCTGCCGCCGTTGACGAAGATGGGGTGGTCGCGGTTGGGGTCGCGCCAGATTTTCACGCGGCGATCCCAGTCGCCGGGGATGCGACTGGGGTTGGAGGGATCGAGTCGTGGCTTGTAGTGCTCGTTCCAGCTTTGGCGATCCACGAGGGTGTGGCCCACGTGCATGGGGATCGAGACGCTGGAGCGTTGCTTGCGGACCAGTACGCCGTCCCCTTGCATCTGGGTGTATTCGTCGCCATCGTCTTGGACGATGCGTTGCTCAAAGCCGGGGCGGAGGTCGCTGGCGACGCCGGTGTGCCAGTCCTGCGCTTCGCCGCCGCCCAGGGATGAATCCAGGCCGAAGTATTCGCGCGCGTTGCGGTTGATGAACTGGCGGGGCAGGCCCTGTTCGTACCAGACCGGGAGGGTTTCGTCCCAGAAGTTGAAGTCGTAGAGCGGCACGCGGTCGCGGCTCTGGTAGTGCATGGCGGCGTTGAAGCGTTGACGGTCATTCATGCTGAGCATTATGTCTTATGAGGCCACCGTCCGCCATGACCTTCCCGCGCGAATTGATGGACGATCCCGCCATGTCTTATGAAATGAACACGAAGACACGAAGGAAGGTGAAGACAGCGGCATGAGGTTTGAGTGAAAGGATCGATGGCTACAAGCCTCAATCTCACAAGCCTTTCTTCCGTTTCCTTCGTGTCTTCGTGTCTTCGTGTTCAAGAGGCTGCGGAAATGAAAACAAGAAAGGCGACCCTGTTGGGCCGCCTCTCTTGTTTGTTCTGCTCCGTGGCGCGTTCTTGGTTGGGTGTGGGCCGCTGGGGATCTGTTGTTTCGGAGCGATCTTCCAGACGGCTAATTTGGGTTACCCGAACGGCGGGCATCGGCCCGCGTGTCCACGTCAATCAAACGTCTCTTACTTCTTCTTGGCGACTTTCTTCGCGACCTTCTTGGTTGCCTTCTTGGCGACCGTCTTCGTGGCCTTCTTAGCTGCAGTCTTCTTTGCCATGATCTGAATCCTTTCAGAGACGCCCAACGGAGCTACATCAGACTTTACACTACTCGATGAACTACTGTCAACAAGTTTGTGATTCTTGATGTTGATTTTTTTATCGGCTCGCGCGGCGCATCACCTTGAACTTGTTCACTTCAACATCATCCCATCGCCTGCGTTCAATCAGCGCGACGTCTCGTTAAGCACCACTACATCAGACGCATCGCAGCCCAATCGCACCAGCGGATGATCCGCCGTCGCTTGCGGCGCGGCTTGCGCCGCCGCTTGTTTCGGGTTGAGTTCAAACGCCTTAAGTGTCACTGTCGTGGCCTGACCGGAGGCGGTCGTCGCTTCAAAAAGATGCTGCGCCGTCTCGCCCAAGTACATGGTGTCGATGAGCCGCGCTGTCAGCACGTTGTCGGATGCGGCCGCGCCATTTTCATTTGCAAGCAAGCGCAAGGACTCGGGACGAATCGAGCAGGTGACCTTGTCACCCACGCGCACGCCTTTGGCAGCACCGCTGGAAACGAGCAATCCCGTGGCGGTATCGAGTCGCAATTGATCACCATCGACGGCGACGACGGTGGCGGGGATGAAGTTGGTTTCGCCCAGAAAATCAGCCACGAAACGACTATTGGGCCGATTGTAAAGCTCACGCGGCGGACCCATCTGCGCCAGCCTGCCATCCCGCAGCACCGCCATCACATCCGCCATCGACAGCGCCTCTTTCTGGTCATGCGTGACGTAGACCGCAGTGATGTTGGCCGCTTTACAGATGCGACGAATCTGGTACCGCATGTCCAGCCGCAGCTTGGCGTCGAGGTTCGAAAGCGGTTCGTCGAGCAGCAGCACATCCGGTCGGATCACCATCGCCCGCGCCAAGGCCACGCGCTGTTGCTGCCCGCCTGAAAGTTCGTTGGGACGGCGATTGGCGTATGGCGTCATCTGCACCAGTTCCAGCGCCTCGTTGGTTCGCCGCGTCTTTTCATCCCCGGCGATCTTGCGCACGTTGAGACCGAAGGCCACGTTCTGCTCCACGGTCATGTGGGGCCAAAGGGCATAGCTCTGAAAGCACATGCCGGTGTTGCGGCGATTGGGGGGCGTGTGGGTGACATCGCGGTCGCCAAAGGCGATTGTGCCAGCGGTGGGGTCGGTGAAGCCGGCAAGCATGCGCAAGAGCGTCGTCTTGCCGCAACCGCTGGGGCCCAGCAGAAAAAACAAGCAACCCGCGGGGATGTCCAGGCTGACGTTGTCCACGGCAACGGTCTTGCCGAAGTGCTTGCTCAAGCCGCGAAGGGTGACGGGGATGGCCATGACGAAGAAGATACCGCATTGCCGCCCGAGGATGATGAGAAGAATGCAAGCCCCCGGAAGTGAATGATCATTTGCCTCAAGCCCACAGATGAGACACGGCTTTGCGTGGCTCTTCTGTGGGATGCCCCCGGAATAACCTGTGCAAAGATGTGTCAGTGATAATCACGGGTCATCCCACGGATGAAGTCGCTCCGAGCCGCGACTTCATCCGTGGGCTTATGAATGACTATTCAACCAAGGGGTTGCTCTTCTTCCAGCGTCTTCTTGATCGCCACTTCCGCCAAGCGCACGGTGGCGTGATCCATTGCCGTCAGCGCCTTGGCGAAGGCGTCGGCATCGGGGCTGGGGTTGTCGATGAACCCTTGCACCGCGACGATGTGGCCGTCAATCTCGGTGCGATAGTCGGCCTCAAGTCGTTCGGCGACACGCTGGAGTTGCCGCTGAATGTTGCGGATGTCCAGTCGCGCCTGGTTGCGCAGGTCGATCAAACGGTGGGCGGTCATGTCTTCTCTGGCGTGGGCGAAGCTGGCGGCTTCGATGGATGCCACTTCGTCGCGGGTCAGTCCGTGGTTGGGCACGATCTGCACGCTGGCCGCCTTGCCACTGCGCTCTTCGATGGCCGAGACGTTGAGCACGCCGTTGGCATCGACGAGGAATGTGACCTCGATCTTGGGCAGCCCCGCGGGCATCGGGGGGATGCCGGTCAAATCAAATCGCCCCAGCGAGCGGCAATCGGCCACCAACTCGCGTTCACCTTGCAACACGTGAATCTTCACGTTGGTCTGGCCATCGACGTAGGTCGAAAAGCGCTCCGTGGCCTTGCAGGGAATGGTGCTGTTGGCGGTGATGAGCTTGGCGACCGCGCCACCCATGGTTTCAATGCCCAGCGACAGGGGAATCACATCCAAGAGCAGCATGTCACGGTTGACCCCGGCGAGAATCGAGGCCTGCACCGCCGCGCCTAGGGCCACGACCTCATCGGGATTCAGCGCGGTGTATGGCTCGGTGTTGAACACCTCGGCCACCCGGCGGCGCACCAGGGGGATGCGGGTCGAGCCGCCTACCATGATGACCCGCTCAATGTCCGCTGGCTTAAGTTCCGCGGCCTTGAGACAGCGACGGCAAGCCTCCAACGCCCGTTCCAGCCAAGGCGTCATCATCGTTTCGAGTTCATCACGGGGCAGCGTGCGACGATAGACGCGAGCACCACCCAACGACACCTCAATCTCGGCGCTGTCGGCTTCGCTCAGATGAATCTTGGCGGCCTCGGCGAACTTGCGAAACGCCTGTCGGGTCGAAGGGGGGAAGGCAATGTCTTGGCCGAACTGTTGACGGATTTCGCCTTGGATCAGCTCGACGATCATGCGATCCACATCGTCGCCGCCCAAGTGTGTGTCGCCCGCCGTCGCCAGCACTTGATCGACGCTGCCGCCGTCTTCCTCGCCGCTGTGTTGCAGCCGCAGGATGGAGACGTCGAACGTCCCGCCGCCGAGATCGAACACGGCGACGGTGGCGTCCTGATGTCGTTGCCCCAGGTTGTAAGCCAGTGACGCAGCGGTCGGCTCGTTGACGATCCGCAGCACCTCCAGCCCGGCGAGTCGCCCGGCGTCGCGCGTCGCCTGCCGCTGAGCGTCATCGAAATAGGCCGGCACGGTCACCACCGCGCGGCGCACGGCGTGGCCGAAGTGGGCCTCGGCCCGTTGTCGCAGCTCGCGCAAAATCATGGCGCTGATTTCCTGCGGGGAAATCACGCGCTGACCGATCTTCACCCTGGCCGTGTCGTGCTCCCCGGCCACGACTTCATAGGGCAGATACTTCAACTCATCGCAAGCATCGGCGATGCCCCTGCCCATCAAACGCTTGACGCTGAACACCGTCTGATGGGGAAACTCCACGGCATGTTCGCGGGCCTCGTGACCGATCGCAGCGGGTTGCCCCGTGGCCTCATTAAACCGCACCACGCTGGGCAGCAGCGCCCGGCCCTGTGCGTCGGCGATGATGCGCGGGCCTTTCTCATCGCAGTGGGCCACCAAGCTGTTGGTCGTGCCCAAGTCGATGCCGATGATGGGGTCGATTTGCGTTGCGTTGCTCATGGGCGCAAAGTGTAGGGGAGGAGGGAAAGTCTTGAGTCTTGAGTCTTGAGTCTTGGAGTCTTGAGGTTCAAGAGGTGAGATGCGGGAGGAAGGTCGACCAACTTCTTTCATTCAAGACTCACTGCCTTAAAGCTCAAGACTCACACCTCAAGACTCAAGACTAATTCGGAGCCTCACCATGTACGACATCACCGTGACGCGACAGTTCACCGCCCGCCACGCCTTGCGATTGAGCGATGACACAATGGAGTCGTCGCACAGCCACGATTGGAAAGTACGGGTGACGGTGGAAGCCGAGCAGTTGGACGCCATTGAGTGCGTGATGGATTTTCACGATCTGGAGGCGGCCTTGGCACCACTGATGAAACTGGTGGATGGCAACGATCTCAACCGCCTGCCCCCGTTCTGCGGGGAAAAGGGCAACCTGTGGATCAACCCCTCGGCTGAACGGGTGGCGTGGTGGATCGGCACCGAAGTGCAACGCACCACTCCCCGCGGCGTGCGACTGGTGAGCGTCAGCGTCACCGAAGCGCCGGGATGCGAAGCGTGTTGGCGACCGTAAA
>JBBRGB010000038.1:0-18022 GCA_038241095.1 Phycisphaerales bacterium
GAGTTCATCTTCCTGATCACGCCGACGATTGTGAAGGACGAGGCGATTTACGCCGCGGGCGAACGCGCCAATGACAGCGTGGAACTGGCGCGGATCGGCGCGCGGCAAGAGCTGCTGCCCTGGAGCCGCTCGAAGATGACCACTTCGCATCTGCGTGACGCCATGAAGGCGATGGACGAAGGCAAGAAGGACAAGGCCCTGTGGAGCGTGAACATGGCGCTGACGATGGACCCGACCTTTACTGAAGCCCGCCGGCTCAAGGAATCGATCACCGGCCAGCGTGTGTACGTTGCCAGCGAAAGCGTGCTCAAGGACGCGGTGAACGTGATGATCCAGAAGCAGCTTGACAGCGCTGGCGAGCCGATGGGTTCGATGGAACCAACGCCGACGACCAATGAAACCGCAAACGAAACGCAGGCACAGCCCCGGCAGGGCCATGAAGCGACCGCTTCGGAACCCGCCGTCGTCGTGCCCGCCGTGAACGTGGAATAACAACGCACCGGTACGGGGAGAGAAAAGGGAGTTTTCACGATGACCGTTACCATGCGATCGATCCGTACCTTGGGTTTGCTGACACTTGGCTTGGCGCTACTGGGCGCGACCGGGTGCGGCGCGGTGGAGAAGAATCACGACCAGTCGGTCAATGCCGCCAACCAGCGCTGGCGCGAGCTGCGCACCGGGCTGATGGTGCAGATGGCGCAGCGCCAGTTCGACACCGGCGACCTCGACCAATCGCAGAAGTCACTCAACGACGCAATCAACACCGATCCGACCAACCACCAGCTTTACCTGCTGGCCGGCCGCATCCAGCTTGAACGCGGGCAACTTGAAGCGGCCTACAACCTCTTTGACGTGACCCTGCAACACGAGCCCAACACGCCCGAAGCCTACTACTACCAAGGCATCATTAAGCAACGCTGGCAGAAGTTCGACGACGCCTTGGATCGCTACACCAAGGCTTACGAATTGCGTACCACCGACCCGGCGTTCCTGCTGGCGGTGTGCGAAACACTGGTGGCGTTGGATCGGCCCGAAGAGGCGCTGGCCAAGCTCCAATCACGTGCGGATTACTTCGACCAAAACGCCGGCATCCCCATGGCCATGGGCCAGATTCACATGCTCTTGGGCCAGCCCAAGGAAGCCGCGGAACTGCTTTACAAGGCCTCGTTGATGAGGCCCGAAGATTTGCAACTGCGTGAGAGTTTGGCCACGGCGCAACTGGCCGCGGGCCTGCATCAGCGGGCGGCGGGCACACTGCAACGTCTGCTGGATGACGCCGCCTTCGCCGACCGCGCCGATCTCAAACTCATGCTGGCCACCGCGCTGTTGGCGCAAGGCAAGAACGGCGAAGCCAAGGCCATCTACGTCAAGATGACCCGCGACAACCCGGACAACAGCGAGACTTGGATTCGCCTGGGCGAAGTCTGCTGGTCGATGCAGGACATCAGCGGCGCTTCCTTGGCGGCCAATCGCGCCATGGCGGTCGCGCCTCGGCGATACGAAGGCTATCTGCTGGCCGGCATGGTGGCGCAAAATCGCGGGCAACTCGAAGAGGCGCTTAAGGCCTTGGATCGAGCCGCGGAATTGGCACCGCAAGCCGCGTCACCGTTGATCTTGCGTGGTTTGGCACTGGAGCAAGCCGGGCGTGATACTGCCGCGGCTCAGTCTTACGCCCAAGCGCTGCAACGTCAGCCCGAAGACGCGCAGGCCCGGCAACTGCTGGCGCGACTTGAAGCGCGGCACGGCAACTGATGCCGAGGCGCGTCAAAACGAAGAACCGCTTACTTCGTGCGCGGCTCATGCCGATCATCGTGAATCATCCATCAACGATTATTCTCTCTGTTGAACGCCGTGCAAATCCTTGTCACTCCATCCGCGGCCACGCTTGACGCCGGCTCCGCCAACACCGCCGAGGTGATGTTCCGCAAGCGTTCGGCCCCCACGGGGCAATCGCTGGCGGTCGCCCTGGGCTTGGGCGGGGCGCTGTTCATGACGCTGCTGCTCCTGGTCATCGGCCCCGGCGGAACGGACGCATGGCGCATCGGCGTGCTGGCCTGCGCCGTCGGTGCCATCGCGGGCTTGGCGGCGGGAGCGGCCTACGTCATCACCACCCACGGCCGAGCGCAGGCGCTGCGGCGACTGGTCGTCCATGTCGAAGCCCTGGCACGCGCCGAGACGCGACCCAGTTCCCACCGGCTCGCCAGCGACCTCGTGGCCCTGACCCGCGCCATCGAACGCGCCGTGGCCACCACCCGTCAGCGGGCCGATCTTCTTGTCTCTCAGAAGCGTGAGTTGGAAGTGCAGCTCCGCATCAGCGAGGCACAGCGGCAGCACGTCGAAGCCATCTTGAACGCCTTAAACGACGGCGTCATCGTTACCGACGCCTTTAACGAGCTGGCGGTGAGCAATGAATCCGCCGCCCGGTTGCTGAAGTTCGACCCTCGCCACGCCCTGCGCAAACCCGTCGATCAAGTCATCAACGATCCCGTGCTGGTCAAGCTCATCGGCGACACCCGCGAGGCTGGGGCCGCATCGCTGCGTCGCCATGTCGAACATCGCATGGCGCTGGACAACGGTATGGGCACGTTCGACGTGACCCTGGCGTGCATCATGAATCATCAGCAGTCTCCCCCCGAACCCAGCGGTGTGGTGACGATTCTGCGCGACATCACCCGTGACAAGGAAATCGCCGAGATGAAGAGCGACTTCGTCTCGAGCGTGTCGCATGAGTTGCGCACACCGCTGTCGAGCATCCGCGCCTACATCGAAATGCTGCTGGACGGCGAGGCCTCCGATGAGCAGACCCGCACCGAGTTTTACAACGTGATTCAGGGCGAAACGACGCGGCTTTCGCGGCTGATTGACAACATTCTCAACATCAGCCGCATTGAGAGCGGCGTGGTGAAGGTGCAGCGCGAGCCGATTGAATTGGCCAAGGTGGTGAGTGAAGCGGTGGAGTTCATGCGTCCCCAGGCCCGTGCCAAGGCCATCGAACTTCGGCAAACGGCCACGCCGATGTACTGCCAGGTGCTGGCGGATCGGGACATGATTTACCAGGCGGTGATCAACCTCGTGTCCAACGCCGTGAAGTACACGCCCAACGACGGGCGGGTGGTGGTGAGTCTCGACATCGCCGACACCAGCCGCGTCATCAGCGTCAGCGTGACGGACACCGGCCCGGGCATTCCCGCCGAGGCCTTGCCACATCTCTTTGAGAAGTTCTACCGCGTCAGCGAACACAAGAAGCTGGCCAAGGGCACGGGTCTGGGCCTCAACCTCGTGCGGCAAATCGTGGAAGTGGTGCACGGGGGCAAGGTCGGCGTAATCAGCACGATTGATAAAGGCAGCACGTTCACGTTGAGCCTCCCAATGGCCGAAAACATCTAAAGGAAAACGTGGAAAACTCTTGACAGCGTTGGAAGTTTGTCAATGGTCACGTTTTCACGCTTACGGTTGGCGCATGAAACTCTCCGGGGGAGGAAGGCTGCCGATGGATTCGCCACGAACGCGACCCCTGATTCTCGCCGCGGATGATGAAGTTCACATCCTGCATGTGCTGGGTCTCAAGCTGCGCAACGCGGGCTTGGATGTCCTGACGGCCGAGGATGGCGAAGAAGCGTTGGAGATGGCGCGGAAGCATCAACCCGACTTGGTCATCACCGATTTTCAGATGCCGTTGTTGAACGGTCTGGAGCTTTGTCAGCAACTCAAGGCGGATGAAACGACGGCGTCGATTCCCACGCTGATGCTCACCGCCCGCGGGTTTTCCCTTTCAGCCGAGGACTTGGAAAAGACCAACATCGCCGGGGTGTTGAGCAAGCCGTTCTCGCCGCGTGAAGTGCTTTCACGGGTGCAGGAATTGCTGGGCCTGACGCCGATGCCCACGCACACGGAGGCATTGCCCGTACTGTGAACACGAAGGCCAACCAACTCGAAGCGGGCGGTGTGAGTGACCGCGTCACGCAGCGCTTGGCGGCGCTGGGGGTGACGCTGACACGCTTGCGCGCCGATGGGTCGGCGACCTGCGTGGGACCTTGCCGCGACATCGAGCGGGTGATCCTGGCCTCGCCGGTGTTCGCCGCCCATTGCCGCGGGCAGTGGGAGCGACTCAACGAAACGCCCGGCGAGCTGGTGGAGATTTTCCCCGGCCTGTGGCTTAGCCCCATGCCGCAACCGCGCCGTCGCCGCGCCGCGGGCCAGCGCGACAACGAATCAATTGACGCGGCCCTGCTGGCCGGGCGCGACTTGCCCGACTGCGACCCGCTGCGAACCATTTGCGATCATGCCCAACGCGACCACGCCGCCACCGTGGCCACCATCAATCCCGCCACGCTGATGACCGAACCCGAAGCCAAGCGTTGCGCCATGCTCATCGCCTGGATGCACGACGATGTGACGCAGGTCGATCGTCGCTTCACCGAACTGCACACCGTCAGCAGCCAGTTGAGCGAGTCGTATGAGGAGCTGAGCCTTCTCTATCGCCTCTCCTCGAACATGACCATCAACCAGCCGGCCGCGACGTTTCTGACCGATGCCTGTCTGGAGCTGCAACAGGTGGTGGGCTTGCGTTGGATGGCGTTGCAGTTGGTGGATGATGAGCCGCGGTTAAATGAATTGCGGGGCCGGACTTTCACTGCCGGGGCCGTGCGTTGCGACACTCGGTTGCTGTCGCGCATCGGGCTGCTGTTGATGCGTCGTCAAAGCGTCACCACCGGGCCACTGGTGGTTGATGACACGCAAACGCTGGGCATTCCCACGTTGAACCGCCTGGCCGGGCAACTGCTGGTGGTGCCGCTGTTGCGCGAGGACAAGCCCTTGGGCCTGCTCTTTGGCGGGGACAAGATCGACGAGTCGCACATCAGCAGCGTCGATTCCAAGCTCGTCAACTCCCTGGCCAACAGTCTGTCGATGTTCCTGGAAAACATGATGCTCTTCGAGGACATGTCGTCGATGTTCCTGGGCACGCTTCACGCGCTGACGGCTTCGATCGACGCCAAGGATCGTTACACCCGTGGTCACTCCGAGCGGGTGGCCATGCTCTCGCGGCAACTGGCCGAAGCCGCTGGCCTTGAGCCGGCGATGGTCGAGCGCGTCTATCTGGCGGGGCTGGTGCATGACGTGGGCAAGATCGGCGTGCCCGAAAGCGTGCTGTGCAAGCCCGGCCGACTCACCGACATCGAGTTCGAACAGATCAAGGCGCATCCCGAAATCGGCGGACGCATCCTCCAAGATATCCGCCAGATGAAAGACCTCATCCCCGGCGTGCTCCACCACCACGAACGCTGGGACGGCCGGGGCTATCCCGCGAAGCTGGCGGGCAACGACATCCCGCTCTTCGGCAGGTTGATCTGCCTGGCGGATTCGTTTGATGCCATGAGTTCCACCCGCACCTATCGCGCTTCGATGTCGCATGAGGCCGTGCTGGCCGAGGTGCGCCGCTGCGCCGGAACGCAGTTTGATCCGCAATTGACCGAGGTCTTTTTGGGCCTGGAGTTCGGGCCGTTCCTGAATCTGGTGGAGAAGCATCAGACCCAGCAATCCGACCCGAATTACCCCGTGGCCAGTGCCGCGTAACCACGACTCGGTCGAAGCTCGCCACGCGGGCAACGTAATCAAGGAATAGTCATGAAACTCAAGCACGAACGTTACGACCAACTCGCGGTGCTTTCGCTGGAAGGCGACCTGGCCACCGAGGCCGTCGAACCCTTGCGCAAGATCGCGCAGGAGCTGCTCGACGCCGATGTGCGCGACTTCGCACTGGACTTGACGCAGGTGGAGTTCATCGACAGCCGGGGACTTGAAACGATGCTTTGGCTTCAGGAGCAGGCCGGGGAACGTCTGGGGCAGATGCGCTTGGCCGGGGCCTGCGACAACGTGGAAACCATCCTTCGCGTCACCCGTCTTTCACCCCGCTTTGAACGCCACGCCAGCTTGGACGCGGCGGTCAAGAGCCTGAGGATTTAGCCATGGTCAGCGCCGCATTTCCCACCACCGCCACGACACCCGGCGTCACGACCGGCGTCGCATCGCCACGCGCCGCCCAGCCCGCCGACAAGCCCGTGCGCTTGGGCGACCTGCTGATCGCCAAGGGCATCATCACCCAGGAGCAACTCGGCCAGGCCCTGTCGCATCAGAAGGCGCAAGGCAAGGGCAAGCTGCTGGGCGAAGTGATCGTCGAACTGAAACTCGCCAGCGAAGAGCAGGTGCTTGAAGTGCTGGCCGAGGCCTATGGTGTACCGTTTGCCCGCATCAGCCCGCGGGTGGTGGACCCCAAGGTCATCGAGCTATTGCCCCGGCAATTCATCGAAAGCCAGTGCGTGCTGCCGATGTTCCACGTCGCCGGCAAGCTCACCGTGGCGGTACACGAACCCAGCAACGTCTTTCTCATCGAGGAAATCGAGCGCCTGGCCAACTGCCCGGTGCAGATGGTCGCCGCCACAGCCAAGGACATCCGCGCCACCACGCAAGTCCACCTCCCGGCCTCCAACGTGTTTGTCATTGATGAACTCGTCGAAGACCTCGAGCCACAGGACCTGAGCGTCGTCGAGCAGCAGTTGACCGACGTCACAAGCCTCGAAGAAGGCGCTAAGGATTCGCCGGTCATCAAGCTGGTGAACTACCTGATTTATTGCGCGGTGCAGGAGCACGCCTCGGACATTCACATCGAGGTGGGCGAGCGCGTGATGCGCGTTCGGCTGCGTGTCGATGGTGTGCTGTTCGAGAAGATGAAGCCGCCGTTTCAGATGCAGCCGGCCGTGGTCAGCCGCATCAAGATCATGGCGGGCATGGACATCTCCGAGCGCCGCGTGCCGCAGGACGGCGCGATCACGGTGATGATGGACAAGCGGCCCATCGACTTGCGCGTCAGCACCATGCCCGGCAAGTTCGGCGAGAAGGTGGTCATCCGCATCATCGACAACCGCCACGTGCCCACGGGCCTGGATCACCTCGGCTTTTCCGCGGCGATGCTCTCGCAGTATCGCAAGGTGGTGCAGAGTCCCAACGGCATCGTGCTGGTCACGGGCCCGACGGGCAGCGGCAAGAGCAGCACGCTTTACGCCGCTTTGCGCGAGCTTTCGGATGAGACGGTCAACCTCTGCACGGTGGAAGACCCGGTGGAATACAACCTGCCGGGCGTCAACCAATTTCAGGTTAACGACAAGGCCGGCTTCACTTTCGCCGGAGCCTTGCGCTCGCTGTTGCGGCAAGACCCGGACGTGATCATGGTCGGCGAAATCCGCGATTTGGAAACCGCCCGCATCGCCACCCAAGCGGCCTTGACGGGCCACCTGGTGCTCTCGACTTTGCACACCAACGACGCACCCTCGGCGGTGACGCGACTGTTCAACATCGGCGTCGAACCGTACTTGGTGGCGGCCTCCCTGCGGGGCGTGCTGGCGCAGCGGTTGCTGCGGAAAATCTGCAAGCACTGCAAGGAGCCGGTGGAGATGACCCCGGCCTTGGGCATCACGCTTTCGCAACTCGCTGAGGGCGGGCCGGTGCCCGAAGTGATTTATCACGGCGCGGGCTGCCCGAAGTGTCGCGGCACGGGTTACTCCGGCCGCATCGGCATCTTCGAGTTGCTGGTGCCCACAGAAGAAACCGCCGACGCCGTGAGTCGCGGCGGGACGTTGCAGGAGCTTCGCCGCATCGCCAAGGCGCAAGGTTACATCAGCCTGCAAAAGGATGGTCTGGAAAAAGTGGCCGCGGGGCTGACGAGTATCGAGGAACTGATCTCCGCCATCG
This sequence comes from Phycisphaerales bacterium, assembly GCA_038241095.1. GTDB lineage: Bacteria > Planctomycetota > Phycisphaerae > Phycisphaerales > Phycisphaeraceae > JBBDMX01. The sequence continues at coordinate 7,747 of JBBRGB010000038.1, forward strand.
CCGTGGCGTAAAGACGCCGCAGGCAACGCGGTAACGCAACGCCGCGGGGCAACACGAGGATTCGCACATGGCTCGTTTTCTTTATCAAGCGCGTGACGGTCGGGGCGAGATGGCCTCTGGCGTGGTGACCGCCGGCGACACCGCCGCCGCCGCCACCATGCTGCGCGGCGAGGGCAAGTTCGTCGTCAAGCTTCGCGAAGTTCATGAGGCCGATGACGACCCGGCAGTGATGACCGTTGAACAGCACGCCCGCCGCGTCAAGCGAAGCGACGTGATCTTCATGTCGCACCAACTGGCGGTGATGCTCGAAACCGGCGTACCCATCAGCGAGGCCTTGGCCTGCATCGTGGAGCAGGCGGGCAACCCGCACTTCAAGGCCGTGATGCAGCAGGTGACCGATCACGTGCAAGCCGGCGGGGAACTTTCGGTGGCGATGCGGCGGCACGGCAAGGTCTTTCCCGCGGTGATGATCAGCCTGGTCCGCGCCAGCGAAGTCAGCGGCACCATGGCCGCCATGCTCGAACGCATCAGCCACTATCTCGACAAGGAGGAGCGCACCCGCAAGCAGGTCAAGGGTGCCATGAGCTATCCGATGTTCATGATCGCCACGGCCATCGCGGTGTCGGTGTTTCTGATGACCTTCGTGCTGCCCCGCTTCGCCGGCATCTATGCCTCCCGCCAGGCGACGCTGCCCGCGCCGACGCGATTGCTGCTGGGCATCTCGCACTCGTTGGTGACCTACTGGTATCTGTGGATCGCCGGCGTCATGGCCATCGGCCTGGCGGTGGTGGTCATCAAGAGCACCAAGGGTGGCCGGCGCGGCATCGACTGGGTCAAACTCCACACGCCCGTGTTGCGCACGCTCTACACCAATCTTTACGTCTCCCGCGCTTGCCGCACCATGGGCACCATGTTCGCCGCCGGCGTCTCCATGCTCGACACCATCGAGATCACCCGCGCGGTGACTGAAAACGCCTACTACCAGGAGTTGTGGGATCAAGTGGACGCTTCGCTGCGACAGGGCATGCAGTTGTCGGATCCCTTGCTGGCGTCGAACCTGATGCCGCGCTCCATTGGGCAGATGATCCGCAGTGGCGAGCGTTCGGGGCGCATGGGGCAAGTGATGAATCGCGTCGCCGATCACGCCGAGGTGGAGTTTGATGACGCGGTGAAGAACGCCACCAAGTTCATCGAGCCGGTGATGGTGCTGGTGATGGGCGGGCTGGTGGGCTTCATCGCCATCTCGCTCTTGCTGCCGATCTTTAGCGTCAGCACCGTGATGGCGGGCAAGTGATCCGCGCGGAAAAATGAGCCGCGCACAAAGTAAGCGGTCCGAAGACTTTGGCAAGAGATAATCAACCGCTCCCTCACCCCCCGCCAGCCGCGACCGTAAGAGGACGCGGGCGATGACCCCGTGCCCAAGTCCCCAAAGACCCGCTTACTTCGTGCGCGGCTCGCATGGGACGCCTGGGGACATCACTCCGACAACGGCACGATGATCGACGAGGAAGCCATCGGCCCCAGCTTGACTCGGCCCTCCATGGCGCTGGCGTGGCTGGAATACTGGCCCACCTGCACGAGATACAACCGCTGGCCATCCGCGGCCATCGCCGGCACCAAGCGCACCTGTCCGACCTTGGTCACTTCCAACCACGTCAACGCCTTGCGCGCCAAAGTCTCGGCATTGGCCTGATTGGAAAACGCGCCCAATTGCAGCGTGTAACCGGTCACCGCAAGCTGCTCATCGATCTGTTGGCGAAAACCGCCATCGCCGCTCAGGCTTCGCGCCAGAGTGAGATTGGCGCGGGCGTCGTTGCTCTTGCCTTGCCGCTGTTGCGCCAAGGCGGCGAAGTAATAGGCGTTGGCCTTGTCCTGGCCGTCGAGATTTTCACAGGCGGTGAGCAGGGCCGCCTCCGCGGCGCGGAAGTCACCACGGCGCAAGGCCACCAAGCCCAGCCCGGCGCGGGCGTCGCCAGCCAGTTTCCGATCGCGCGATTCCTGGGCGGCGAAGCGCAGGTAATGCTCCGCATTGTCGAGTTGGCCCATGCGGTAGGCGCTCATGCCCGCCATGTAAGCCGCCCCGCGTCCCGGACCGTTGCGTGTCGAGGCCAAGGCGCTGGCGCTTTGGTAAGCGGCGGCGAAATCCCCGCTTTGATAGGCGCTGTAAACGCCGTCCATCCCCGCGGGCCGGGGGCTTGTCCGAGGGTTTGTCCGGGGGCTTGTCGTGGCGCAACCCGCCAGTGACAGAACCATCAGCAACAGCGGTAAACACCTAAAATATCGTATGTTTCGCATGACCCGCGATTATACCGCGCGGGGAATCAATCCCTTTGAAGAACCCCCACACGCTTGCGGTTTAGCGAAAAAGACCACCGCCGTGACGCGACAAGCGGCACGGCGGCGGGAGTCGCATCATGATTTTCACCAACCCTTAATCGTAGAGCGGGCTGATGGTGCCGCTGATCGAAGGCTTGAGATTGATCGAGGTGTCAATGCGGAAGTTGGACTGCGTGGTGTGCCGCTCGGCGAAGAAGAAGTCCAGGGTGCATTCCGTGCCGCCCGTGCCCTCGGCACCGAAGTACCGGCCGTACCCTTCCGTCTCACCCACCGTCTTGACCCATACCCCGGCGATCTTCTTGTCGGCGTAGCCGCCCGAACCGGTGAAGATGCCGCTGTTGCCGCTGACGCGGTCGAAGGTCTGCACGGTGCCATCGGCGAAGCGCACGGTGACGAGGCTGAGTTGCCCGGTGGTTTTGACGTTCACTTTGGCCTCATCGAAAGTGCAGAGCACATCGCCCAGCCCGCTGTTGAGTTGCAGATCGATGTAGAGGTCGCCGCTCTTGACCGGGCAGGAGCCTTCCAAGCCCAGGGTCTGCCACTTGTTTTTCAACTCGGTGGCCATGCTGGTGCTGACCTTCTTGACCTCGCCGCCCTCGCTGAAGCACTCTTTTTGCACGAAGGCCTTGCCGTCAAAGAGCATGACTCCGCCGGTGATCGCCGAGTGGACGCCGCCCAGGTCGATGACCTGTTTATTGTTGATGTAAACCCACACATCGTCGTCACCGATGAAGGTGAACTTCTGTCCGGGTCGGTAGGTGAAGTTATTTTTGAGTTCGAGGGTGAAGTGGAAGTTTTTGCCCAGGCCCTGGTCGCCGAACATTTGGCCGTTGATGGGCCAGAAGGCGTTGTTGGCGTAGCTGTACACCCCGCCCGCGCCTTGCTTGTCGTTGGAAAGCGTGAGGGTCAGCGGGGCTGAGAGGTTGACGCCGGGCACATCGCGGTACCACTGCGCCAGCGAGGCGGCGTTCTTGATGGTGTCCTTGACGGGCCGGGTGGGGTTGTAAACGGGCTTGCCGTCCTGGCCCAAGTCGCCCGCCACCAGGCCGGTGACGTGGGCAAAGCGGTTGGCCTTGCCGGCGGTCTCAAAGTCGGGGTGCCCGCCGGACTGATCCCCACGCTTGAAGTCGCGGACGATGCCCGTCAACTCCAAGGTGTCGGCAAGGCCCGGCGTGGCGGGCAACAACAGGGCGGTCATCAGGGCGGCAGTGGTGAAACTCAAACGTGTCATCGAAATCTCCCTTTCGTGGTGACTCTCGAAAAGAAAAGTACGATTCACCAGGTGGGGAAGGGAAGGGTTGTGTGACAAACTTGTGAAATGCGCTCTTGCCCAATCGTCACAGACGGAGGGGTGGCGGATGAGGGGGTGACAAGGTGAGTGGGTGAGGGGGTGACAAGCCCACAGATGAAACCGCGGCTGGGAGCGGTTTCTTCTGTGGGATGCGGCGCGCGGGAAGGACAGGTCATCCCTTGGTCATCCCACGAAAAGCCGTCGCGGCGACGGCATCCGTGGGCTTGGTTTTGGATTCTCGATTCTTAACCTCAAGACTCAAGACTCAAGACTCAAGACTTTTCTTCCTTCGCAACACATGGTGGTAATGCTGGGCGAAACGGTGCGCCTCGTCACGAATCGCCTGGCACAACTTCAAGGCCACGTTGTTCCGCGGCAAGCGCAGCGGCTCACTCCGTGCCTGCACATAAATCAACTCCTCTTTCTTCGCCAGTGAAATCACCATCGGGGGCTTGACCTCCAAGCCGTCGAACGCTTCCTGGGCCGCGTGGAGTTGCCCCAGCCCGCCGTCAATGATGATCACGTCCGGGTAGAGCGCCTGGCCCGCGCCGGCCTCACGGTATCGCCGGCCCACCACCTCGCGGATCGAGCGGTAATCGTCATTCCCCGCCGTGGTGATGCGATAGCGGCGATATTCATTCTTCAGCGGCCGGCCATCAATGAAGCAGACCTTCGACCCCACCGTCTCATCGCCCTGCAAGTGCGCGATGTCGATGCACTCCAAGCAACGGATCGGCTTGTCCATCTCCAAAAGTTTCCGCAAGGCTTCCAGTCCCTTTCGCGGGTCGGCGATGAAGGCCTCGCTTTCGGGCTGCCAACCGTCCTTGCGCTTGCCCCGGTCATCGAGCTTTTCCAACGCCCGCATCTGATCCCGCAAGGTCGCCGCCTTCTCAAACGCCAGGCTCTCCGACGCGACGATCATCTCCTGTTTCATCTCCCGCAGCATCACGCTCCGCTTGCTTTCCAGAAAGCGAACGAAGCGATCGATGTCGGCCCGGTACGCCTCCTTGCCAATCCGCGCGGCACAAGGCGCGGTGCAACGTTTGATCGGATGCAGCAGGCAGGGCCGAAAGAATCTTCGCTTGGGGTCGTCGTCACGAATGTCGAGTTCACAGGTGCGGAACTTGAAGACCCGTTGCAGCAGGTGAATGCTTTGCCGCAGGGCATACACACTGGTGAACGGCCCGAGGATGCGTGCCCCCTTGAACTGCGGGGCGGTAGGCTCGCGGGTGATGAACACGCCGGGAAAATCATCGCGCAAGGTGATGGCCAGATAGGGAAAGGTCTTGTCATCCGTCATCGCCGAGTTGAAGCGCGGGTGCAGATCCTTGATGAGCCGATTCTCGGCAAGCAAGGCCTCCCACTCGCCTTCGCATTCGAGGGTGTCGAAGTCGTCGATGACTTCGAGCATGGGCGTTTTTTTTGGCCCCAGCCCGCCGGAGGTGATGACCGAGGGCACGAAATAGCTTGAAGCGCGTTCGGGCAAACACGCGGCCTTGCCGACGTAAATGACCCGCCCCTGGGCATCCTTCATCAAATAAACGCCCGGCACCCGCGGCAAGGCGCGGGCTTTTTGCAACAACCGCTGACGTGTCTCATCCAACATCGGCATGGGTCGAATCATAGGTGCGGCGAGCCTGACGCGCTGAAATCCCAAGCCCACGGATGAAACCGCTGCTTTGTGCGGTTTCTTCCGTGGGAAGACTAAGGGATGACCTGTAATTCCCGCGCACCGCATCCCACAGAAGAAACCGCTCCGAGCCGCGGTTTCATCTGTGGGCTTGTCACCCCCCCCACCCTGTCATCTTGTCACCCCCATATCGCACCACCCCATTTCCACCCCATTGCCCACTCACTCAAACCAACAAACCCGCCAACTCGTATCCCCCACAATCACAAGAGACTTCGGTATCATGGTGGACTCGCTTTGCGTCCGTCCTTCTTCCCGCGTTTTTTCAAGGAAATCCGCTCATGGCTTACAACACCCCCAAACTCCCCAAGCCCGCGAAACTCAAGAAAAAGCAGGTTTACCTGATGGCCAACGGCGACCTGCGCCTCACCGCCAACCAAAAATGCTGGGCCGCCCAATGCGAAATGGAAGCGACGCTCACCAAGGCCATCAACGCCCTGGGCTACCAAGTCGTCCGCGCCCATCCTTATAAAGAGGGTGAGAAGCACGGCTTCATCAGCTCGCAGAAAGAAGGCATGTGCGTCTTTGCCGGCATGGACCCCGCCGCGCCGCTTATCGTCGCCGAAAGCGTCTGGCAGTATTCCCACCACCTGCTCCACGGCCTGACGACCCACACCGGCCCCATCCTCACCGTCGCCAACTGGTCCGGCACTTGGCCCGGCCTCGTCGGCATGCTCAACCTCAACGGCTCGATGACCAAGGCCGGCATCCCCTACTCCACCATCTGGAGCGAGGACTTCACCGACGACTACTTCACCAAATGCCTCCAAGCCTTCCTCACCAAGGGTTCCTTCAAGCACCCCGTCACCCACGTCACCGGCTTAAACCGCGTGAAAGTCGGCCTGGGCGAACGGGCCTTGGGCGACAAACTCGCCGAGGAACTCAAACGCCACAAGGCCATCATGGGCATCTTCGACGAGGGGTGCATGGGCATGTACAACGCCATCATCCCCGATGAAATGCTCCACCCCACCGGCGTCTTCAAGGAACGCTTGAGCCAGTCCGCCCTCTACTATGCCGCGACCCAAGTCTCCGACGCCGAGGCCAAGAAAGTCTATAAGTGGTATCAGGACAACGGGATGAAGTTCGACCTGGGCAAGGATGAGGCCAACGACCTGACCGAAGCCCAAATCCTCATGCAGTGCAAGACCTACATCGCTGCCCTGCGAATCGCCAGCGACTTCGGCTGCCACACCATCGGCATCCAATACCAACAGGGCTTGAAAGACCTCCTCCCCGCCAGCGACCTTGTCGAAGGCACGCTCAACGATTCGGTCCGCCCACCCGTTTGCTCAAGTGACGGTAAACAAGAGCTTTACGCCGGCGAACCCCTGCCCCACTTCAACGAAGTCGATGAATGTGCCGGCCTCGACGGCCTGATGACCTACCGCGTCCACAAAGCCATGGGCCAGCCCGTCGAAAATACCCTCCACGACCTCCGCTGGGGCGATTGGGACAAAAGCGGCACGACCAACGAATACGTCTGGGTCTTTGAAATCAGCGGTTCGGCCCCCCCATCCCACTTCACAGGCGGCTGGGCGGGTGCCCGCGGCGAACGCCAACCCGCCATGTATTTCCGCTTGGGCGGCAGCACCATCAAGGGCATCAGCAAGCCCGGCGAAATCATCTGGAGCCGTATCTTCATTGAATCCGGCAAGTTATGTATGGACCTGGGCCGGGCCAAAGTCATCGAACTGCCCCAAGCTGAAACGCAGCGCCGCTGGGACGCCACCACGCCGCAGTGGCCCATCATGCACGCCGTGACGTATGGCGTGAGCCGCGACCAGATGATGGCCCGCCACAAGGCCAACCACATCCAAGTCGTCTATGCCACCAGCCCCGCCAATGCCGACAAAGCCATGCTCGCCAAGGCCGCCATGGCCCAGGCAATGGGCCTCAAGGTCAGTATTTGCGGCACCCGCAAGGATGGCAAGCAGTGGGCGTAACTGACGATCATAAAATGACTTGCAGTACATCGCCCGGCGTCCAAGACGCCATCGTCCCCATGCGTCGCGTCAGCCCTGACGATGGTGGACATTGGCTTTTCGGCTACTACGAAAAGTGCCCGTGGAACAAGTCCGGCCGGTACCTGCTGGGCTGCCGGGTGGAGTTTGTCGATCGCCAGCCAAACCCCGGCGAAAAAATGACCGTGGGCATGTTCGATTTAATGAACAATGATCAGTTCATCGAGCTTGACCAGACACCAAGCTGGTCCTGGCAGCAGGGAACCATGCTCCAGTGGCGGGGGGGCGACTCCGAAAAGACGGTCATCTATAACAGCCAACGCGACGGCCAGCCTTGCGGCGTCATTCGGGATGTGGCTTCCGGTGGCGTAAACTATTTGCCCATGTGCGTTTATGCCGTTTCGCCCACCGGCAAAAGGGCGGTGACGCTGGACTTCGGACGCCTCCACCGACTCCGCCCTGGCTACGGCTACGCCAACTTCGAGGAACTCACCCCCGATCAGGCCACCCCCGAAACCAACGGCATCTTCGGCTTCAACCTCCCCCCCGCCCCCGGAAGTGCCCCCGGTAGTTCCCCCGCCCCCGGAAGTTCAACCGCCCCCGTCCCCGGAAGTTCCCCCATCATTACCTCCGCAAGTGCTGACAGCAACGCAACTTCCGGGGGAGCCGGGGGAGCCGGGGGACCAAAACTTCTCATCAGCCTCGCCCAACTCGCCGCCCTCCAACCCCGGCCGGAAATGAACGGCGTTCATCATTGGGTCAACCACCTCCAGTGGAACACCACCGGCAGCCATTTCGCCTTCCTCCACCGCTGGCAACTCGACCAGCATGGCCGCCACCAAACCCGCATGTGCGTCGCGCGTGCCGACGGCTCGGACCTCCGCGTGGTCTGGGATAGCCTCTTTTACTCCCACTACGACTGGCGCGATGACCGCCACATCCTGGGCTACACCTGCAACCAGGCCGGCCAACGGGGCTTCTACCTCCACGACCGCCAGGGGCAAGAAGTCATCGTCCAAGCCTATGACCACTCCATAATAACCTCAGATGGACATTGCAGTTACAGCCCGCCCGCGAATCCCCCGAATCCACCTGATCGCCGCTGGATTCTCAACGACACCTACCCCCAAGGCCCGCAGCGCATGCGCAGCCTGATGCTCTTTGACCCCGCCACGCAAAAACGCATCGACCTGGCGAAAATCCACGCACCCGCCGGCTTCGAGGGGGCCATCCGCTGCGACCTCCACCCCCGCTGGAACCGCGACGGCACCCAAATCTGCATCGATTCCTTCCACGAAAAAACACGCGGCATGTATCTCTTGGATGTCAGCTCCATCACAAAACCCGCTTGATTGCGGGGATGAGGGGAGGGGGGGCTTGGGGTATTCGATTAAACGCGAAGTCGGCTGTCCTTGGTGGTTGACTCTTCCCAACGTTTCACCTTCAACGTCCATGTCCAACGTCTCGGTCATCATCCCCTGTTTCAATCGCCGCGCGCTTTTGCCCGCGGCGCTCGATTCCGTGTTGTCGCAGTCCGAAGTGGTCGGCGAGATCATCATCGTGGACGACGGCTCGACCGACGGCTCGCAAGGCGTGGCGCGCGATTACGCCCGCAAGACCGATGGCCTGGTGACGCTCATGGAGCAGGAAAACGCTGGCCCCTCCGTGGCCCGCAACCGTGGCTTGGCGGCTTCGCGGGGTGATTACGTGGCCTTCCTCGATGCCGATGACCTGTGGATGTCCACCAAAATCGCCAAGCAACTGGCCTTGCTCCAGGCCAGTGCCCATGACGGTGTGGTGGCGGTTTACAACCGCACGTTCATGTTCCGCGAGGTGCTGGACGATCTGGGTCGGCCGCAGCCACAGAATCAGTTCGACGACCCGACGTTTGAGCAGATCATGGTTTTCATGGGCATCCAGGCTTCGACGGTGCTGATTGATGGCCCGGTGGCGCGGTCGCTGCGTTTTGACGAAACCACCCGTCATGCCGAGGACGCGATTTATTTTGCGGAGGTGCGATTGCGCGGGCGCTGGCGTTTGGTGGATGCGCCGTTGACGGCCTATCGGGTGCATGGCGATCAGGTCACCGCCCAACCTTGGCACGCCGTGAAGCACACGCAAGCGCGGGCCGACTGGCTGGCGCGGCATCGGGAGCAACTCGGAGCGCAACAATGCGCGGCCGTGGACGGGCAACTATGGCGGCGACTCATCGCGTCACTGGAAAAACGCTACTGGCAACGCGATTTGGAAGGCCTCGACGCCATGCGCAAGGAAGTGATCAAGGCCCGGCCGGCGCTGATGAGGGAGAGTTTTCTGGGCACCCGGCGACTGTACCCGCGCTGGGTCTATCGCCTGCGCGACCGCCTCTCGCGGCGGGTGTGATGGTGTCTTTGCAAACCCACGAGTGAAAAAAACTCAAGCCCACGGATGAACCGTCGCCTTGGGCGGTTCTTCCGTGGGATCGGCCACCGCTGACATCCCGTGGTCATCCCACGGAAGAAACCGCGGCGGTTTCATCCGTGGGCTTGAAGAAAAGTTCACCCATCGCGCGCCACGCCGCACTTAGCGCACGGGCAGGCGCGTGGGGCCGGGGTCGATCACGTCCAGGCGATTTTTGGCCAGGTCCCAGCGCAGCGAACGGGCGGTGAAGGGTTGAGCCTCGCCCTTGACCCGCACTTGCGAAAGGTTGGGTTCATCGGCCTTGAGCACCATGCTTTGCGACTCGGCGCTGTAGAGCAGGTGGTCGGTGGTGATGGTGCGCACGGCGGTGGTGATGACGACCTCGCGGTCGGCGGTGACGCGGGAAAGTTTGGGCGATGTGCCGCGACCCGAAAGCCAGAGATCCACGCCGCCCGGCCCGGCCATGTCGGCGGTCATGCGATCCGCGGCCAGTTGCACCACGTCGATGGAGTCGGCGGGCTTGTGGATCATGGCGGTCTGGGTTTGCAGGATCATGTCGTTGCGGAAGAGGTCGAAGGTCAGCGAGCCGTTCCA
>JBBRGB010000039.1:0-17996 GCA_038241095.1 Phycisphaerales bacterium
AGATAGTCGTCGATCAACGCCGTTTCGTGGGTCAGTAGAAACGGCAACCCTCCGCCGCGCATCACGGCCTGAACGTAGGCCGGGGCGCATTGCAACTTGCTTGAAGGTTGTTGCGCATCGACGGTAATGCCAATGACGGGACGGAACATGGTGTGATCCTGTCCGAGCCGCAAGGCGTAAGCCTGCGGTTGAACTTCCCCGCGTGTGTGATTGCCCTTGCATCTTCGACCGGGGGCTTACGCCCTTCGGTTCTGACACGGCAACTTCCGGGGGCGGGGGTCAGTGCGGCATGGGGAATTGGCCGCAGAGGTCCACCACTTCTTCGCGCACCTCGTCGCACTCGCGCCTGTCGCCCTTGTTCGACAGCACGCGGTCGATCAGGTCGGCCACCTGCCGCATCTGATCCTCTTTCATCCCCCGCGTCGTCAAGGCCGGCGTGCCCAGACGCAAGCCACTGGTGAACTTTGGTGGCCGGGGGTCTTGCGGGATGCCGTTCTTGTTGGTGATGATGCCCGCCGTTTCCAGCCACTTCTCGGCATCGGCACCGGTCAACTCCGCATCCTTGGCACGGAGATCGACGAGCATCAGGTGGTTGTCCGTCCCGCCCGATGAAAGCCGATACCCCGCGGCCATCAACCCCTTGGCCAAGGCCTGGGCGTTCTTGACCACCTGCTTGGCGTACTCCTTGAACTCGGGCTTGAGCGCCTCGCCGAAGCAGACCGCCTTACCGGCGATGACGTGCATCAGCGGGCCACCCTGCATGCCGGGAAAAACCGCCTTGTCGATCTTCTTGGCGATCTCCTCGTTGTTGGTCAGGATCATCCCGCCACGAGGACCGCGCAGGGTCTTGTGGGTCGTGGTGGTCACCACATCGCAATGCGGGAACGGCGAAGGATGCACTCCCGCGGCCACCAGACCGGCGATGTGGGCGATGTCGGCCATGAGCAGCGCCCCACACTTGTCGGCAATGTCGCGGAAGCGTTTGAAATCAATCACCCGCGGATAGGCCGAGTAACCGCAGAGGATCATCGCCGGCTTGTTTTCAACGCAAACCTTTTCAGCCGCGTCGTAATCGATCTGTTCGTAGTTCTCGGCGTCGAGGTCGTAGATCAGCGGGTAGTGGACGGGTTTGAAGTATTTGCCGCTGAAGTTGATCTTCATGCCGTGGGAGAGGTGCCCGCCGTCGGATAGCACCAGAGAGGCGAAGGTGTCGCCGGGACTCATCAGGGCGAAGAACACGGCCGCGTTGGCCTGTGCGCCGGAGTGGGGCTGGACGTTGGCATACTGGCAGTTGAACAGTTCCTTGGCGCGGTTGCGGGCGAGGTCTTCGATCTGGTCGTGGTACTGGCATCCGCCGTAGTAGCGGGCCCCGGGGTAGCCCTCGGCATATTTGTTGGTCAGCACGCTGCCCACCGCCGCCATCACCGCCTGGGAGACGTGATTCTCACTGGCGATGAGTTCCAAGGTGTGGGTCTGGCGCTCGGACTCGGCACCGATGAGGCGATAAATCTGCGGGTCGGTGACGGCCAAGGGACTGGTGGTGGGGTCAACAAGAGGCTCGGCTTGTGCGGGCATGAATCACTCCAGAGGCGGGGGTGGGTTGGGCGTGGCCGGGTTGGGGATGCCGCCAACGTCGTGGAAAATCGTCGTCGCGGCAAGATGAAATCGTAGCGGTCAGCACCCTACGAGGCAAAGCGGCGGACAACAGGAAGAAAGGATACGTGGGCCATGCTTGGTCCACGAAATCATTCCGAAGCACGCCAGGCTTTCCAACTGCCGATGACGTTGTGGACTTGGGAAAAATCGTGGCGTTGGAGGATACTGGCGGCGATGCTGGCGCGGTAGCCGCTGCCGCAGAAGGTGGCCACGGGGTGATCGCGGTCGATTTCATTCAGGCGCTCGGAGAGGTCATGCAGGGCGATGTGCCGCGCGCCGGGAACGTGCCCGGCTTCGTATTCATCCTTTTCTCGAACATCGAGCAGTTGCGCATCGGGGAGTTGTCGCCTCAGTTCGTGGACGCTCCATTGGGGTAGGGCTTGGATGTGTCGACCGGCCTCGATCCAAGTACTGATGCCCCCGGCCAGATAACCGACAAAGCGGGTCAAGCCCACCCGCAGCAATCGCCGTCGGACCTGATCCAGTTGGGCGTCATGCTCCAACACCAACAGCAGCGGTCGCCCGGCATCGAGGAGCCAGCCGGCCCAGTTGCTGATTTCAGGCTGATTGGCGATGTTGATCGCGCCGGGGATGTGCCCGCCCCCGAAGGCCAGCATGTCTCGCACATCCAGAAGTTGAACATCGCCCTTGTCTAGGGCCTGCGCCAAGGCCTCGACGGTCAGGGCGGGACAGGGGGGCAAGCCACGCAATATCTCGGGGCCTTGACCGTTGAGTTTTTTCAATCGCGCGTAATGCGCCGGCTCGGTGGGGGCACCCTCCTTGACAAAACGCTTGAAATCTTCGCGGTCGTCGTGCTGGAGAAACGGGTTGTGCCGACGTTCGTACGCCATTGTGCTTAAGGGGCGGTCGCCGATGCCAGCTCCGCAACCCGAGCCTGCCCCGTGGCCTGGCAGGACGATCACGCCGCCGTCCAGTCCGCGATAGAAACCGGTGAGGGTGTCGAAAAGTTGATCGGGCAGTTTTTTGCCGCGTTCATCATGGACAAGGTCGGGCCTGCCTGCGGAGCCGACGAAAAGGGAGTCGCCGGTGAACACGCCCCAAGGGTCATCAGGGTGATCATCGGTGGCGGCGAGAAAAACCACATGCTCGGGGGTGTGGCCCGGCGTGTGCCGCGCCGTGAGTCGCACGGAGCCGAAGTCAAAAGCCTCGCCATCGGAAAGCGTCTGATGCTCGTAACCGTATTGGGCATCACCCTCGCCGCTGACGCACAACTTCGCCGAACCACCGCAACGGGCGACCAATTCGCGGGCACCGCTCATGAAGTCGGCGTGTATGTGCGTCTCAAAAACATGCGTGATCGTCAACCCGTGGCGTCTGGCCAATTCAAGATAAACCTCGTAGTCCGGGCGGGGATCAATGACCGCGGCCGTACCGGTGGCGTCGTCGCCAATCAGATACGAAAGCTGGGCGATGCTCCGCGTCATCACGGTTTCAAGTTTCATCGTCATGTCGTGTCATTCCTTGGCGCGGCTGTCAACATACTTGCGGACAAAGTCTTCCATCTTGGCGTTGTCACACTCAAAGCCCATTTCCTCGGCTTTCTTGAGCGTTTCCTTGCCGCTCCAACCTTCCCGCACCGCTTGGTCCATCATTACAAAAGCCCCGGCACGCTTGCCCAGTTTGCAATGCACAAAGACCGGGCGTTTGGCTTTCTGGAGCTTCTTGCGGAAGTCATCGACCGTTTCCGGCCCGGCCTCCTTCATCGAGACCGGCAGATGCACATAGGCCATGCCGTGTTCCTTGACCTTGTGACCCTCTTTATCGGGTGACATGGGTTGCATGTCCTCACCCGCGGCTCGCAAGTTGATGACGGTCTTGACGCCATCCTCACTCATGGCCTTGAGTTCCGCTTCGCTGGGTTGGGCACCCACAATCAAATCGTCACTGATTTTCATTCTGTCGGGCATCGTCTGTTCCTTTTTTTTGGAGTTTCGGAATCACACTGTTAAGCGGCTGGCAACTGACTGTTGGAGCGCCGCCGCATGTTTTGCTCGACTCAAGTAGTTAAGTCACGGCGGCGTCGGCACTGTGATGATTCATAGGCGCAGGTTGGCCACGCTATCCACTGCGGATGCGTCAATCAGGAATTGCCCGATAGGGCAAAGAGTGGGAAACCTCCTTGGTTTCGTTGCGGTGCGGGGCCTAGAGTGAACGCGTTGGATGACGAGTGTTCGTCGTCCCGGTTACCTAGATGGGAAAACTTATAGAAAGGAAGACCCATGACGACCCGCAGAATGTTTCTGAGTTCGGTTTCGATGTTGGCCCTGTTTTCACTGTTGGCGCTGGCTGGCTGCCAGCAGAGCACGGTGCGAGGGCCGGAGGGCAAGGCGCTGACGCTGACGGTGCCCGCGGCCGTCACCCTTCATCGCGGTGAGACGCAGACGGTGCAGGTCGGCTTGGCGCGGACGGAGTTCACCCAAGGCGTCACCGTGTCGCTGGCGAATCTGCCGGCCGGTGTGACGGCGCGTGAATCCTCCAAGACCGTCGAAACCACGGCCGCCACGTTCGTTCTCACCGCGTCGCAGGATGCCGCCTTGGTCACCAACCAAGCCGTCAATGTCACCGCCAAAGGCCCCAACGGCATGGCCACCACCGAGCAGATGCGGCTGACGGTCAAGCAGTGATTCCGAGGCATCGTGTGCCTCAATGAATCGTTCAAACCGCTTTCCAATTTACGAAAGGAAAAATCATGAAAACGCTGAGCATTATGTTGATCGCCTCCCTGCTGTTGATGGTCGTGGGCTGCGAGGATCGCAGTTCGACCGTGACCAACGCCACCGGTGGCAAACTTACCCTCACCGCGCCTGGCGATGTGTCCATCCAGCGCGGCGAGATGGCCGAGGTGACCATCAACATCAAGCGTGAGAACCTCGCCGGCCCGGTCACCGTGCGTTTCAACCAACTTCCCGCAGGGGTGACGCTGTTGGACAGCAAGGAGATCGTGGGCAACGAAGGCCGCTACAACCTCAAAGCCGCGGCCGATGCCGCCTTGGTGGTGAACCACCAGGCGCAAGTGACCGCCACCGGCGGCGATGGCGTGGCCGTGACCAAAGAGTTCAAGATTAGCGTGACGGAAAAGTAATCACGCCCTGAGTCATCAACCAACCACGGCGCTGACGTTCAGCGTCGAAACCAAGCAAACTCGAAAGGAGTATTGACATGGGACTTTTAGGCTGGGCAGTTGTGTTCTTCATCGTGGCGATCGTGGCTGCGGTCTTCGGCTTCGGAGGCATCTCCAAGGCGGCCGGGGGCATCGCCAAGCTCCTCTTCTTCATCTTCTTGGTGGTCTTCCTAGTCCTCTTGGTCATGGGACTGCTGGGCGGACGCACCCCGTAACGGTGGGCCAATAAGCTCACGACGAGCGACAACCTCAAAGAAGATTTGCCATCGGGTCGGGATTCAACTCCCGGCCCGGTGGTTTTTTCATTCCACTCCGCGCCGCCAACCGCCCATCGCCGGCACATCGCGCCGTTGCGCCAGCACCACCATCACCACCCCCGCCAGCACGAGAAACACGCTGAGCAACTGCCCGCGGGTGATGCCCCAGTGGCCAAACTCTTGGGCGGCGATGTGGGCATCGGGCAGGCGGAAGAACTCGCCGATGATCCGCGCGATACCGTAGCTCAAGGCGAACCACCCGCCCAACACCAGCGGCTTGCGCGGCTTGGCCCAGACTGCCAGCAGCACCACGAAGACCAGAAAACCCTCCAAGAGTGACTGATAAAGTTGCGAAGGATGGCGGGGTGTCAAGAGCGGTTGCACGATGGCGATGATGTCGGGGTTGTGGCTTTGGATGGCGTCGAGGATGCGGTGAAGTTGCTCGCCGGTGACTTGGCCGGGGATGGCGTTGGGGTCATCGGGCAGGAATCGCAGGGCGGGGGCCAAGGCCGCGAGTTTCTCGCCGGGCCAAGTGAGCATTTCTTGGGGAAACTTCACCGCCAGGGGAAACGAAGGATCGCAGGCCCGTCCGTAAAGCTCGCCGTTGATGAAGTTGGCGATGCGTCCGAATGCCAGGCCCAGAGGCGTGCCGAAGGCGGCGAGGTCCAGCACATGGGGCAATGAAAGCCGGTTGCGTCGCGCGAACCAGACGGCCGCCAGGACCGCGCCGATGATTCCGCCGTGGCTGGCCATGCCCCCTTCGTTGATTGCCAAGAGGCCCCAAAACGGCAAGTGGCCGGTGAAGGTGGTGAGCAATTCGGGCTTGTAGAAAACCACGTACCCCAGCCGCCCGCCGACGACGGCCCCGATGGCCAGGGTGATGATGAGGTCTTGGACTTGATCGACTTTGAGGGTGGAATGGCCGATGGCCACGACCCGGCGAATCAGCAGGTAGGCCAGGAAAAAGCCAAAGAGATACGACAGCCCGTACCAGCGGATGGGCCAGATGGCAAAAGGGTCCAGCGTGTGCAACCACGCGGCTAGGGTCAGGCCGGGAGTCATGGCAATGGCATGGGAGGCGCTTACGCAGACAGTCGCGGCAATCATGGCGACCAGTGTAGCGGCGGGGCGACCGGGCACCGTGTTCAACTTCGGTGCCCGATCGCTTTCCGCCAGCACTCGTCAGGCCGCCGCCGGTTGGGCCTCGGCGGGTTGGCTTTCCTTGGCCAACATGGCTTGGGCGGTCTTGGCGTCCACCGGTCGCGACAGGTAATAGCCCTGCCCACTGTTGCAATCCAGGGTTTGCAACTGCACAAGTTGATCGACCCGTTCGATGCCCTCGGCAATCACGCTCATGTGTCGATTCGAGGCCATGACCTGAATGGCTTGGACGATGTTGGCGTTGCGGCCATCGAGGGCCATGTCCTTGACGAATGAACGATCAATCTTGATGGCGTCGAAGGGCAACTGGTGCAGATAGCTCAACGATGAATAGCCGGTGCCGAAGTCGTCAAGATGGATGTGGATGCCCAAAGCTCCCAGGGCTTCGAGTGAGTGGCAGGCGGCTTCGGCATTGTCAATCAAAACGCTTTCGGTGACTTCGATGTTCAGGTCGAGGCCTTGCAGCCCGGTTGTCGCCAGCGTTTCGATGACGCAGGGAATGAAATCGCGCAGCACCAGTTGCTTGGAGGAAACGTTGACGCTCATGGTCACGTGCCCCATGTCGGGATACTGGTCGTGCCAGATTCGCAACTGCTGGCAGGCCTCGCGCAGCACCCACTTGCCCAAGTCGTGAATGGTGCCCGTCTCCTCGGCCAGGGGGATGAACAGCACCGGGCTGATGCAGCCCATTTCGGGATGCTCCCAACGCACCAGGGCCTCGAAGCTTTCGAGCTTGTTGGACTCCAGCGACACGATGGGCTGGTAGAGCAGGCGCAATTGCCCCAGTTCGATGGCCTTGCGCAGGTCGCTGCTGAGGCGCAGACGGTTCATCACTTGCTGATGAATCTTTTCGTCAAAGACACCCACCCGTCCCTTGCCGTTGGCCTTGCTGTTGTACAAGGCGGCATCGGCGTCGCGGAGGATGTCATCGGGCACCTGGTAGTCCTCGCGGCTCAGGGCCACGCCCATGCTGGTGGTCACCACGATTTCATGGCCGGCGATGACCATCTTCTGGCCGATGGCCTTGTGAATGCGATCGGCGACTTGGTAAGCGTCATCGGGTGTTTTGATGCCGTCGAGCAGCACCACGAACTCATCGCCCCCCAGCCGCGCCGGGGTCTGGTCGTCAAGCCGCGCCGGGGTGTCGAGACTGCGCAGGGACTTGTTGATCCGGTTGGCGACCTCCATGAGCAGATGATCGCCGATGGTGTGGCCCATGGTGTCGTTGATGAGTTTGAAGTCGTCAAGGTCCAAAAACAGCACGGCATACTTGTAGTCGGGGAAACGCTTGGAGCGTTCGATGCAACGCTCAATGCGCTCGGTGAGCAGCAGCCGATTGGGCAGATCCGTCAGCCCGTCATGCAGGGCGTCATGCTTGAGTTTGTCTTCCACCCGTGAACGGGCGGCGATCTCTTCTTCCAGTCGCTTGTTGGCGGCCTGGAGTTCCAGCCCGTGGTTGCGGGCCGCGGTCTCCGCCTGGCGCTTGCGTGCCTGGGCGCTGGCCAACTGCCAGACCTCGGCCTTGTCAAACGGCTTGCGCAACAACAGCAGCCGATGGGTGTGTCCCAATCGCTTGATGATCTCATCCCAGGAGAAATCTGAGAAGGCGGTGCAGATGACCACCTCCAAGTCGGGGTCGGCCGTCCAAAGGTGCTCGATGGTTTCCAAACCGTCCCACCCCGGCGGCATGCGCATGTCCACGAAAGCCATGTCATAAGGCTTGTTTGCGGCGACGGAGGCCTTGACCATCTCAAAGCCGATCTGGCCTTGTTGCGCCAAGTCGAGTTCAAAGGTGGTTTCGCTGTTTTGGGCCGCGCCGGGTTCGTCGAACAATGCCGCCATCGAGGCGTCCAGCGAGGCGCTGTCCAGACGCTTGGGCGTCAGGATGCTTTGGAAGGCCTGGTGAATCGTCGCGTCATCATCAATGACGAGAATCCGGGGCTTGCTGGTTATTGGGCTGTTCATACCGCGATCTCCTTGTTGGCTTGGGTGTGCAGGGGCAGTTGGATACGGAAGGTGGAACCCTTGCCGGGCCCATCACTGGAGGCCGTGAGTTTCCCGCCCATTTCCTTGGCCGCTAAAACGCTGTAGTGAAGACCAAAACCGTGTCCGTCGGCCTTGGTGGTAAATCCGTTGTTGAAGATGCGGGTGATGTTCTCAGCACTGATGCCCATGCCCTGATCCCGCACTTCCACAAAGGCCTCTTGACCGTCCAAACCCAGCCGCACCACGATGCGCGGCGTAGCGCCCTCGAAGTCTCGAACGGCGTCCTTGGCGTTGGTCAGCAGGTTGACGAGCACTTGCTGAAGCTTCGACCGATCGCAGATGACCGTCGGCTTGCAGGCAGCTTCCATCTCCACTTCGATGCCATGCTTTTTCATCGAACTGCCGACGAGCACCAGGGCTTGACTCACCAGGGGATGCAGGTCGATCGGTTCGGCCACGGTGGAACCCTTGGCGAACTTCTGCTGGGTGGCGACGATTTCCTTGACATGCCGCAGACCGTTGCGCAGGTCGTTGAGATCATTTTGCGTCTGCGCCATTTCCGCGTTGAGGTATTCGGCCAAGTGGCCCAGGAATCCGGGGATTTGCCGGCCTTTCTGGTCTTCCGTCAGGTAGCGCGGCAACTCGGCCTGGTGCTCGTTAATCAGCGCCACGGCCTTGGAAAGCGAGGGCAGCTTGGACTGCGCCAGCTTTTCGGTCATCGACTCGGCCAGGATGCTGGTGTTGGTCACCGCGTTGCCCACGTTGTGCAGCACGCCCGTGGTGATCTCGGCCATGCCCGCCTGACGCGACATGTTCATCGACTGCTCGCGGAACTCCTGGAGCTTGGCCAGCATCTTGTTGAATTGGCCCGCCAGGACGCCCAATTCATCGCGGCGATTGGTGCGAACGCGCTTACTCATGTCGCCGCTGGTGGTGATGTCCAGTGTGTGTTGGGTCAGCGCTCCCAAGGGTTTGAGCACGATGATGCGCAGACTCGTCACCAGCGCCAGCAGGGTCACTAGACTGGCCAGAATCAGCGAGATCGAAGCCACTTCCATGGCACGCTTGCCGCGGGTGGTGATGCTGGGCTGCACGTTGGCGTTGATGACGGCGATGGATTGGCCGTTCATGTCGTTAAGCACCCCCAGCACCTTGAGCTTCTGCTCGTCGCCGCGATCCACCACGGGCGCGGCTGTGGCCCTGGCTTCTTCGATGCAGTGCCGCGTGTGCTCGGGGATGTCCGGCATGTTGACGTCCCAGACGTCAAACTCCACCTGGGTTTGGTCGCGCAGGGAGACGACGAAGTCCTCGGAGATCAGCCGCCCGAAAATCAGAACTCCCGCCATCGGCCCTTCGTAATTGCTGGTCAGAATGGGCCGGGAGGCGAACATCATCAGCCCGCGTTCGGTCATGACCAGACCCTTGACCGTGCTGTCCTTGTCCGGCTTCACCGCCAACAGGGGGTGATCCGGTGGCAGACGGTCGCCGGGCAGCCAGGCGATCTCCGCCGGCTCCATTGTTTCGAGGTTCAGTATCTGGCCCCAGAACACCGTGCCGTCAGGCCGCACCACATAAAATACATCGAGTCTCTGAGCGGCGAACCATTCCGTCTTGCCAATGTTCTGTTTGTAGTATTCGGGGAATTCACCCTTGGCATACTTGTACGTATCGTCCCATGACGACCAATCAAAGCAGAGCAAGTCCAAGTGTTCGATTTCCCGGTCGATGGCTAGGCGGCAACGCTGCCAATCCTTGACGGCCTCCTCCTGCTCCAAGGCCACGAAACTCGGATAAACCACAAAGTACTGAATGGCAAACGATACCCCCGTCGCCAGAGTCAGAACGACGCTTAACACGAGAAGAATCTTGGTTCGCAAACGCATGGGTGGTCCTTGCGGCTTTGGCCGCGTGTCCGGTGTTGACTTGGAGATTGGGAATGGTTTAGAAGTTGATGGTGAGTCGCACACCGACGTTGATCGCGTCATCGAGTGACGCACCGCCGGGGTTGATGATGTATTGCACGTAGGGCTGGACGATGACGGCGGGAGTGATGCGGGCCTGGTACATCAATTCCGTGGCCAGTTCGCTTGAATCCGTGAAGCCCGCGGCGGGTTCGTCGGAGAAGTGAACCCAAGAGACCATCACTCCCAAGAGGTCGGTCTGTCGGCCGGGAATCGGGCCACGCCAAGTCGCCCCGGCGGCAATGTGGTGATCGGCGGGCATGACCATGGGGTCGGCCCAGTCATATTGAAGGAACACGCCGATGCCGGGGCTGGTGAACTCCGCCAGCGTTTCCTCCGTGCTCGCTTCCGCCAGCCAGAGCATCTGATCCACGACCAGGCTGAAGCCCGAAGTGCCCTTGTCGATGCCGCCGTCGTAGCGGGCGAAGGTGCCGGTGTGATGCCAACCGCCCACAGTGAAGCGGCCGGGCAGGGCTTGGGAGCCCAGTTGCCAGTTGAGTCCCGCTTCGGCGATCAGGAACAAGTCCGCCGGGTCGCCGAAAAATGTGTCAGGCCCGCGGCGACCGGTGCGATAGCCTTCCTGGCCAGCGCCATCGTAAATCCCGCCGCCCAGCGTAAACCATTCGGTGGGTGACCAGAACAAATTGAGGCTCGTCGCCGGGTCGGGATAGGTCGGCAAGGGCATGGCGGTGGCGGGGTAACCGGCCGAGCCATGCACAAACTCGAAGCCCAACTCGCTGTAGGCGAACTCGTAGTTGGCGTCCACCTTGCCCACCTTGGCGCGCAGTTTGCCATCGAAGAATGCGTATTCAAACCACAACTCGCTGATCTGCGCCAAACCGTCGGCGTCCCAACTGCCCACGCCTTGGTAGTCGCCGACCTCGTCGGAACCGTACTGGCCGTCCTGAAAGTGGGCGTCGAGGAAGAACTTGCCCGAGGGCCAGCCGGCCAGTTTGGTCATGTCCAGGGTGACGTTGATGGAAAGCAAGGCACGCAAGGCCGAGCCTTCGGTGTCCAGCCCGCCGCGGGTGTTCTTGGAAAAGTCGAGGATGAGATAAGGGGCGGTGGTGATGCCGTGGTCGGCGGCGCGGGAGCGCAGGCCCCACCAGTCGCCGGTGAGTTGCTCACGCTGGAGCAAAGGCAGCGACAGTTCGCCGGTGGATGAATCCTCCTCTGCGGCGGCAACCGGTCCCCCGGCCACACGTTCCGGCGGCGGCGATTCATCAGCCCGCGCCGGCCCGGCCCACGCGCCAAAGCAGGCCAAAACGGTCAAGAAAGACAGACCCACCCCACCCCGAACCCGATTGAAAGATTGATTTCATGTCCCATCAATCGAACCAAAGATACGATCACTTGAGAGATTGGTCTTTACTTGCGGTAGCCTCCCCGCTTGCCGACACCTCCCATAACAGCGTGATGAGCGATGGCCCGCGTGTTGTGAACGCGGCGGGCGACCATTAACATGACCGCCTGCTCTCCATCCCACCCACCCGCTTGCCCAAGGATTTCAAACGTGATTAAAGTGGCCATGATCGGCGCTGGCAGCATCGTCTTTTCCAAGAACCTCACCGGTGACATCCTCTCCTTCCCGGAGTTCAAGAACGCCACCCTGTGCTATATGGACATCGACCAGGAGCGTCTCAAGGTCGGCGCGGCCCTGTGCAAGAAGGTCGCCAAGGCACTGGACGCCAAACCCAAAATCGAGGCCACCACCGACCGCAAGGAAGCCCTGGCCGGGGCGGACTTCGTTATCAACATGGTGCAGATCGGCGGCTTCAACTCCACCCTCGTGGACTTCGAAATCCCCCGCAAATACGGCCTGAACTTCACCATCGCCGACACCACCGGCCCCGGCGGACTCTTCCGCGCCCTGCGAACTTATCCCATGTTGAGCGGCATGTGCCGGGACATGGAAAAACTCTGCCCCAACGCCTGGTTGCTCAACTACAGCAACCCCATGTCCATGAACATGCAGACCATCACCCGCACCAGCTCGATCAAGGGCGTGGGCCTGTGCCACAGTGTGCAGGGGACGTTCAACCAGTTGATGCGCTACATCGGCGAAGAACCGGCCGACCCCAAGCTGGCGTTTACCTGTGCCGGCATCAACCACATGGCGTTTTATCAGAAGCTGGAAAAAACGGGGGTCGATCTCTACCCCCGGCTCTTCACCGCCATGCAGGACCCCAAGGTTTACAACAGCAACAAGGTGCGTTTTGAGTTGATGAAGCGGCTGGGGTACTTCATCACCGAAAGCAGCGAGCACAACGCCGAGTATTGCCCCTACTTCATTCCCCGCGGCCAGGAAGTCATCGAGAAGTTCAACATCCCCATCGACGAGTACCTGCGTCGCTGTGACGGCATCGTCGATGAGTTTGAGCGCTTAAAGAAGTTCAGCGTTTCGGATGAGCCGATCAAGATCCATCGCAGCCATGAGTATGGTTCGGGGATCATTCACTCCATCGCCACCAACACGCCTCGGGTGGTGTACGGCAACATGCCCAACCGCGGCGCGATCGCCAACCTGCCTGACAGCGCGATTGCCGAGGTGCCGACGCTGGTGGACAGCGCCGGTTGCCAGTTCACGACGGTGGGCGAGTTGCCGCCGCAGTTGATCGGCTACATGCAGCCGCACGTCACGCAGCATGAGTTATTCATCCGCGCCGCGACGGAAGGCCGACGTGATTACGTCTATCAGGCGGCGATGTTCGACCCCCTGACGGCCGCGACGCTGACACTCGACAAGATCGTGGAGATGTGCGATGAACTGATCGTCTGCTACGGCAAGGAACTGCCCAAGCTGACGCACAAGAGTCTGGTGCCCGGCAGCGGCAAGACGTTCACGGCCACCAAGGCCGCGGCCCTGCGGCAAAGCTGGGACAACGCCCAGCGGCAGGCCGTCGCCGGCACCATCGAGCAATGGCACATCATCGGGCCGTTCCCCGGCGCTAAAGCGGGCAAGGTCACCTTGAACGACCCCACCCCCATCGACGAAACCGCCAAGCCCGATCTCAAGGCCAGTTACAAGGTCAACGGCAAGACGCTCAAGTGGCAAAAGATCGCCACTCGCAAGAAGGGCTTTGTCGATCTGGCGGCCGAACTCGGCGGGGCCGAGCAGGTCATCGCCTACGGTTACGCGGAAGTCGAAAGCATCCACCCCCGCGAGACGGTGCTCCGCTGCGGCAGCGACGATGGCATCAAAATCTGGCTCAACGGCAAGGTCGTCCACACCGTCGAAGTGGCACGGGGTTACAGCCCGCGAGTTGATGAGGTCGCCATCCAACTGGAAGAAGGCGTCAACCGCATCCTGGTGAAGGTGGACAACTACGTGGCGGGCTGGGGATTTGGCGTGATGATCGATCCGGCGAATTTTTGAGTGGGCGATAAAAAAGCGGAGCGCTAAACCGCAAGCGTGTGGTTCGCCACGCTCTTGAATTATTATTTTCATTTTTTTGGAATATCTCTTGACAAGTGCTCTTGGGTGGGTTATATTAAGCGCTTAATAAGCTTGTTTGCTCGCATTTGACGGTGGTTGACGTTCTCTGAATTCTTTTTCCCGCGTTCGGCTTTGGATATGTCACGATGATGATCGCCAAGCCTGAAAAACCTCTGACTCGGTCGCCCCGGCGGGTTACGCTGGCGGATGTCGCCGCCTTGGCCGAGTGTTCCCCGGCGGTGGTGTCGTCGATCATCAACCGCTCCAGCAGCAACGCCGGTGCCGGCCAGCGCCTCACCACCCGCATCAAGGACGCGGCCCGGCAACTCGGCTACCGCCCCAACTTCGCCAGCCAAAGCTTGGCGCGGCGAAGCACCCGCACCATCGGCGTGTACCTCGCGCCGGACATCGGTGCCAGTGTGACCCACCCCTATGAAAGCGCCATTCTTCGCGGCATCGAGCGCGTCTGCCAGCGGCACACTTACGATGTGCTGCTGATCAATCTCGCCGGCAACGCCAGGCCTGAAAGTTGCGCCCACAAGTTCGCCGAGGGGCGCATTGACGGCTTGGTGCTGTTGCATGTGGACGCCGAGGCTCCTTGGGTGACACCCTTGATGGATCGCCACCCTCGCGCGGTGTCGGTCAACTATTACGGCGCTGAGACACGGTTGACCCGGGTCAACTTCGATGATCGGGCCGCCACCGCCTTGGCCGTGGATCACTTGGTCGCCTTGGGCCATCGGCGGCTGGGATACCTCGGGCTGATGACCGCCAACCCCGGCCCAGGCGCCCTCCTGCGACGTGAAGGTTTTGAAACCGCCTTGAAGCGTCACGGCCTGCCCGTGAATCCCGCTTGGATTGTGGACCGCGATCAGCCCGGCGATGCTTCGATCACCAAGAAACTCGACATTCCCGACAGCGGCGAGTTTGCCGTGGATCAAATCTGGAGTCGGCCCGGCGAGCACCCCACCGCGCTGGTGAGTTATGGCGACCTTCAGGCCTTTGCGGCCATGCGCCGGATCAAGGCCAGGGGTTGCCGCGTGCCTGATGATGTGAGCGTGGTGGGCATTGACGACATGGAGCTTTGCCGGCATGTCGATCCTCCTCTGACCACCATTCGGCAGCCGTTGGAAGAAATGGGAGCGCGGGTGACCACCCTGCTCTTGGAACAGGAAAACCTCTCTGATCAAGGGGATATGGGCATGAACCAAGTCGTCAGTGAACTGGTGGCACCGGAATTGGTGGCGCGTCAATCGACCGCCCCGCCCAAGAACACCGCCCGCAAGGGTTTCACGCTCATCGAACTGTTGGTGGTGATTTCGATCATCGCCCTGCTGGTGGCGATCTTGTTGCCCGCGCTGAAACAGGCCAGGGCCGTCGCATTGCTTTCACGCTGCCTGTCGAATCATCGGCAGGTCATGCTGGGCTTTGCCGCCTACACGGGTGACAGCCGCGAAATGCTTCCGCCGGTGGAAACCAAGAGTCCCGAACCGCTCTATTACTTCTGGTACTCCAAGAAGTTCGTCGGCGATTACTTGGGGCCCCAGGTCGATCAGCAATACAACAACACGCTCAAGGTTCTGACCTGTTCGGCGATCAACAAGCCCAATTGGCAGGTGCTGGGCATCGGTTACAACGACTGCTGGAACACCGACATTCGCCGGGTCAATTTCGGTGACTTCATCGCCCCCAGTCAGACCATCATCCTCTCGGACAGCGCCCGCAACACGGTGCCGGGCCAGTGGGATTACAACACGGCGGGGAATCTCGCCTTCCGCTGGGCCCAGTTCTACATCGGCGACGACCCGACGGGCCAACGCTGCAACGCCAAATACACCCGCTGGACGGACTACCGCCACGGCGGAGCGGCCCCGGTCTCCTTCGCCGACGGCCACGTCAAGGCCTACGCATCCCCTGATAATCCCGACAACATCCACTATGACGAAGGCTTGCACGCGGCCTTCCTCGACAAGGAAGTCCGTTACAAGGCGAGATGACGGCAATCAACCCAAGCAATGCCCGCGTCCGGCATGACCCGCCACCAAGGAGAATTATCATGTGACCAAACCATCCCCCCCGCAGAATCACAAGCGTCGTTAACACCCATGTTTCATCAACTTTAGGAGACTCATCATGCTTCACCCTCAAACCGGAGAACTTCCCATGCAGAAAACTTTCAATCGCAGCCTCATCGCGGTCCTTACCCTCATCGCAGGCATCCTGCTGGTCAGCCAAGCGAGGGCCAATATCGTGACTTGGACTGGCGCCGATGGCACCGCCCCGACCAATTTTGAAGTCAGTGCCAACTGGACGGGTGGCGTGGCCCCGGGCATTCCCCGCAACAACGACTACAGTGACATCGCCCGTTTCGCCCTCACCTCCCCCGCCAACCAAACGCCGACGCTGACGATCAATCGCACCGTCAATGGCATTCGCTTCGACAATTCCGTCGGTTGGACTTTGGGAACGGCGGGCAAGCAATTGACTCTCAAGACCGTGGAAAGTTCGGGCAACGGCACGAATACGGTTACCGCACAGCTCAAAACGGGCCAAGGCAATTATGATTGGACCATCGGCGCCGGAAACACCGTGAACCTCGTCGGCGGCTTGATTCAGGATGGTTCAGGCAGAAGTCTTACCCTCAAGGGCGGTGGCACGATGATTGTCGTCGGCGGCATCAACCCCGCCTACAGCTCCGCGGTCAACAAGTTCTACATTGAACTGGGAACGTTGATCGTCGATACCGCCACGCCCTATCGCTATGGCGGCAATGCGAACAACGGCCTGACCTACATCACCACGGCCGACGGCTTCCTGCAAATGAAGACCACCGTCGCCAACGCCCAAAACCAGATCGGCACCCGCATCATCGACAACGTCGGCAACGGCTTGACGGTGACGGACATTGGTGGCGGGTACGTGCAGGTTACCTCGACCCTGATTCCCGAGCCGGCGACCTTGGCACTGTTGGGCCTCGTGGGCCTGTGCCTGTTGCCCAGCCGGCGTCGCTGAGCGAACCCCCCCCGGTTGACAAAACCGATTCCCGTGCGGGCGTCATGAAACCATGACGCCCGCGCCTTGCGGCCAAAGAAAAATCCAAGGCAACCACGATCCACCAACGTGGCACGGATCGTCAAACCTCCACTGTTTCTTAACCCCCACACCCGGAGTTCCGCTTTGATTCTCAAATTCCCTCGTGGTCTGATGCTGTTTCTTGTGGTGCTCTTCATGGCGGTCGGCGCGACGATGGCCGAGGAACCCGCCAAAACATTGATCCTCTTAGATCCCGCCGCCAAGGATGTCGCGGCGTCTTTGAAGCCCTCTTCCGATCAAATTTCCGTCACCGTCAGCGAGGATGCCGCGGCCCCCGGCATCGTGGTGAACCTTCAGCCCGGTTCCGAGGGTTATCCCAACGTCCAACTCACGCCCCCCGAAGGCGGGTGGAATCTCGGGGCTTATGGCCACATCGAAGCCCGCGTAATCAACACCGGCGACAAGCAGGTGATGGTCGCCTTGCGCGTCGACAATGCCGGCGACTGGAAAAAGAACCCCTGGAACACCGAGCAGGTTTACCTCAAGCCCGGTCAAAACAGCACCATCAAGGTGATCTTCGGCCACGCCTTCGGCCACAAGCCGGCGTTCAAACTCAATCCCGAGGCCATCGTGGGCATCCAGTTCTTCACCGGCAAAATCAGCGCCGCCTCATCGTTCCGCATCGAATCGCTCACCGCTGGCGGAACCACGGGCGAAACCCCCGCCATCGACCCCAAGAACATCAGGATCAAACCGGACAACGGCGTGCTGCTGGGCGCGGCCACCAAGATCGACGCTGAGAAGCAACTCGCTGCCAAGGAGGCCACCGCCACAGTGGTCACCAAGGACGACCTCACAGCCTTGCGGGTGGAGTTTCCCGCCGCAGGCAAAGGTTTGCAATCCGTGACCTTCAAGCCGGCCACCGGCCGCTGGGACCTGCGCGATTGTCTGGAAGTGGTCGTGAAGATCAAGAATGATGGCCAAACCGCTTTTGCTCCCAAGCTGCGCGTGGAAAGCAACGGCGGCACCTCCGACACCATCGCCTCCCCCGAGCCGCTCAAGCCCGGTGAGGAACGCGAGATCGTGATTCCCTTCGCCAGCGCCACCATCTGGACCGGAGAAAAAAACACGGGCTCTCGCGTGACCAATGACGCGGTGTCCGGCGTGACCATTTCCGCCGACGCTTCCCAAGAACAGCGGACTTTGACCGTCAGTTCGATGGTGGCCCGCATGCCCGCGACCAAGGCCATGCCCGAGTGGCTGGGCAAGCGCCCGCCGGTGGAGGGCCAATGGGTCAAGACCTTCGAGGACGACTTCGACACCGACGCCATTGACACCAAGCGCTGGAACATTTACGCCGAGAA
>JBBRGB010000040.1:0-17746 GCA_038241095.1 Phycisphaerales bacterium
CCGGGGGCTTACGCTTTAAGTTTGCACACATCTTTTCTGCGCGATCGATCGTGATGGTTTTCACCCCGAAGGGGTGGCGGAATGTAGCCACGGGTGAAGCGAAGCGCAACCCGTGGTCATCGTCGATCGTGCATACCGCCCCGGCGGGGCGGCGGAATCGTGGGATACCCAGTCCGTCGCCCCTGCCGGGGCGAATGAACCATATTCCATCGCTTTCCACGGGTTGCGCAGCGCTTCACCCGTGGCTACAACCCATGACCCCTGCCGGGGTCAAAGATGTGTGCAAACTTAAGGGCTTACGCCCCACGACTCTGATTCGATTTTCCTTGTCTCCTTCCCGTCTTGGTGTCTTGGTGTTCAATCCCCGCTTTGCGGTAAGCTTGTCGCCCATGAAAGTGCGTGGCCGCGATGTTTATCGATATGGATTGCTCGCCCTGCTGCTGACCCTGCTGGCGGGGTTTCTCATTTGGCCCATCGTCATGACCGTGCGCGGCGGATTCATCGACGCCGAGGGCTCCTTCACCCTCAAGTACCTGCTGGGCGTTTTCTCCGACCCACTCTGGATGCGCGGCCTGTTCAACAGCCTGCTGCTGGCCTGCTGCACCACCGTGCTTTGTCTGTTGATGACCCTGCCACTGTCGGTGCTGGCCTCGCGCTATAACTTCGTGGGCAAGACGATCCTAGGCAGCCTGATCCTTGTGCCGTTGATCCTGCCACCCTTCGTCGGTGCCATCGGCCTGCGGGCTTTGCTGGGTCGCTATGGCGCGCTTAACGCGCTCTTGTCGCACCTGGGATTCTGGCCTCAAGGCGATCCGGGCATCGACTTTCTGGGCGGTGGGTTTGTGGGCGGACGCTTCGCGGGCATCGTGCTCATGGAGGCCCTGCACCTCTACCCGATTCTTTACTTGAACGTCACCGCCGCGATGGCCAACCTCGACCCGGCCCTGTCCGAAGCCGCGGAAAACCTTGGCGCAAGCCGACTGCGGCGCTTCTTTCGCATCACGCTGCCGCTGATCATGCCGGGCCTCTTCGCCGGGGCCACCATTGTTTTCATCTGGTCCTTCACCGAGTTGGGCACGCCGCTGATGTTCGACTTCTACACCGTTACCCCGGTGCAGATTTTCTGGGGCATCGGCGAGATGCAGACCAACCCCCGGCCATACGCCCTGGTGGTGGTGATGCTCGTCGCGGCGGTGTCGCTCTACTTGCTTGGCAAGTTCGCCTTCGGTCGGCGGGCTTATGAGATGCAGAGCAAAGCATCCATCGCCAGTCAGCCCCGTACCCTACATGGCTTGGCGGGCATCGCGGCGGCGGGGGCGTTTGTGCTGATGATTGGCTTGGCGATCCTGCCCCACATCGGCGTGGTCATTTCCTCCTTCACCGTCGATGGCGCGTGGTACGGCACGATCCTGCCCCGCGCTTGGTCCACCAGCCATTACGCCAACGCCCTGTCCCACGACTTGGCAATGGACTCCATCGCCAACAGCCTGCTTTACGCCAGCTTGGCCATGCTATTGGCGGTGGGGGCGGGGCTGGCGATTTCCTATCTGGTGGTGCGGGCACGCATCCGCGGCGGCTGGCTGCTCGACAGTCTGGCCATGCTCCCCCTAGCGGTGCCGGGGCTGGTGATGGCTTTCGGCTATGTGGCCATGAGCCTCAGTTGGCCCTTCCCGCAGTTGGCGGCATTTTTCGAAGCGCGGGGCATGACCGCTGCGGCCTCGATGTTGCAAGTGACGGGCAACGCCCCCAATCCGATTCTCTTTCTCGTCGTGGCCTATGCGGTGCGACGGTTGCCCTACGTTGTCCGCGCCGCCTCGGCAGGTCTGGAACAGACTTCGGGCCAGTTGGAGGAAGCCGCCTTAAACCTTGGCGCTTCAACCTTCACAGCCCTGCGAAAAGTTGTGGTGCCCTTGATCCTCGCCAACCTCATCGCCGGGGGCATCCTGGCGTTTTCCTTCGCCATGCTCGAAGTCAGCGACTCGCTGGTCCTGGCGCAGAAGCAGGATGACTTCCCCATCACCAAGGCCATCTTCGAGTTGTTCAATCGGCTGGGGGATGGGCCTTACATCGCCAGCGCCATGGGCGTCTGGGGCATGGCCCTCTTGACGATCACACTGGTCGGCGCGGGGGTGATGATGGGCAAAAAGATGGGGGCGATTTTCAGGGTGTGAACCTGATTTGTCAGACATCACGCCGAGCGTGCTACCATTGAACCATGCCCAAGGCTCCCCGCATTGCCGACCCGCACACGCGGCAAATCGTCATCGCCATCGCCATGACCATGCTGTTGCTGGTGGCGTTGTTGTTGGCGGCGTCGATCAGCGGCACACGGCAAGTCGAGGCGGCGGGCTTGCGTCTCTCCGTGCCGGCGCGGTGGAGCAACGAATCCCGGCCCGTCGAGTCGGAGCTTTTCGCCGACTACCGGGTTCTCGCCCAGCCGCACGGCGGGATCAAGAGCTTGGCCATCGCCCGCTTCGCCTCCGGGCATCAGCCACAGTCACTCAAAGACGCCATGAACACGGCCGTGGGTGTTTTCGTCAGCCCGGCTTTGGCGGCGTCGGATCAGGTGATTCGAGTCCTGCCCGTCAAAACCGGCAAACTCAAGGGGCTGACTCTGGTGCTGCCCAGCCCGGACTACGAAGCGGGTCAGGGGCTGGAAGTCCACCAACTGGCGGTGTTGACCGATGGCCGCGCCACTTGGGTCTTGGCACAGCGGCAATACATTTCCCCAGATCCTTGGACGGGCCGACCCATGATGGAACAACTCGACACCGGCCTTTTTGCCCGCGCCTTGGCCGGCGTGCGACCCGTCGGGGATTAACCGATTGAGAGCGAGTGAACAATGATGAACCCCTCACGCAATGAATCCTTTGCCACGGCACGCACACGGTTGACCGTGGCCATGCTCTGCCGCCTTGTGGTGGCGATGGTGATGTTGTCGGGCCTGACCGTGACAATCGCCTTGGCCCAAGGTGCCGTCCCAGTCGCGGAATCCACCGGGGAATCCGGGGGTGAATCTGCGGGTGAATCCGCGGGTGAATCCGGGGGGCCGGCGCTGGACGACGTGCTGGCGCGCGAGGCTTGGAGTGACCCGACCTACGGGCTGACCCTGCGGCCACCGCTGTCGTCGAAGCTCGAACGCGAAACCGCCGATGACGCCGTGCTTCGCATCACGGGTGAGGACGGCTGGCAGATTCTGCTCTTCATCAAAAAAAGCACCGAGGATTTGTCGTTGCAACAGGTGCTTGAATCGGCCGTGGGACAGCTTGCCTCGCTCGAACGCATGAGGCTCACGCAGCAGAAGGATGTGCATCCCAAAAATCGTGAAGGTGTGGTGATTTACTTCAAAGTGGACAACCGCAAGGCCAAGCCTTGGGTGTTGGGCGAAGCCTTCATGCAGATCGATCCGCGCACGGTGGCGATGCTGCAATTGAAGGTGGACCAGGACAAGTTCGAGAGGATGCAGCCGATCTTCGAGGCGGTGTTTCGCAGCGTGGACATGCGCGATCGCGCCAAGTTGGAAGAGGAACGCAAGGCCATGCTCAAGCGTGGCACCGAGTGGTTGAAGAAGGTCGATCTCAAGAAGCGCGCCGCAGCCCTGATCGACGAGCAGCTTTTCCGCATCGTGCGTGATGGCCAGGACATCGGCTACATGAAGATGACCCAAGGCCAAGACAAGGCCATGAAGATGCCGGGGCTGCGGGTGACTTTGCAGGCGCGGATACAAATGGGCGACCGGGCCACGGATTCGCAAAGCGAGTTTTTCCTTTCCGAGGATGGCAAGGAGGAAATCTGGTCGATCAAGATGACGGCCCATCCGCTGCGGCCCGACCTCAAGGGCGCGACTCGGCCCACAGGACGCACCTTGGATGGCAAACCGCTTGCGCCGCCGCCCGACACCATCTCCTGGGCCGAGACCGGCATTCGTTCAGGCAACAACGTCACCGTTAGCCGCCAAGGCCCCGAAGGCATCGAGGACAATAAGTGGCTGTCGCCCGAGGAAGGTTACGTCTCGCAAGTGGATTTGTATTTGCTCGGCGCGTTGTTGCCGCGCAAGGAAAAGGCGGAAATGGGCTATTACGCCTACTACCCCGCGGCGGGGAAAATCACCTTCCGCACCGAGCGCTTAGTGCCTCGAACCGACGGCGGCTTGGAGGTCTATTCCCGGCCCAGCCCGGATGAACCCGAACAGATGTCCCGCTACGGCGACAACGGCCGACTGCTGGAGAGAACCTTGGAAAACGACACCCGCCTCATCCCGGTGGGCAAAGCGGAACTCGCGGCGATCTGGGGTTTGAAATGACGCCCCAATTCGGCGTCTCACGGCATCTGTTGCAACATGCGCTGGAAGTAGCGAAGGGCATTGAGTTCCAAGCGGACTTGCCGCAACGTCGGGTCGCGCTCTGCGGGCGGATGTGAAGCGGCTTCATTGAGCAATGCCCCGACGCGATGAAGATGGTCGGCGCGTTGCTGGCCAGCCCATGTACCCAAGCGCTCAAGCGTGGCGGTGTCATCGTCGGCGATGGCCTCTTCCATCTCCTCGCGCGTTTCCATCATCTCCATGAGCAAATTGGGCGGCAGGGATTTGTCATCGCCCTTGCCCGACCCGCCGAGGATTTCCCACAGGGCGTTGGCACGCGATTCGTCATCACGCAACGTCTGGTAAGCCTCGTTGACTTCCGCCGACTTGGCCGCGGCATCGGCCTGATCCAAGGCATCGGTGAAGCGGTCCGGGTGGTTCTTGGCCGAGGCCGCGACAAAACGCTTGTGCAGCGACGCTTGGTCAATATCCCATTGCGCCTGCAACTCGAAAAGATTGAAGGGATTTTGCCGCGTCATTTCTTCTCCGCCCCCCCCGCCTCTTTGCCACGCTCGGCCTCTGGACTCTCCGCTTTCCCCTCTTCGCTTTCCCCTTTTCCTTTCCCGCTTTTCCCTTCTTCATTCTTCACCGGCGTGAGGCGAATGGTGACCTTGGTCTCCAAAGGCGGAATGAAGCGAGTGCGGGCGATCCAAGTGGCTTCATCGTTCTGGTTGGTCATCTTGGTGTCCCGCGCCAGCAGGTCGTCGCCGAAGGTCACCAGGGTAATGGCGGTGCCGTTGACATCGGCGGCGTAGATTTCCCGCTCTTCATCCTCGATCTTCTCAAATGATGAGCCGGTGAAAAGCCAGATGTTGTCCGGGAGCGTTTTGCCCGTGTTGCGATTGACGACCCATTCATGCGCTGGCACCTCGATGGTCTTGCCTTCTTTTTCGTAAAGCAGGGTGATGGCGACTTTCGGGCCGGTCGCCTCGACAATTTTGTAACCCCCCTCGGCCTGGTCATCGCGTTGCCAGCGCATGGGGTGGCCGGGCTTGAGGCCCAGCATCAACAGCGCCAGATGCACTTGGCTGGGACGGGCCTGCATGGTGAGGATGGACTCGTGTTCCTTGCCCTTGGTGCATGCCAAGAGTTCCAGCCACTCGCCTTCGCGCAGCGTGACTTGGGCCTCGACATCGATGTGGCCATGCTCGCGGTCGATGACGATGTGTTCGAGTTTGGGCTGCTTGTCAGTGGCCTCACCGGGCAAAGTTTCATTCGGTTGCGTGACAGTGGGCGTGGAAGCGGGGGGCGCGGCGACAGGCTGCGAATTCTCTTGGGCTTTGAGGCCGGAGGTCAGCAGCAGCGCAAGTGCCAAGGCGAGCGGTAAGCGTGACATGGTGAATCCTCGTTTGGGAAATCAGGTTGATGGCGACTTGCCCATTGTAGTCCCGCGCTTCGTTGCCCCGCGTGAGGTGGAGGGATTGCGAGTGATTGGCGTGTCCATACTGGACTGTCGCGGCAACCGTTAAAGGGGATGATGGTACGATGCTGCGCATGTTGACCTCCGCACAACGAAAGCTGCTGCGCCAACGCGGCCAGAAGATGCCCGACGATGTCCGCCTGGGCAAGGATGGACTCAGCCCCGGCTTCGTCGCCGCGGTGGGCCATCTGCTCTCCCGGCAGGAAGTGGTGAAGTTACGTTTTGGCAAGGATGTCCAAGGTGAAGAACGCAAGGCCTTGGGCGTGGAAGTTTCCACGGCCCTGAGCGCCGAGTGCGTGGCCATCACCGGGCGCACGATGCTGCTCTACCGCGCCAACCCCGAGTTGGACGCCCCCATCTTCAAGTAAGCCGTCGCCCCTTAGCGCACCGCGAAGAAGCCCAATATCGGGGTTCAATGTTGTCAAAGTCCCACGATGCTAAAGCCCGCATCGACGTGGATGTTCTCGCCCGTAACGGCGCTGGACAGATCGCTCAGAAGATAGACCGCGGTGTTGCCGACTTCCTCGCCGGTGATGTTGCGGCGGAGTGAGGCCCTGCGCTCCTGGTGGTCGAACATTTCCTGGATACCGCCGACGGCCGAGGCGGCAAGGGTTCGCAGCGGCCCGCCGGAGATGGTGTTGACACGGATGTTTTTGCCGCCCAGTTCAGCCGCCAGGTAGCGGGTGCTGTGTTCAAGCGCCGCCTTGGCCACGCCCATGATGTTGTAGCCGGGGATGACTTTTTCACCACCGTAGTAGCTCATGGAGACGATGCTGCCTCCATCAGTCATCAAGGGCGCGGCCCGCTGCGTCATGGCCACCAGCGAGTAGGCGCTGATGTCCAACGCCTGCGTCCAAGCCTGGCGGGTGGTGGTGTGGAAGTTGCCCTCTTGGAGGAACTGCCGATCGGCGAAAGCCACGGCATGAACGAGAAAATCAATCTTGCCGAAGTCCGCGGCAAGCTTGGCGAACACGGCGTCGAGGTCTTCATCCTTGGACACGTCACACGGCATCAGCCAAGGGTCTTTGACGCCCAATTCCTCCACAGCCATCTTGCAGCGACGAAGCATCTTGTCGCCGGGCAGGTGGGTAAAGGCACAGGTGGCACCATGTTCGAGAAGGCACTTGGTGATGAAGGTGGCGTAACTGCGGTCGTTGGCGATGCCGATGACCAAGCCGCGCTTGTTGTCCATGAGGCCCATTGTGAGGCTCCGGTGAAGGTTGGTGAGTGGTGGGCGATCCCGCAAGGAGGGCAAAGTAACACGGAGTCCAAGCGGACACAAAACGAATCGATCAGATTTGGCACAGCGTCAGGCCGTGGCGTTCCCACACAGCCCGGCCCAGAGGGTTGATTCCACCGACGAGAAAATCCGCCACGTGCAGATGCAAACACTTGACGGCTTGAAAGCAGCGCATCCCCCCCAGTCCGCGGGAATCGAAAAAAGTTGCCAGCCCGGCCTCATGCACGGCGGCGCGTTGGGTTTCATCCAGCAAGGCCCATCGGGCTGCGATGCAGCGGCGATGGCACTGTTCCAGCAGCGTCGCCCATTCGGGACGACGGCTCAATTCGTCGGTGAGTTGGGCGATGACCCCGACCGACTCCAAGCGGGCAATGTCACGGGAGAGCGTGGGGCAACAAAGCCAGTGCAGGGTGGGAAACGGCACCACCCGACCGTGATGCCGGTGGAGAGGGAAATTGGTGATGACACAAGGATGACCGGCGGGGCAGGCCCGCGCCACACTCACCACGTCCACAGCCCAAGATTTGTCCGTGCCGGGCGCACGGGCCAAGGCATCAGACATCGCCACGGGCAAGGGTGGTGAAAGGCTCACTGCTGCCGCGACTGCTGGCGATCTTCCCACTCGGTCTTGCGCTCGCCCTTGGTCGCCAGACGGTCCTTGGCTGTGCGCTGCAACACCGCCAGTCGCTTGATCTGATCGCCCAGTTCGTCGATGCGGTCGCCGGGCGGTGGCGTGATGGCCTGAAGGCGCTCGATCTTCTCCTGAAGCCGCTGGCGTTCAACCGCCAAGCGCTCGATGCGCTCTTCGAGGTCGGCCATGTTCATCTTGTTGATCCTGGCCAAGGAGGGTGAGGGCACGCCCATGAGCATGGGGGCCGGACGCTTGCGATTGTTGGGAATCATGCTGACTTCTCCGAGTTAAGGCCCCTCACGCAACCATGATAGCGACTTTTTCCAAAGCGATACAACTCCCCTCAGCGCACGGATGATGCGATGTTGCGGTTTGAGACACAGCCCGGGTTTGGAGCAAACCGCCGTTTTATCTATAATGGTCGCCCGTGATCCGGGGAATGTTGTCCGCACGCTTTTACCACAAGGAAAGGTTTAGTCATGCCCCACATTATCGCCGAGCCCTGCGTCAACACCAAGGACACCGCCTGCGTGGCGGTTTGCCCGGTGGACTGCATCCATCCGACCAAGGATGAGCCGGAGTTCGAAGCCGCCGAGATGCTCTACATCGAGCCGGACACCTGCATTGACTGCGGGCTGTGCGTCGATGAGTGCCCGGTGAAGGCAATTTTCCCCGAAGAGGATCTGCCCAGCGAGTGGGCGAGCTTCATCGAGAAGAACGCCGAGTACTACAAGAAGTAAATCGCTGGAACAGCCGCGCGAAAGAAAGCCCCGCGTTTTTTTGGCGCGGGGCTTTCGTTTTCAACACTCAATGATTCCGTAAGTCTGTCACCGCCGCAACGTCCCCGTTGCGCGTCTTGACGAAAGACTCATCAGGCCCCGGCCAATCCCATGCTCTTGGCCTCGGAGAGAAACCCCGCGAAAAGCTGGCGGTGTTCTTCCTCATCGCCCTTCAAGGTGATGCAGAGGTCTTGAGTCACCATGTCCACGCCATCGGTGGCCTCGATGAGCTTCTGGTAATGCTCGATGGCGCCTTCCTCCGCGGCGATGACGCCCTTGATCACACCCACGATGCTCAAAGGGTCCTTGGGTGGTTGCATGACTTTCTGCGTCCACTTGAGTTCCTGGGAGCCGGGAGGCCGGCCGCCGAGGATTTTGATCCGCTTGACCAGCAGGGTGGCGTGGCCGAGTTCTTCGCCCACATCCGCTGCCAGACTGTTCTTGATCTGCTGGGCGTGAATGCCGTCCAGCCAGTGTCCGTTGGCCAGATAGTTGATGACCGTCTCGATCTCCATGTTGTAAGCGGTGATGAGCAGGTCGATGATTTCCTTGCGCTTGGCGTCTTTCACGGTGTTTCCTTTTGGTAGGAAGTTGGGGGGTTCGGCGACGGGCCACATACCCATCGCGTCTAATCCTTGCGCCCTTGACCGCCAATGTCAACAACAAAGGACAATTTCGCCTTCTTTGGCCCGAAAAATAATTGCGCCTGCACTTTTGCCTCCTTCGTGTCTTCGTGTCTTCGTGTTCAATCCTCGGCGTTCAAAACCCGGCCACAGGGAAAATCGCAGGGGAAAACCGTGTTTTCCCTGAAGCCACGAAAGCGACCGGCATGGGATTTGCGGGCTATACTGAGGTTGATCGACGCGCGATATCGGGGGCTTGACGGGTTGGTTGGGCCACATGTGAGCCACTGATTGGCCTTGGGCCGGCTCCGACGCCGTTGAACAAATGAGCTTGCACGCCCTTGCCATGCGTGTGAAGGAAGCGGCCACTTAGCCGTGACGTTATGCATTGTTCACCCCCGGCCCCCGCCGCCCCCCGACATGACGCGCCAAAAAAACGATTAAGGACACAAACCATGCCCAATACTTCGACCCACGCCACGTACAACGATCATGCCGTCCACGGCACTGTGGCGCAATCCCCGGTCAAGAACGGCGAGCTTCGCCGCGTGGCCATGATCAGCAGCGTGTTGCCCCGTCGTTGCGGCATCGCCACTTTCGCCAACGACCTGCTCGACGGCCTCGCCGCCGCCGCCCCGCGAACTGACCTCTGGTCCATCGCTCTAAACGACAAGGCCGGCCAATACCAATACGCCAACCGCGTGCAATTTGAGATCAACGAAAATCACCTGGCCGACTACCGTCTGGCGGCCGAGTTCTTGAACGCCAACCAAGTCGGGGCCGTGTCCCTGCAACACGAGTACGGCATCTTTGGCGGGCCGGATGGCAAGCACATCCTCGAACTGCTCTCCCGCCTGCGCATGCCCATCGTCACGACGCTGCACACCGTGCTCAAAGAACCCAGCGAAGGTCAGAAACGCACCCTCCAACGCATCGCCGAGCTTTCCGATCGGTTGATCGTCATGGCTCATCAAGCTGAAAGTTTTCTCACCGATATCTACGATGTGCCCGCGGAAAAAGTCACCCACATCCACCACGGCATCCCGGATGTGCCTTTCATAGACCCATCGTTTTACAAGGATCAATTCGGCGTCGAGGGCCGCAAGGTCATCCTCACCTTCGGCCTGCTGGGGCCGGGCAAGGGCATTGAAAACGTCATCGAGGCCTTGCCGGCGATTGTGAAAAAACATCCCGATGCGGTGTACGTCGTGGTCGGGGCGACGCATCCGGGCGTGCTGGCGCACAACGGCGAGGAGTACCGCCTGGGGTTGCAACGCCGGGCACGGGAACTGGGCGTGGCCGATCATCTGCAATTCCACAACCGCTTTGTGGACCTGGCCGAACTCTGCGAGTTTCTCTGTGCCGCGGACATCTACGTCACGCCCTACTTGAGCGAAAACCAAATCTGTTCCGGCACGCTGGCGTACGCCTTGGGCACGGGCAACGCGGTGGTTTCCACGCCCTACTGGTACGCCAAGGAAATGCTCGCCGACGGTCGCGGAATCTGCGTGCCCTTCAAAGACCCCGCGGCGATGGCCAAGGCCATGATCGACCTGTTTGACAACGAAACCGAGCGGCACGCGATTCGCAAAAAGGCCTACGCCTTCTCCCGACAAATGATCTGGCCGGCGGTGGCCGGGGCGTATCTCAACGTGTTTGGGCAGGTCATCGAGCAACGTCAGCGTGAGCCTCGTCCCACGGCCCGCGCCGCGGCCAAGGCTGTGCGCCGCGCCGCCCAAGCCGCCCACGCCGCCGAACTTGCCGCCAGCGTCACCAATCAGCAGGGCGAAAATCAGAGCCTCGATCTGCCCGAAGTGCGGCTGGATCACCTGCGGGCACTGACGGATGACACCGGTGTACTTTCCGAAGCCCGCGGTTCCGTCCCCCGCCGCGCCGGAGGCTACACCACTGATGACAACGCCCGCGCCTTGATGGTGAGTCTCATGGCCGAGGATTACGTCAACCACGCCGGCGATGTTGCGGCCCTCACCGGGCGCTGTCTAGCGTTCCTGGAACACGCCTTGGACGCCGAGACCGGCCGATTCCGCACCCGCATAGGTTACGACCGCCGCTGGATGCAAACGCCGACGGAAACCGAGGCGGAAAACACGGGGGCCGCCACCGCCCACGATGCGCATGGCCGGGCCTTGCGTGCCTTGGGTGAAACCGTCAGCCGTTCCCGCGTGCCGGGCCACATCACCTTGGCTGCGGCGTTGTTTCACCAAGCCCTGCCCGTCGCCGCCGAATTGCCCACGCTTCGCGCCAAGGCTTTTGTCCTCTTGGGTTGTCACGCCTACCTGCACCGCTACAGCGGCGAGACCTCCATTCGCCGCACCCGCGACCAACTGGCGACGCAACTTTTCGAGGCCTTCGAGGCCAAGGGCGATGAGCATTGGCCTTGGCCCACCGAAACATTGGAAGTCGAAAACGCCCGCCTGCCCCACGCCCTGCTCGTCGCCGGCCGGGCCATGAACCACGAGGCCATGATGCAATCCGCCTTGCGCAGTCTGCGTTGGCTGTTGGATGAACAGACCACCGAGGACGGCCACCTAGCGCCCATCGGCACCCGCGGCGGTCGCAAGCGCGGCTGCGAGCCAGCGAGGTTCGACCAGCTCCCCGTCGAAGTCTCAGCCCTGCTCCAAGCCTGCCTCGAAGCCCACGAAATCACCAAGGACGGTCTCTGGCGCGAGCACGCCCACCGTTGCCTGGGGTGGTTCCTGGGGGACAACGATCTGCGGCAACCGCTGGTCGATCACGCCACGGGCGCTTGCGCCGACGCCTTGGAGGCCACGGGCGTGAGCCGCAACCAAGGGGCCGCGGCCACGCTGACTTGGCTGCGGGCGGTGCTGGCGCTGCACGAGTACGAGCAGGAAGCCACGCCGATGATCCCGCGGTCAGAGGCTGTGACGGCCAAGTCGGCGGTAGCGACGCTCACCGGCACACGTTTGCGGTCTGAGCTGGCCTTGCCGACGCGACCCATCTTGGCCGGGCCGTTGCGAAGGCGCGAGGCCAGCGTGGTCACTACTACGCGCCCATGAGCCGCGCACACAGTAAGCGGACGCTCCACCCACATGCTAAAACTGTGAAAAAACCGCTTACTTCGTGCGCGGCTCGCCGAGCGTCTCCGCGTCCGCTTCGATGGGGTCGAGATTGACATCCAGCGTCAGGCGGAACCCGTCCGGCTCGAAGGCCGGTTTGGCCTTGCCCGCCAACTCAAAACGCGCCAAGCCTTCGATGAGTTCCAGGCCCACGCCGTATTTCTCCGGTTGCCGCGCAGGCGGCCCGCCACTCTCGCGCCAGATCAACTGCACCGCCAAACGTTGCGTGCTTTGATCCGTGACGCACCACAGCAGATGCGCCCGGCCTTCGGGCACGCCTAGCGCCCCGTGCTTGCGGCTATTGGTGAAAAGCTCATGTAGGATCATGCCCATCGCCGCCGCCTGACGCTGGGCGATGAGCAGCGGCGGGCCGTCCACCTCGACCCGCTGGCCCGTGGCCAACGTGGGCACCGCCGGGTCCGCCATCGCAAAGACCAAGTCCCTCATGCGGATGCCCTTCCACCCTTCACCGTTGGTGATTTCGTGCATCCGGCTCATGGCCAGAATCTTCCCGCCCAGCACCTCGGCGAACTCGCGCACGTTGCCGCTGGCGTGGCCGTGCAGTTCGACCAGCGAGTAAAGATTGGCCAGATTGTTCTTGACGCGATGATCCAACTCCCGCAAAAGCATTCGCCGTGTTTCGGCCAGTTGTTTGGCCTTGGCCTCACCCTCCCGCAAGGCTTCGGCCCGGCGTTGGAGCATCCCCATGTAACGCTTGATCAGCATGAACAACAGCAGGGCCGTGACGCCGACAAAAGCCCAGCCTTTGACAATCGACACTTTTTCCAAGGCTTTGGGGTTGGTCACCAGCCGCACCATCACGGCATCGCTGCCGATGATCCACACGGCGCTGATGCCTGCGTAAAAAAGCGCGATCCGCAGCGCGGAATTGGCGCTGAAGTGTTTGGAGGAAGAGAGGTCATGATCCCCGACATCGCGTAACGGGCCCGTGGTCACGTGGATCTCCGCATGCAAATGCCTTGCCCCGCAAGTGGAACAACCGCGGCGATATTGTACCCACAGACGGGCCGCGCCAGTCACCCCAAGTTTGTGAATCCCGCCGCGTCTTGCTCAGTGGAAAAAACCCTTGGTCCGGTGCCTGAAAGAAATGAAAACGTGGAGTCAGCGCAGGGCTTTTTCGATGGCGGCGATGACTTGTTGCCGCACCTCCGCAAGGGGGCCGTTGATTTTCGCGCCCGCGGCGCGGGCGTGGCCCCCGCCGCCGAATTGACCGGCCAAGGCGGCGACATCCACCGCGTCCTTGCCCGGCTTGCTGCGCAGACTCAGACGAATGGCGCTGGCTTGGCCGGATTTTCCCCCCGCCGGCTCGGTCACCAGCGCCACCACCCGCACCTCCGCCACCGACTGCGGCAAATCGATGAGCCGCTCAGTTTCTTCGAGCATGGCGCCGGTAGCGTCGAAGTCCGCGGCGGTCAGCGTCATCACCGCACCCTTGCCCCCGGCGAGCAGCACCAAGCTGTCCAGAGCACGGGTCATCAGCGCCAGTTTTTCGGGGCGATCCGTCTGTTCGAGTTGCTGATACAAGGCGGCGTGATCGACCCCCGCGCGTTGCAGGCGAGCCGCCAGTTCGTGGGTGAACGGCCGGGTGTTGGAGAAGCGGAACCAGCCGGTGTCCGAGGCGATGCCCACGAAAAGGGCCTGACAGATGGTGGCGTGTTGCGTCCAGTCTTTCTCGCCGGTCGCGCCGGCGGGGTGGAGGACGTCGAGGAGTTGCGCCACGATTTCGCAGCAGGCCGCGGCTGTGGCGTCGATGAGGCGGTGGGCGGCGGGCAGGTCGCCCGAAAGGTGGTGATCGACAATCAACAGGCGCTCGCCCCGTTGCGCAAGCGCCGTCGCCAAGGGCTGCAACTGACCGGCGGCCCCGGTGTCGAGGATGACCGTTAGGTCCGCTTGGGGCAGGGGTTGGCTTTCATCATGGAGTCGCCACAAATCCCCGCCACGCAGTTCGGCGAAGCTCGCGGGCACCGGGCCGATCAACCGCGCTTCAACGGTCTTGCCCATTTGCTTCAGCGCCGCGGCCAGAGCCACCACGGAGCCAATGGCGTCTCCATCGGGCTTGGCGTGGGTGGTGAT
This sequence comes from Phycisphaerales bacterium, assembly GCA_038241095.1. Taxonomy (GTDB): domain Bacteria; phylum Planctomycetota; class Phycisphaerae; order Phycisphaerales; family Phycisphaeraceae; genus JBBDMX01. The sequence goes on from JBBRGB010000040.1 coordinate 14,246, forward strand.
GAAAACGCGTTGGGCCTGTCGCAACAGGTCGGCGGCTTGAGCGAGGGTGATGTTGGATTCGTAAGGCATGGGGAAGGCTTGGGGCTTGAGGCTTGAGGCTTGCGCGGACATTGACAAGCGGAGCCGCTTGCTTCATTCAAGTTCGCGCACGTGGGCGATGTCGCGTTGCAGTTGGGAGGCCAAGGTTTCAAGGTTGGGAAACGTTTGCTGATCGCGGAGCCAGTGCGTCCATTGCAGGGTGATGGTTTGATCGTACAGGTCGCCGGTGAAGTCCAGCAAGTGGGATTCAATGACCCGCTTGCGACCCGCGAAAGTGGGCTTCAAACCGATGCTGATGGCGGCAGGCGCTTCGGTTGCATTGGACAACAACGCCCGCCCTGCGTAAACGCCATCCGCGGGCAAGGCGCGATCCACCCAGGCCGCGTCATCCAGATTCACCGTGGGCACGCCCAACGTTCGCCCGCGTTGCTCGCCCCTGACCACCCGCGATTCGATGGCATAGGGTTGCCCCAGGCATCGCGCCACATCACCCATCCGCCCCCGCACCGTCAGCCACCGCACAAGCGTGCTGGAGACCGGCAAGACCATCAAATCTTGCAACACCACCTCCACCGGCTCCACGACATGCACGGCAAAACTATGTTCCGCGCCCAGTTGCCGCAGCGTGGCGGTGTCGCCGGCACGATCCTTGCCGAAGCGGAAATTGTGCCCCTCCACCACCGCCAAAGGCCGCTCGGTGGCCATCAACTCGGCGACGAACTGTTGCGGCGAATGCGACAGGAACGCGGCCGTGGGAGCGATGACCCGCACCTCGTCAGCGCCGGTCTGTTTCAAACTGGCGATGCGCTGCGACAGGCTCATCAGCCGGGGCGGCTCGCTGCCGGGTCTCAACAGATGCGCCGGCGAGGGGTCGAAAGTCATGGCCACCACCCGCGCCCCGACCCCGCGCGCCACCTCCTTGGCCCGTGCCAAAATGGCGCGGTGACCGATGTGAACGCCGTCGAAATTGCCGATGCTCAACACCGCAGGCAACATCGCCAAAGCATAGCCGAAGGCGACGGACACCGAAGTCCCGCACACCCGCCGCCCACTGCCAAAACCAGTGCGCAAGCGGCGATTCATCCACGTCCATCGACTTGGGCCAAAACCCTTCAACGTGCGAAAATCGCGCCGGCGTTATCATGTCCGCATGGACTGGTTTCACCATCAAAACGGGCAACTCTTCTGCGAAGATGTCAACCTTGACGACCTGGCGGCCAAGGTGGGCACGCCGGCATACGTCTATTCCAAACGCACGCTGCTGCACCACTACGACGCCCTGGCCGCGGCGTTCGCGCCGGTCGATCCGCTGATCTGCTACTCCATCAAGAGCTGCGGCAACATCCACATCATCAAGACCCTGGCTTCGCGCGGCTCGGGCATGGATGTGGTCAGCGGCGGCGAGCTGCACCGCGCATTGGTCGCCGGGGTCGATCCGGCCCGCATCGTGTACGCCGGGGTGGGCAAGACCGACGCCGAAATCCGTCAGGCCCTTTCCGCGGGCATCGGCTGGTTCAACATCGAAAGCCAAGCCGAGTTCGCCAACATCGCGTCCATCGCCAAGGAGATGGGCAAGGTCGCCAACGCTGCCCTGCGCGTCAATCCCGATGTGGCGGATCCCAAGACCCACGCCAAGACCACCACGGGCAAAAAGGAATCGAAGTTCGGTGTCGATCTGGAACAGGCCCGGCAATTCTTCGCCACCTTCGGCCACGATCGCCACCTGCGCCTAAACGCCGTTCACCTGCACATCGGCTCGCCGATCTACTCCGCCGGGCCGTATGTCCAAGCCATCACCAAGGCCTTGGACCTGATCGCCGACCTTGAAAAACAGGGCCACCGCATCGCCACCCTGGACATCGGCGGAGGTTTCGCCGCGGACTACGAAAGCGGCAAAAGTCCCGCCAGCGCCGCCTACGCCAAGGAGATTCTGCCCCTGCTGGCGGAGTTCAAGGATCGCGGCGGAAGGGTGATCCTCGAACCCGGTCGCTACATCGCCGCCAACGCCGGCGTGCTGCTCTGCCGCGTGCAATACCTTAAGACCGGCGGGCGCAAGAAGTTCGTCATCGTGGACACCGGCATGCACCACCTCATCCGTGCCGCCATGTACGACGCTTTTCACTTCATCTGGCCCACCCGCGTCGCGCCGGGGCTGGAGCCGATGAAGCGGGCCGCGGAAATGGACTTGCCGAGGCTTGAGCCGACCGATGTCGTCGGGCCGATCTGCGAAAGCAGCGATGTCTTTTGCAAGGATCGCCCCTTGCCGGCGGTCAAGCGTGGCGACCTGTTGTGCATCTACACGGCCGGGGCTTACGGCATGGTGATGGCCAGCAATTACAACGCCATGCCCCGCCCCGTGGAAGTGCTCGTCGATGGCACCGAAGCCACGATCATTCGCCGCCGCGAGACTTATGACGACCTCGTGGCCGGTGAACTCGAGCCGACGGCGGTTTGATGTGCAAGCGACATGCCCCCACCGCGCCACGGGCGGCCAATGCGTGCTTTAGCGCAGCTGGTCCAACTCGTGGAAAACACCCGCGATCAGCTTGCCGTTGGCATCGGTTTTGTAAATATTTTCGGTGATGTAGTCGGCGTAAAAAACGTCTTGGCGCACCCACGTGACCGAGCCGTCGGCATAGCCGGCATTCACGCCATCGACGTGGCGGGTGTTGAGTGTGTCGAGATTGGAAGCCGGTCTATAAATAAACAGTTCACTGGCGATGACGCCTTGGCCCACGTCTTCGAGATGAGGCCACTTGTTGCCTGCCGGAACGCCAAGTTTGGGATCGGATGTGGAACTTCCACCCCCGAATTGCACCACTGGCCTGACGCCATAGCCCGCGCGGGTGTAGGCCGTGGTCGTCTCCGGCGGCCAAACATTGGAGGGGCTGTCGAACACCCAGCGCTCGTCGGTCTCAGCCGGGCAGTAGTAGGTATTGGGCGTCTGGAGATACCCACCCACGTAAAGGTTGCCCAAGATCATGTACGGCTTGGTGCCATACTGCACGGCGTCGCGGATCATGTAGGACGACCAGCGGCTACTGAACTGATAGCCCAAGGGGACACAATCTCGATTCTCGCTGGCATACATCCGCAGGGCGAGGGTCATCTGCCGAAGGTTGGACCCGCAGACGACGCGATTCGCCGCCCGCCTGGCGGCACTGAGCGCCGGAAGGAGTATGGCGACCAGCAGCGCGATGACGCCCAATACAACCAACAGCTCGATGAGCGTGAACCCAGACGATGGGCGGTGTCGTTTCATTCAGGCAACTTTCAAGCCCATGTGCCGTGGGAACGCACGACCCAAGCCAAGGGCCATGCCCACGACAACACCACGAAGCGTCCCGATTGCCGCCGAAGCGTTTACGCCCGGCGACGTTTGCCCATCAGCGCCACTCCACCGAGCGCCAAAAGCGCAAGCGAAGCGGGTTCGGGGATCACGGTGATGTCGCCGCTGAGGAC
>JBBRGB010000041.1:0-17575 GCA_038241095.1 Phycisphaerales bacterium
GAAGTCTTGGCGCAACCCCGTGTGGATCCACAGACGCCGGGCAGTGCGACCATCGGCCCCGAAGCTGGCGAAAGCAGCCGCGCCCAGTTCGACGATGCCGATGACTATCACGGCTATTCCGAAGCCTTGGGCCAACTCAAGGACGCCACCGGCTCGCTTTATCCCGTCGAGTTCCAACGCTTCACCCGCCAAGTGGCCATCACCGCTCAAACCCTGCGCGTGGCCAACATGCCCGGTGTCGGCAACGGCTTGTCCGTCCTTGTCACCGTCACCGACACCCGTGGCCAATCCTGGACCCTCACCCGCTTCATCCCGCGATAACACACATGTCGCACACAACCTCACCATCACGCTTCACGCCCCGGCAACGAGGCTTGACCCTCGTCGAGCTGTTGCTGTCGCTGGCGATCACCGGCGTCATCGGGGCCGTGGTCGCCACGCTGCTCTTTGCCGTCACCCGCGGCACCGATGCCCGCAACGACATGCGTGAAAGCCTCGTGCGGCAACAGATTCTCGATCATCGTTTGCAAGCGGCCCTGGGCGCATCCAAGGCGGTGCTGGCCCTGGGTGACAACTTCATCGTGCTCTGGCACGCCGACGCCCGCGCCGATGGCAAGCCCAACTTGTCGGAGCTTCGCCGCATCGAGCGTGACACCACCGGCCGCATCGTCGCCTATCGAGGGGTGTTGCCGGCGAACTTGACACCCGAGCAGCAGGCCGCGGCCGACACCGCCTACGCCACCGACGCCGACTTCGCCTCCATCACTGCGGGCCTCAAGGGCAACGGGCTGTTTCCCAGTGAAACGTGGGCTTCGGGTGTCAGTGGCATGACGCTGACGATGGATCGCGGCGACACGGCGTTGTCGCGGTTGTTGAGTTATCGCTTCACGGTGCAGACGGCTGCGGGCAATGATGTTTTTGTCGGGGCCGTGGCCTTGCGCAACAACGAGCAGACCAGCGGTTCCGGCGCGGCGGGAGGAGCGGGACAATGAACTTCAACCATCCATCAATCCGAAATCCCCGGAATCGCGGCATCGCCATGCTGCTGGTCATCATCACCGTGGCCTTGGTCACCGTGCTGAGTCTTTCGTTTCTCTCGGCCCAAAGCACCACCACGGGCATTACCCGTAACCTCACCCGCGTGGCGCAGGCCCGTCAGATCGCTGGCAGCGCCATCACCTTGGCCATGGCGCAGATCAAGGCCGACCCGCAGTGGCGAACCACTTTCACCCACGGCCCGTGGATGACCAACGAATCGCTGGCCGGTGGTACCGTCACACTGTTGGGCCGGGATGGCATTGACACCAACGGCGACGGCGTTCCCGATGGCGACGGCGATCTTGCCGATGACCCGGCCGACCCGCTGACCCTCACCGCCACCGCGACGTTTCAAGGCGTCACGCAGACCATTCACGCTGTGGTGCGACAATCCGGCGGGCAGGCGCAGAGCGGCCTGAAGGTCGAGTTCTTCAAGGCCAAGCGAACCCTGTCGAACCTCAGTCACACCGACTGGAACGCCACGCCCGAGCGCGTGGACAGTGCCGAGCAGATCAATCAGCCTTGGGTCAACGGTAGCGGCGAGGCTTGGCCCGGCGGACCCAAGGATGAGTTCGCCGTGCGCTACACGGGCAAGATCACCATCCCCGTCACCGGCCAATACACCTTCTGGACCGACAGCGACGACGGCTCGGACCTCTGGATCGACGGCGTGCGCATCGTCAACAATGATGACCTGCATTCCATGCGACTGCGCAGTGGTTCGGTGCAACTCACTGCGGGCGTTCACGACATCGTGGCGCGATACTTCGAGTGGTACGGCGACTTCGGCATGATCGTCTCTTGGCAAGGCCCCGGCATGGCCAGCCGACAGGTCGTGCCACCGGAGGCGTTCGCCCAGGCGCTGGGCGGCGGATCAAGCTCATCGCCACTGCTGATGTCCACGGGTATCAGTTTGTCGAACAACGCCCGCGTCGCGGCATGGTCGGGTAGTTCGGATGATGACGATGAAACCACCGCCACGTCCGCCTTGGTGGCTGTCAACGCCACTTCGGCCGGTTGCGTGTCGCTGTCCAACAACGCCCGCATCGGCGGTGATGTGAACATCGGGCCTAACGGCAACCCCGGCTCGGCGGTGAGTATCTCCAACAACGCCCGCATTGATGGCAATGTCGCGGCCATGACATCGTCGCAGACCATCCCCACGACCGCCATGCCCGCCGGCCTGCCCGCCAGCCTGGGCAATGTCACCATCAGTTCCAGTCAGACCATCAGCGCCAACCGCCAATACGCCAACCTCACCATTTCGGGCAACGCACGCATCCTTATTCAAGGCGATGTCACCTTGGCCTGCACTGGCACGTTTATCCTCAGCGACAACGCCCGCATCGATCTGGATTCCGGTGCCAAGCTCACGCTCTATGTCGCCAATCAAGTCATTCTTAGCGACAACGCCCGTTTCAACAACGACGTGGCCGACCCGACCCGCTGCCAAATCATCATGACTGGAACCAACCGTGATATGACGCTGGGTGGCAACGCCCGACTCTGGGTTCAAGCGCAAAACCCCACCGGCCCCGTGGTCATGACCAGCAACGCCCGCTTCTACGGCACACTCATCGGCAAGACACTCAACGCCTCCACCAACGCCCGCATCAATCTGGCGTCCAGCGGTTCCGGGACAAACGGCGGCAACGGAGCGGCCGGCCCCGTGATCTACAGCCTCGATTGGCTGGATTGAAAATCATCTTTCCAACGGATTGTCAAAGAGCTTCCCCTTCCCTTCGGCAAGGCCAAGGTTTCCCATTCCCAAGCCCGTGGATCAATGAATCTCCAAGCCCACGGATGAAGTCGCGGCCTTGAGCAACTTATGCTGGGGGATGTTCCGGGGTGCCCTGTACCCCCACACGCGGGTGAATCCCACAGAAGTGAAGCCCAAAGCGGCATTTCATTTGTCGGGGTGGGACGTTGTTTAATAATTGCGCTGATAAAATCAGTTCTGCCGCGCATCTAGTCAACTCTTCTTCTGACATAGCCATATACGAGACACATCCATTGTGGCACGCCGCTTGCCTTAGCAGGGGTGAGTGAGCCTGACACACCGGTTCGCGTCGAAGGATGCCGTTGGTGGCCTCCTGCGCGATCCCTATGTCCCCAATTGCCTTAGGCTCGGGCGTGTAACCGAAAGGAGTTGCTCAAATGGAGCGACGCAGAAGTTGGACAACGCGTGTTCTATGGATCGTTTTTGGAGCCCTCTTGGCCGGGCCACTGCTGGCGACGGCTTGGGGGCAGGATGCCCCCGGATTGGCCGTCACGGTTCCCGATGCCGCGGCCGTGACGCAGGTCGTGGCCGACGCTGCGGCGACAGCCCCCACCCCGTTCACCGAAGAGGCCGCCAAGGGCATGTTCCTCTCCCAAGGCACCGCCAACATCCTCTGGCTGTTGATTGCCGGCTCCCTGGTCTTCTTCATGCAGGCCGGCTTCGCCATGGTGGAAACGGGCCTGACCCGCGCCAAGAGCGCCGTCAACATCATGATGAAGAACCTCATGGACTTCTGCTTCGGCTCTCTGGTCTTCTGGGCCTTGGGCTACTGCCTGATGTACGGCGGAACCAAGGGCGGCATCCTGGGCTGGACGCCCTCCCTGCTCTTTGCCGGTTCCTTCGGCGCTGGTCAGGATCAAACCGCCTCGGCGTCCTGGTTCTTCCAAGTCGTCTTCGCCGCCACCGCCGCCACCATCGTTTCGGGTGCCATGGCCGAACGCACCAAGCTCATCGCCTACCTGGTTTACTCGGTGATGATCTCGGCCTTGATCTACCCCATCAGCGGCCACTGGATCTGGGGCGGCGGCTGGTTGTCCCAAATGGGCTTTCGTGACTTCGCCGGCTCCACCGTCGTTCACTCCGTTGGCGCGTGGTCGGCTCTTGCCGGGGCGATTCTCATCGGGCCTCGCATCGGCAAGTACAACAAGGACGGCACGCCCAACGCCATCCCCGGCCACAACATGGTCATCGCCGCACTGGGCGTCTTTATCCTCTGGTTCGGCTGGTACGGCTTCAACCCCGGTTCAACGCTCATGGCCGTGGATGGCATCGCCCACGTCGCCGTGACCACCACCCTCGCCGCCGCCGCTGGTGCCGTGGCAGCCTTGACCGTCTCCTGGTTCTCCTTCGGCAAGCCCGATCTTTCCATGACCCTCAACGGCACGTTGGCCGGCTTGGTGGGCATTACCGCCCCCTGTGCCTCGGTCAACACCTTGAGTGCCGTCATCATCGGTTTGGTCGCCGGCGTGCTGGTCTTCTACTCCTGCCTCTTCATCGAGCGGGTGCTCAAGATCGACGACCCCGTAGGCGCGATTTCGGTCCACGGTGTCTGCGGCGCTTGGGGAACCCTGGCCGTGGGCCTCTTTGGTCAACGCGCCATCGACCTGCCATACTGGAGCGATACCACCGCGATTCAGGACGGCCTGTTCTACGGCGGCGGGTTCGCCCAACTCTGGCCGCAGCTTGTGGGTGTCCTGGCGGTCTTCGCCTACGCCTTTGTGTCCATGCTCATCATCTTCGGCATCCTCAAGGCGACCATCGGCCTGCGGATCACCGCCGCCGAGGAACTCGAAGGCGTCGATCTGGCCGAGCACGACATGGCCGCGTACCCCGACTTCCAACAGACCTACATCAAGAGCTACCACATCCGCGAGGCCTAAACCCCGCGCTTGTCAATGGCTTAAAAAAAGCGTTCCTTACCATTAACCAACACAGAAACCGACACAGTTAGGAGTTACTTCCATGCACATGATTGAATGCGTCATACGACCCCACGCCTTGGACGCCATCAAGGCCAAACTCGCCTCCCTGGGCATCTTGGGTTGCACCGCCATCGAGGTCAAAGGCTTCGGCAAGCAGAAGGGCCACACCGAGCGTTACCGCGGTGCCCGGATGGATGTGGGCTTCGTGCCCAAGGTGCTCATCAAGGTCGCCGTGCGAAGCGAGGATTTGGACAAGGCCATCGAGGCCATCTGCAGCTCCGCCCGGACCGGTCGGGTGGGCGATGGCAAGCTCTTTGTCTATCCCTTGCAGAAGGTGGTTCGCATCCGCACGGGCGAGAGCGACAACGATGCTTTGTAAGAAGGCTTGGGACTTGAGGCTTGAGGCTTGAAGTCTTGGAAAAAGCAATTGCCGACCCGATTGAGGGGCGGGGAAACGGAGCGGGGGAAACGGGGGGGAACAAGGGTTCGGCAGACGCAGGCGAGCAATCGCCTGCGTCTTTTTTTATTTGGAAAGGGGCCGACACACGTCAACCCCAATTCCAATACGCGTGACGAGGACCTCGCGGCTACAACGCAAAGAGCACGAGAGTCCGCATGAATCATGGAGGCCAAAAATCTCAAGCCTCAAACCTCAAGCCTTCCCCTCAATGTCCCGTGTGTCCGAAGCCGCCCTCGCCGCGCGGGGTTTCGGGCAACTCCGCCACTTCCTCCCAGCGCACACGAGGCACGGGTTTGATGAGCATTTGCGCGATGCGCATGCCGCGGGTGACGACGAAGGGCGCTTGGCCGTGGTTGATCAGGGGCACCTGCACCTGGCCCCGGTAGTCGGCGTCGATGGTGCCCGGGGCGTTGGGCATGGAGATGCCGAACTTCACCGCCAGGCCCGAACGCGGGCGAACCTGCGCTTCGTAACCCACCGGCACGGCCATGGCAAACCCGCAGGGAATCAGCCTGATTTCACCGGGTGGAATCGTCAGCCCTTCCTCCCCGGCGGGCACCGCGGCATGCAGGTCCATCCCCGCGGCGTGATCGCTCTGATAGTCCGGCAAGGGCACATCGGCATGGCCCGGCAAACGCATGATGGGAACGGTGATGAGGTCGGACATGGGATTCCTGTGGGGACAAGATTGACTTCGTTGTTAATGCCAAGGCGTCACGAGAGCAATGCGATTTACAGAACAGCCACAAAGAGCCGCGCACAAAGTAAGCGGTGATTACCTAAGGCGAACGTTGCTCATTCTCCGCTTACTGCGTGCGCGGCTCTTTAAGGTTACGCAAGCCCCGCTTACTGCGTGCGCGGCTCTTTCTGGCGTAAGTGACCAATGGATTCACCCCAATCCCACGCCTCAGGCGGAAATGCCCTTGCGGGGTTTTTCGGCGGGGGGATTGTCCTTGGCCGGCGGAGCGAGGTCCTTGGGGTCGATGCGGGCACGCACGGTGGCGAAGCCGGGGCCTTCTTCCACATGGGCGAGATCGACATCGAAACCTTCGACCGGCTCGAAGGCCAATACGCGGGCTTCGGTGTCGCCCCAGGTTTCCAAGATCGCTAAACGTAAGCTTGTGGTCGTGGCTGTGATGGGCAGTCGGACGAAGCGCTGGTAATTGTTGGCCACTTCCGTGAGCGTTTGCCACTGGCCCGCCTTGTCGAGCGCTTCGATGCGGAAGCGCTTGACCAGTGAGCCGGGCAGGGCACAGCGGTCGCCCTTTTGCGGGTAGCTGCAGGGCATGCGCTTGTCGTGCTGAAGATTGCTGTCGAACACCAGTCGCACGCCGCCGAGGTTGACGGGCGTTGGCCAGCGATACTCGATGCGGCCACCGCTTTCGCCGTCACCCACCGGGCCGACCCAGGCGTGGGATTCATCGGGTCGGTCACGATCCATGCCGTCGAGCAGCAATGCTTCTTCGCGGCCGTTGCTGGTGAGCGTGGCGGTGCGGGCGAGTTGTGAAACCTCCCGCTTGAGTCCGGGGAGCCAGCAGTCATCGTCCATCAAAGCGTGCTGCAATTCGTCGATGCGCGAGGGGTGGAGATCGCGTGGCGTGCAATGGTGTTGTGCGCACAAGGCCGCGGCCGTGCCCGCCGCCTGGCCCAGCATCGCACAAGTCGCCATGACTCGCGTGGAGGACAGGGCCGCGTGGGTCACGGAGATGTTCCGCCCGGCCATCATGAGGTTTTCGACATTGCGCGAATAGAGGCTGCGGTAGGGGATGCCGTAGGGCGACGGGGCGGGGTGGAAGATAGTGGGCTTGCCGGGGTAGTAGATTCCCGCGGGGTGGTGGTCGTCCATTGACCAGCCACCGTAGGCGATGATGTCGTCGAACTTACCGCCCGCCGTGATTTCATTTTGCGTGAGAATGTGGTCGCCCAAGTAGCGACGACTCTCGCGCTTGCCCGGCAGCGCTCCGAGCCACTCCAAGGCCCAATTCGCCGCTTCGTCACGCTGGGGACTGCGGTTCTTGATGTGATCCCATACGCCCCAGGCCACCCGCATCAACTCGTCACGGATGGCCTCGGCGTCGGTGATGCTGTTGTTCAACCCGCCGACTTCGAGCCACCAGAAGTTGTGCCCCTTGACGCCACCCAAGCGGTGGGGCAGATCACCGGGGGCGTCAAACTTGTAGGCCCACTTCGGCGTGACAAACGGCTGGGGTTCATCGGTCCGTCGAAGCTGAATCAAGAGCGAGTTGCCCATCGTCCGCTCATCGCCCACCGCAGGCTCAATGTCCTCATCATGCTCATCGCGGGCCTCGCGTCCCATGCGGAAGTCAGCCCCGGTGAGTGGCGCGAGAATGCTGTCGCCGGAGCAGTCGATGAAGGTTCGCGCCGTCACCGTGTGCCAGGTTTGGCTGGTGAGTTGCCAGGCACGAACGCTCTCGATGCGTCGCGCTTGCCCGGCATCCTTGCGGGAAGCCATGCGGGCCTCGGTGCAGGAGCAGTTGAGCAAGGTGGTGAGGTGTGTTTGCAGCGAGGCCTTGGCCCACAGCACGCTGTCCCAGATGGAGTAGTTGCCTGCCGGGTTGCGGTACTGGTTTTCGAGTTGGATTTCTTCGAGCAGGCCGGTCTCTTTGTTGTGCTGGCCGTGGGCCCCGCAGATCCACATGCGGATTTCGGATGAGGCGTTGCCACCCAGGACGGGTCGGTCGTGGACGAGGATGGTTCGTGCCCCGCGCCTCGCCGAGGCCAGGGCAGCGCAGAGGCCCGCCATGCCGCCCCCGATGACGCAGACGTCACAATCGTGTTGGATTTCTTGCATGGGGATAGTTTAATACGAATCTGAGAATGCAAGCCCACAGATGAGTCGCGGCTTTGGGCGGCTCTTCTGTGGGATGACCACCGGATGACTCAGCGGCCCATCCCACGGAAGAACCGCCCAGGGCGACGGTTCATCCGTGGGCTTGGATGCCGTCGTTGTGATGCCCAGTTCCACTTCACGGTTGTAACACGCCGGCCAGCAGCAGCACCGCGACCACCACCGCCAAAGCCACGCGGTAGTAGCCGAAGATCGCCAGGCCGTGGCGGTTGAGGTAGGCGACCATCCACTTCACCGCCAGCACGGCGCTGAGGAAGGCGAAGATGAAGCCCAACATCAGGGGCAGCAGGCCGTAGGCTTGGAGCATGACGTGGCGATATTCGCCGAAGTCTTTCATGGTCGCGCCGCCCAGGGTGATGACGCCGAGGATGAAGGAGAACTCCACGGCCGCGGGCAGGGAGAGGCCCATGAGCACGCCAGCGACGATGGTGACGAGGCTGCGACTGGTACCGGGCCAGACCGCCAGACACTGCGCCAAGCCGATGACCACGGCCATGCTCGGATACAAGCCGTCAAGGTCGCGGCCAGCTTTGGGCGATTTTCCCTTGCGCCACCACGCCACCGCCAAGATGGCCACCCCGCCGACAAACCACGCCGCCGTCACAGGCCAGAGGCCAAAGAGGTAGTGCTTGATTTGTTTTTCCAGCAGTACCACGGCGATGAGGGGCAAGAGGGCGACCAAGAGGTTGAGCGCCAGTCGCCGGCCCGCCGGGTCTTGGCCCAAGAGGCCGCGCGACATCTGGCGAAAGCGATGGTAGTAGAGCAGCAGCACCGCGAGAATCGCTCCGCCTTGGATGCAGATGGCATAGGCGTTGGCGGCGTCGGTGTTTTCGATGCCCATGGCGCGCTGCGCCAAGATGAGATGCCCCGTCGAGCTGACGGGCAGATACTCGGTGACGCCTTCGACAATACCCAACACAATCGCTTCGAGCCAGCCCATGAAAAGCTCCTTGCAAGGTCGGCATTGTATGCCGAAGCACGCGGGCATCGAGTTGGAGGGCAATGGGGCTGCTGGCCCCGGCTAAACGGCGCGTGAGATGCTTTTACGCCTTCGCAGGGCGAGGACGGCCATCGCGGGCAGCAGTGTCATGGCGACGGAGGGTTCGGGAACAAGATGGAAGAGCGGGAACGCGGCTGGGTTAGCGGGGGAAGCACCCGTCTGGAGCCAGTGGTTTTGCAGCACCGCCAGGTCATCGAGGTTGACGATGCCGTTGCCAGTGAAGTCGCCGTCGAGAAAATCCTTGCCGCTGCCCAGCCAGTTGTTTTGCAGTCGGGCCAGGTCGTCGAGGTTGACCGCGCCGTTTAAGGTCGCATCGCCGGGCAGGTGGCCCAGCAGACCCACGACCAGTTGCAGCATGTCGCCACTGTCCACCGAGCCATCACCGTCAACATCGAAGCGCAAGTCCCCGCTGCCGGCCTGCAGCGCGGCGTGCAGTTCGTTGATGTCCAAACTGTCGATGTAACCATCGGTGTTCACATCGCCATCGCGGGCAATGATGATCTGCGTGGTCTGCACCGCCCAAGTCGTGGCCCCGGTGGCGTACTCCTGAAACGTCCAGAAAATGAAGTCGCTCGTCGGGTCGCTGACGGTGGTGGAGTAATCGCCCCATCGGTTGCGATCCTTGGAGTCGGTGCGGTGATAGCTGGCGGTGCCAGCCTTGAGAATCATTGGCGCGCCGAATGTCGTCACGCCGTTGAGATCGGTGTCGCCCACCACGGCATAGGCGCTGGGAAACTCCCCGGCATCCGGCCCGGTGGCGCTAAAACCAATGACCACATCCCCCGCGGCATTGACCGCGATGGAGGGATAGAGCATGTCCAAACTGGGCACTTGCACCACGCCCTCTTGAAGAATCGCACCGGTGTCGGCGTCAAACTCAAACCAACGCACGCCCACGTCCGCGACTCCCACGCCCGGCATCTGTCGCGGTTCGACGCCCCAGACACTGTCGCCCCGTCGCACCAGGGTGCCGGAGAAGCGGTTGGGATCGACCATGAGGTTCCGCGTGCCGTCGGGTTGGCGACCGTTTTTCGGATCGACGAGCACCTGGCCGGGGGTGATGTCAGGCTGGGCCTGCATGGAGAGGCCGGTGGCGAAGGAGCCGGTGATTTGCGAGAGCAAAATGGCGTTGGTGCGTTCGCCGGGGGGCACGACGGCCGCGGCCAGGTGGTCGGTGTCCCAGAAGCTCATGGGGTGGTCGGCCAAGCCGGTGCCGTCGAAGGCGGTGGCGGGCTGGCCGCCTGTGGAGCCGTCGGAGTCGGTGAACAGCACGCGGTTGGCGACGGTGGGCGTGGCGGAAAAAAGGTCGCTCTTGGCGATGGCGTAAGTCTGTCGGCCGGCGAAGTCGTTGTCGGTGATGGCGAACATGTTGGCCGAGAGATAGACGGCGTCGGCGTCGAAGCCGAGCATGGGGAAGTCGGCCCAATTGACGTTGGCGGCGTCGGCGTCCCAGCGAAAGCCCGTCCACCCCGCCGCCAGGTCCGATGCGTTGGACACCGCCAGCAGATAGCTGTTGTTGCCATCGCGGTAATGCACCGCCGAGGCGTACCACCGCCCCGCCGCTGCGTCGTAGGTGATCCGCGGGTCAAAGGCCCAAGCGCTGCCCCCGTCGCTGACTTGGCTAACCCCGGCATCGTTCCAGAACTGGGTCAGGGTGCGGTTGGCGACGGTCAACCCGGTCTTGTCAAAGGCGCGGTAACGACCGTTGACCAGCAGGGCGAGGTTGGTTTCGCTCACTCCGCCGGCGGTGTCGGGCGGGATGAAGCCGGTGTCAGCACTGGTCAAGGCCGTGAAGTTGACGCCGATGACGCCGGTCTGGGCCCGGACTTGGGGCGTCAGGGCGACCAAGAGCAACAGGGCGGGAATGAAGCGGTTCAAACGGGTCATGGGCATCGGTGGCTCGTGGTAATTGCGCGGAACAGCGGCGGCAAAACGCGGCCGCACCATCCCCGCCAAACTCGCGTTGGTTCAAGCGTCCATCAAAAGGGGGAGAAAGTCAAGGGTTTTGTGAAAAAATGTCGGATTTGGGCAGGGCCGCGTGGATGTCCCCTTTCCGGAACCGGGCTTGGGTTTGACGCGCCGAGGTGATCGGGCATAGATTCACCCACGCATTGTCGCAAGGTGCCAACCCGTGCCATTGGATTCCATGTGCAAACCAAACCTGCCGAGCCGGTGATCGTGGGCGGGAAGGGAGCGGAGCGGCTTCCCTCGGTCGTATGGGCGGCCGGGTGGGTCAGTTTTTTCACTGACCTCTCCACGGAATTGATTTACGGTGTGTTGCCAGCGTTCTACTCGGCGACTTTGCACCTAAGCATTGCCTGGCTGGGACTCATTGAAGGGTTCGCCGAAGGCTTGGTGGCAGTGACCAAGCTCTTGAGCGGGCGGCTGTCGGATCGCACCGGTGGCCGCAAATGGTGGATGGTCGGAGGCTACGGCCTGAGCACCCTGAGCAAGCCCCTGCTGCCGTGGGCCTCGGGCGGTGTCACGGTGCTGCTGCTGCGGGGCGCGGATCGCCTGGGCAAGGGGGTGCGTGGCGCTCCGCGCGATGCCGTGATCGCCGGTGTCATCGCGCCCAATCAGCGGGGCAGGGCCTTCGGAGTCCAGCGGGCGCTGGATCATGCCGGGGCGTTGACCGGCGGACTCCTTGCCGCGACGCTGCTTTACATGCGGTGGGTCACGCTTGATCAATTGTTCTACTGGACGCTGCTGCCCGGCGGGATCGCGGTGCTGTTGATCGTACTGCTGATTCATGAACCCGCCGATCAAGCCTCGCCTTTGACACCCCAAGCCGCCGCCGGGCCGGGTTCCGAGCCGCTGGGTCCTCTGCTGCGACACCAGCATCCCTCCTTTCGCCGCTACTTGGTGGTGCTGAGCATCTTCGCGCTGGGCAACTCCAGCGACATGTTGTTGCTGATGCTGGCGCACGATCGTTTTCAGGCCGCGGGCTTGGATGTCGCCACGGCCACCGCGGCGCTGCCGCTGCTCTGGGCTTGGCTTCATGTCAGCAAATCGTTGACGGCCGCCTGGGGTGGACGACTCAGCGACCGCATCGGCCGGGTCAGAACGCTCCGCGCCGGTTGGCTGGTCTATGTGCTGGTTTATGTCGGCTTCGCTTGCTGGACGGCGGCCATCGCGCCTTGGCTGCTCTTTGCCGCCTACGGGCTTTACTACGGCCTGACCGAGGGAGCCGAACGCGCCTTGGTCGCCGACCTTTCAGGCCAAACCAACAAACACGGCACCGCCTACGGCCTGTATTACTGCGTCACGGGCATCGCCGCCCTGCCGGCGAGTGTGTTGGTGGCGCTGCTGTGGACCCTGATCGGCCCGGCCACCGCCTTCCTCACCGGTGCCGCCTTGGCGGGCATCGCCACGCTGCTTTTGCCCTGGGCCTTGGCTCCCAGCGGGCATGACGCCGGGGGTGATCGGCCAGCGTCAATGCGTGAGGGGACGCAGAAGAAAAAAACGCCGCCGACCTGATCAAACGTCAGCGGGCAAATCTTGCCAAACGCTCAACCCGCGGCCTGCCCCGCCATCTTGCGCAGTACCGCCTGTAGGATGCCGCCGTGGCGGTAGTATTCGACTTCCACCGGCGTGTCGATGCGGCACAGGGCGGTGAACATCTTCTTGTCGCCCGTTTCGGGATCGGTGGCGGTGACGGTCACTTGCTGACGGGGCTTGACACCATCGTCAATGGCGATGTCGAAAATCTCCCGGCCGGTGAGTCCCAGACTCTGCCGGGTGTCGCCCGCGTTGAAAGTCAAGGGCAGCACGCCCATGCCCACCAGGTTCGACCGGTGAATCCGCTCGTAGCTCTCGGCGATCACCGCCTTGACCCCCAACAGGAACGTGCCCTTGGCGGCCCAGTCGCGGCTCGACCCCATGCCGTAGTCCTTGCCCGCCAGCACCACCAAGGGCGTGCCGCCACGAGCGTAATGCACTGCGGCATCAAAAATCGCGGCCGTGTCACCGGGCTTGACTTCGACCTCAGTCTGATACAGCGTGGCCCCGGATACCGTTTTCTCTTCACCGGTTTTTCCGTTGCCCAAAAACTTCGTCACCCCGCCTTCCGTACCGGGGGCAAGTTGATTTCGCACGCGGATGTTGGCGAACGTGCCCCGCGTCATCACTTGGTCGTTGCCCCGGCGAGCGCCGTAGCTGTTGAACATCGACACCGGCACGCCGTGGCCTTGCAGGAAGCGGCCCGCGGGGGAATCCTTCTTGATCGAACCGGCGGGGCTGATGTGATCGGTGGTGACGCTGTCGCCGACCATCACCAGGCAGCGTGCCCCGCTGATCGGTTTGATGGCGGAAGAGTTGGCCGCCATGTCGGTGAAGAAGGGCGGATTCTGGATGTAGGTTGACTCGGTCTTCCAGTCGTAAGCCTCGCCCCCGGTGACGGGAATCGCCTGCCACTCCTTGCTCCCGTCAAAAACGTTGGCGTACTGGGCCACGAAGCTTTCGCGCTTGACCGCCGAGGCCACCAGGTCTGCCACTTCCTTTTGCGTGGGCCAAATATCTTTCAAGTAAACATCCTTGCCCTGTTGATCCTTGCCCAAGGGTTCGGTGGTCAGGTCGATGTCGGTGGTGCCGGCGATGGCGTAAGCGACGACCAGGGGCGGGCTGGCGAGGTAGTTGGCCTTGACATCGGGATTGATGCGGCCCTCGAAGTTGCGGTTGCCCGAAAGCACCGAAGCCACGACCAGATCGTTTTTCTGCACGGCCTGACTCACGGCCTCGGGCAGCGGGCCGGAGTTGCCGATGCAGGTTGTGCAGCCGTAACCCACGAGGTTGAAGCCCAAGGCGTCCAAGTCGCGTTGCACCCCGGCCTTGGCGTAATACTCGGTGACCACGGTGGAGCCGGGCGCTAGGGAGGTCTTGACCCAAGGCTTGCGGGTAAGGCCTTTGGCGTGGGCTTTTCGCGCCACCAAGCCCGCCGCCAGCATGACTTCGGGGTTGGAGGTGTTGGTGCAACTGGTGATGGCGGCAATGACCACCGCGCCGTGCTTTAAGCGGAAAGTCTGGCCGTCCAAGGTGACTTCGACACCCGCAAAACCGGGGTCGGCCTTGACCTTGTCGGCCACGGCGACCCGCGCGGCTCCGTTGTCCGCCGGCAACGCATGGGCAGCGGCGGCGCGGGGTTTGTCGCCCGCTTTGGCATCGGGGTGGTTGCCGGTCTGCTCGCCGGGGTTGCCGCCTTCTTCCGCCCAGCCGCCCACGGGATTGTCCACCAGCGTGGTGCCGTCCTGTTTGTTGAAAGTCTTGCGAAGCGCCTCTTGCCAAGTGCCCTTCATCGCCGACAGCGCGATGCGATCCTGTGGCCGCTTAGGCCCGGCCAGCGAAGGCTCCACCGTGTTCAAATCCAGTTCCAGCGTGGTGCTGTATTGGATGGCCCGGCTGTCATCGCGCCACAGGCCTTGGGCTTTGCAGTATTGCTCGACGGTGGCGATGAGTTTTTCATCCCGGCCCGTTAGCCGCAGGTAGGCCAGGGTCTGTTCATCGACGGGGAAGAACCCGCAGGTCGCGCCGTACTCCGGTGCCATGTTGGCGATGGTCGCGCGGTTGGCCAGCGGCATCTCCGCCAGCCCTGGCCCGAAGAACTCGACGAACTTGCCCACCACGCCGAGCTTTCGCAGCATTTGCGTGACCACCAGCACCAAGTCCGTGGCCGTGGAACCTTCGGGCAGCTTGCCGATGAGCTTGAAGCCGACGACTTCAGGGGGCAGCATG
This sequence comes from Phycisphaerales bacterium, assembly GCA_038241095.1. GTDB lineage: Bacteria > Planctomycetota > Phycisphaerae > Phycisphaerales > Phycisphaeraceae > JBBDMX01. The sequence continues at coordinate 14,797 of JBBRGB010000041.1, forward strand.
TAATAAGGTTGCCCCAGCATCACGGCCTCGGCCTCGATGCCGCCCACGCCCCAGCCCAGCACGCCCAGGCCGTTAATCATGGTGGTGTGGCTGTCGGTGCCCACGCAGGAATCGGGGTACAAAACGCCCTCCTTTTCCCACACGACTTTCGCCAGGTTTTCGAGGTTGACCTGATGGACGATGCCCGTGGCCGGGGGCACGACGCTGAAGTTGTTGAACGCTTTTTGCGCCCATTTGAGCAGCTCGTAGCGCTCGGTGTTGCGTTCAAACTCCTTTTGGCTGTTGATGGTCAGGGCGGTTTCGGAGCCGAAGGCATCGACCTGCACGGAGTGGTCGATGACCAGGTCGCAGGGCACCAGGGGGTTGACCTTTTTCGGGTCGCCGCCCAAGTGCCGCATGGCGTCGCGCATGGCCGCGAGATCGACGACGCAGGGCACGCCGGTGAAGTCCTGAAGCACCACCCGGCCGGGCATGAAGGGCACCTCGTCGTTGCCGACATTCTTGGCGTCATAGGCCGCGAGACTGCGGACGTGATCCTCGGTGACGATGAAACCATCGACATTCCGCAGGCAGCTTTCCAACAGCACCTTGATGGAGTAAGGCAGCTTGTCCACGTTGGGGAACTGGCTTCGCAGGGCGTCCAAACGGTAAATGGCACGCTGGCCCAAGGCGGTGTCAAGGGTCTGGCGGGCGTTAAAAGGGTTGGCGGCCGGGGCGTCGGACATGGTGGGCGTTCCTTGCGTTTCAGGGGTCAAAAAGCGAAAAACAATCATAGTCCATTTGTTGAAGATTAAAAGAAAGACCTGAAGCGCTAAACCGCAAGCGTGGTTCGATGGTCCGTGACCGTGTTCACCCCCTCACCCTTTCACCTTGTCACCCCCTCACCCTGTCACCCCCTCACCCTGTCACCCCCTCACCTTGTCATCCCCTCCCCCTTCCCCAATCCACCGACATTTACTCGGCCACGCCGCAGGGGTATGATGTGGGGATGCAATCGATGATGCTTTTGGCGACGTTGAAAATCGTGGGGCCGATGCTGGCGCAGGCCCGCACGCCCGAACGGGCGCAATGGATCGCCGCGGTGATCGCCATCGTGCTGGCCTTGGGGGCGGTGCTGGCAAGCATGATGACCTCGCGCCGCAGCCACCGCGATTGAGTTTCCGCCCCCACCATGCAACAATCCAAGCCCGGTGGTCGTTTGACTTCTTGGGCATCCTTTTACGGAGTACGAACCATGAACCGAAAAGCGTTAGGCGCCTTGATCACGCTCAATGTGGTGTTGCTGCTGGCCTTGGGGCTAAGCGGCTTTGCCCCCTCGGCCTCGGCCCAAGCCTTCGGCGGGCCGCAGTACCGCATGATCGCCGGCAAGACCGCCGGCCGCACCGGCCAGTCGATCATCTACATCACCGACCTGGCCAGCACCAAAATGGTCGCCGTCATCTTCAACAGCAGCAACAACACCCTGACGCCCCTGGATGGCCGGGTGCTTAAGGAAGACATGCTGCTCGCCGGCGGGGCCGGTGGCCGCTGAGTGTTGACGTTGTTTTGATCCCCACACACAAAATCGCCATAAAGGTGACTTATGAATCGCATTCAACTGGCTTGCTTCGCTCTGTTGGCCTCGGCCTTGGTTCTGGCGGGATTACTTGTTTCCAACGGTCGGCAGGTGCTGCCCGAGGCCCAAGCGGCCTTGGTCATCGCCGAGCCGGGCTTCTCCTTCATGACCGCCGAGACCCGGCGCGATGAAGAGGCCCTGTTCGTGATCGTCAACGACAAACTGATGATCTACACCACCAGCCTTACTGGCGCTCGGGGCCGGGTGGAACTGGTTTCGGCGACGGACTTGAGCCGCCTGTTCTCAGGCACCGATGCCGGCGGTGGTGCCACGGGTGGTGGCCGCGCCCCACGGTAAATCCGCGGCTTTTCGCGTTTAACGCCTGACGCACGATCAACCCCCAACCCAGCGCCGCTTGGTCGCTTCCGTGGCCAACGGGGCCGCTTTTGTTCCCTCAAAGGACGGAAAGATATCGCCCCATGATCACTCGCAACGATGACCTCCTGGCCGACCGCATCGCCGAACTTGGCCAAGCCGTGCTGGTCGGCGGACAGTTGAGCCGGGAGGAGGCCCGCGAACTGACCCACGCCACCGGCGACGCCATCTGCGACCTCTTCTACTGGGCCAACAAAATTCGCATCCGCCACCTCGGCCGCCAAGTCAAGTTCTGCTCCATCGTCGCCGCCAAGGTCGGCGCGTGCAGCGAGGACTGCGGCTACTGCACCCAAAGCAAGCACCACGAAACCTTTGTCAAGCCCGCCAAGCTCAAAGTCGATGACATGCTCGCGGCCATGGATCAGGCCCTGTCCAACGGTGCCAGCAGCTTCGGCGTCGTCAACTCCGGGCGTGGCCCCACCGAGCGCGAACTCGACTGGCTCGAGCCGTTTTACGAGCAGGCGGTGGCCAACGGCAAAATCCGTCCCTGCGCCACCCTGGGCGAACTGTCCCCGCAACAAGCCAAGCGATTGCACGACATGGGTGTGCTGCGCGTCAATCACAATCTGGAAACCAGCCGACGCAACTTCTCTAACGTCATCACCACCCACAGCTACGATGACCGCATCAAAACCATCCAGACCGCCAAGGCAGCCGGACTTTCCATCTGTTCCGGCGGCATCTTCGGCATGGGTGAGAACTGGCACGATCGTGTGGATATGGCCCTTGAATTGCGGAGGCTTGAGGTCGATGTAGTGCCCATTAACTTCCTTAACGCCATTCCCGGCA
>JBBRGB010000042.1:0-17146 GCA_038241095.1 Phycisphaerales bacterium
CGGCCCGATTCCGCGCTGTATATCAACTGTGAAAATCAGGCCCGTGGCCTGCGCACGCATCGCTATACCCTAGCCCGCCAACACAAACTGTTTATCAGCCCCTTGGAAGCCGGCCCCAACGCCGCGGCGTTCCCGCTCACCGAGCTTTACGACAACCAGGAAGACCCGTTCCAACTGCGCAACATCGCCCGCGATAAGCCGCAACTGGTTTCCGAACTGCGCGGTGAACTTGAAAACTGGCTGGCCCGCACCGGCGACCCTTGGACGTGGGACAACTGAGTGCTTGCCCCGCAACGCCATCGAAAATGGTTTTCATGGATGCCGCATCATCCAATGTCTCTATCCTTGATTGACCTTCGTCGCTTCACTCCACAAAGAAAGCTCCCATGCACGCAACGATGACTCCGCGCCAACGCTGGCTGGCGCAGCTCGACGGCCAAGCGCCCGACCGCATCCCCACCGACTATTGGGCCACCGGCGAGTTCCACGCCCGGCTCAAACGCGATCTCCAACTCGGCGACGACGATGAACAACTTTGGCACCGTTTGCACATCGACGCCCCGCGCCACTTCGGCGTCGGTTACACCGGCCCAAAACTTCACGAACACCCCGAGGCCGACATCTGGGGCATTCGCCGCACACGCATCCAGCACGGCAGCGGCACCTACGATGAGGCCACGCATCATCCCCTGGCGGAGTTCGAGACCGTCGAACAACTCCACGCCTACCCCTGGCCCGACGCGACGAAGCACAACTTCGATGATTTCGCCAAAGCGGTCAAGGCCGACGACGGCCACCGCATTCGCCGCATCGGCAGCTACGAGCCGTTTTTGCTCTATTGCTACTTGCGGGGCATGGAGCGGGCCTTTGAGGACATGCTCATCGAGCCGGAGTTTCTCCAGGCGGCCTTGCAACACATTTTCGATTTTTCCCTGGCGGTGAACCGGCGCTTGTGGGAGTTGGCCGACGGCAAGGCCGACATCATGTATCTGGCTGAAGACTTGGGCGCTCAGACCGGGCCGCTTTTTGGCTTGGAGACCTACCGCAAGCTCATCATGCCCCATCAGCAACAGATGGCGGCGGCGGCCAAGTCCTTCAACGTCCGACTCTTCTACCACACCGACGGCTCGGCGCGATCCTTCCTCCCCGACCTCATCGACACCGTGGGCATCCACATCCTCAACCCCATCCAATGGCGCTGCCCCGGCATGGAACGCGATGGCCTGGTCCGGGACTTCGCTTCCCGCATCGTCTTTCACGGAGCGATGGACAACCAGTTCACCCTCCCCTTCGGCAGCACCGAACAGGTCATCGCCGAGGTCAAAGAGAACGTCGCGCTTTTCAAGGGTTCACGCTGGATCTGCGCTCCCTGCCACAACATTCAGCCTCTGACGCCGACGCAAAACGTCATCGCCATGTACGAGACGATCCACACGATTGGGGCTGTGAAAGGCTGAGTTTTCTCTGGTTTGATGGATTGAACACGAAGACACGAAGACACGAAGAAAGGCAAAGCAAAAGCAAGCGATCAGAAAACCAGATGCCGCGCAAGCCTCAAGTCCCAAGCTTCAAGCCTTCCCCCCCGGTTTGACCATCAGCCGGGATGGCTTAGAATGACATCCCGTGATTCGAGTTCCGTTATGATGGGGCGACCTTACGCTGGAGACCGCCTGTGAATCGCACCTTCCTGGCCACCTTGTTGCTCGGTTTGATCCTCGCTTCGTTTCTGGCACCGGCGTTGACGCCGCCGGTGGCCGAGGGGTTCCCCACGCCAGCGATTGTCAGCAAGTCGTGGGACTTGGAGTTTTCCTACGACAAGCCCCGGCCCATCGCGGTCAAGGGTCTCGACGGCCGCATGCACTGGTTCTGGTATCTGCCTTACAAGGTGGTCAACCGCACGGGTCAGGATCGCATGTTCGTGCCGGAGTTCACCATCGCCACGGATGAGGGCGACATCATCGCCGCCGGCCGGGGCGTGCCCAGCGCCGTGTACGACGCCATCGCCCAACGGATGAACAACCCCTTGCTGGAAAGCCCGGCCCGCATCGTGGGCAAAATCCGCCAGGGCAACGACAACGCCAAAGAAGGCGTCGCCATCTGGCCGGCGTTTGAAGCCGACATCACCCGGCTGACGGTTTTCGTCGGCGGACTGTCGGGCGAAACCCAACTCGTCGATGTCCCCGGCCAAGATCAGCCCACACTCACCAGCAAGACGCTGATGATCGATTACGACCTGCCCGGTCGCCCCGCCGACCCGCAGGATCAGCCCGTGACCGCGGCCGGCAAACGCTGGATCATGCGCTGATAATCACCCGCGTTTTCTTCCCCATCCCGTGGCATCCCAACGTCGATCCCACAGAAGAAGTCGCCCAAAACCGCGACTTCATCTGTGGGCTTGCAACTTCATCACCCGTTCCGCCCTTCACCCTCTCACCCCCTCACCTTGTCACCCCCTCTCTCCACCACCCCCGATTTGGCAACCCGGCCCGCTTGGGCCTATCCTAAGGCCGTATGGTATTTGCCCGTCCCATGAATCCGCAGCAGCTTCGGGAGGCTTATCGGCGAGTGACTGATCGCGTGGCCGAGGCTGCGGCGCGCGCCGGTCGCCACGCCAACGATGTGCTGCTGGTGGCGGTGACCAAATACGCCAGCCCGGATCAGATTCGCGCTTTGGTGGAAATGGGTCACCGCGACTTTGGCGAAAACCGCGTGCAGCAGTTGCTCCAACGGGTGACGGCCATTGACGAGTTCGTCGCACGGCGAAAACTCTTGGGCCACGCCCGTGAGGATTCGCCAACGCAAAAAGATGATTCGCTCTGGCCCCAAGTGGTGATGCCGACCAATCAATCGCCCCCTGCCACCACCCGCCAACGCACACGCTCAACCCGTCGCGCCGCAACGCTTGGCGAGCAGTCCGCCACTCAGGGCGGCGCGGGTACTTCACCCGTTCGCTGGCACATGATCGGCCACCTGCAACGCAACAAGGTCAAACAGGTCGTCCCCTTGGTGCGCCTCATCCACAGTCTGGACAGTCTGCGCTTGGCCGAGGAACTGCACCAGTTGGGCGCTCGCCGTGAGAAGCCTATCGAGGTGCTGCTCCAGATCAACGCCAGCGGCGAGGAGAGCAAGTTCGGCTTGGCGTTGCCGGCCGCGGCCCACGTGGCCGAGCAGATCGACACCATGGTCCACCTGCGGCTGCGGGGCCTGATGACGATGGCCCCTTGGAGTGAGAAGCCCGAGAATGCCCGGCGGACTTTCGCCCGCACGGCCGAGCTTTTCGACGACATGCGACGCCAACGAATCGGCGGGGATGCGTTCAACATTCTGTCGATGGGCATGACCGATGATTTCGAGGTCGCCATCGCGGAAGGTGCCAACATGGTTCGGGTCGGCCGGGCCATTTTCGGCGACGCGCCTGAGGATGCCGGCGAACTGGATGGAGAGAGCGTGGCTGATCGTGGGCAGAGTGACGCTGCCCGCATCACCCGTGAGAACGAGAGTGCCGCCGGCGGACGTCATTGAGAAAGTCTTGAGTCTTGAGGGTTGAGTCTTGAGGTCAAAGGCGCGAAGATATAGACGGGCACCAAACGTAAAACCCAGAATTGAGAGAAACCCTCACGCCTTCGTAACCGGTGTCAATGGAGATGGACTTATTTCCCCGGCAAAAACCGCTCCCTTACAGTCGCGGCTCGCTTTGGTCTTTCCATGTTTGTCCTAGAACTCAAGACTCAAGCCTCAAGACTCAAGACTTTTTTTACCCCAGGAGTTGCCAGACCGCGTGACCACGCTGGATGTGAATCGATGGGCCGAGTTGCCACGACGAGTCAGTCTGACTCTGCCGCGATGGTGGCGCGAACTTTCCATCGCTTGGCGGGGGCTGTTGATGACCGGCGCGCTGTCGCTGCTCTGGCTGGTGTGCCTGTTGCCGCTGACGCTGCACAACACCGTCTTGCCCTATCGCTACCACGCCGACGAGCGCACCAAGGCCGAGCAGGTGCTTCACGACATGCGGAACTTTCACCATCCCTTGCTGCTGGTCGAAAGCGCCCAGTACGCCAGCCGGTGGTGGCTGGGTCGGCCTGATCCACAAAGCCCTTCCTCGGTGACGCTGCAACGCATTGTCGAGGTCGGCCGGTTCCTCTCCGCCGCGTTCGCCGCCACCGCCATCGCCGCCCTGGCCTTGACGGCCTACTGGATGCGCGGCTGGCTGGGGATGCTGTGCGTGGGAGTGGTCGCGGGGCTGTCGCCCTCACTGTTGATTTACGCCCACGATTTCAAGGAGGACACCGCCCTAGTCATGGGCCTGGCGCTGGTGCTGGCCGGACTAGCGGCCTGCTATCGCTACCGCAATCTCCCAACCATCGCGGCCTTGGGCGTCGCCTGCGGCTTGGCGGTGTCGGGCAAGTATGTCGGCATCGTGGGGCTGGCCATTGCCCTGCCCGTGGTCTGGACGCTCGCAATGCCGCCGCGTTCCACCCGCCCTTCCCGCCGACGCTGGCGACTTGTGGTGTTGCTGGCGACGTTCGTCGCGGTGACGCTCGTCATCAACCACCGCGCCTTGATGGATTGGCCGTCGTTCGCCAAATCATTCAGTTTCGAGGCACGCCACGGGATGACCGACCACGACGGCGTGACCACCGGCCTGCCCAATGTCCACTGGCTTTTCCAATGGTGGCGTGAGACGACGCTGCCCATCGCCGCCTTGGCCGGGCTGCATCTGCTCTTGACCCTGCGTCACTGGCGGCAACGCACGCCCTTGGCGCGGATCGTCGCCCTGTCCCCCGCCGTCTATCTGACGATGCTGACACTGGCCTGCCCGATTCCTTTTAATCGCTATCTCTTGCCAGTGATGGTGCTGACGCATTTCATCGCGGGGCTGGGCGTGTTGGATGCCGCGGGGCTGGCGCTGAAGCTGAGTCAACGCTTTTTTTCAACCTCCGCCGGGGCTTGGTCGAGACTTGGGGAAGCAACTTCTTTTTCCTCCACCCTACCGCGATGGGCCATAGCCCTCGTCTTGCTGCTGTTGGTCAGCGCCCGGCAGGCACCGCTCATGGCGGATTACCTGCGGCAATTCCCCGATGACAGTCGTCGCCGACTTGATGACTGGCTTCGCCAGGAATCGCCCGGCGGGATGCGCATTCTTTCGGACTTCTCAGCCGGTCTGCCCTTGGGCTTCATGCAGCCCGCGGCCGGTCGTGACGCCGGGACGAATATCGTGCTTTCGACGGGCCTCTTCGCCGCGGAATGGGGCAGTCTTGATAACGTGCGCAGTCTGGGCATCACGCATGTGGCCATGTGCGAATTGGCGTACGACCGTTATGTGAATCCGATGATCCACCCCACCGCCAGCCGCGCCGGTGAGTACGAATCCCGCCGCGCGTTTTATCAGGGGCTTTTGGATCGCGGTGAAATCATCTGGGACAGTCAAGCCGGCAGCACGCACGCGCCCACGGGCAGTTACACGAATCCAAGGGTGCTGCTGGTGAAGTTGCCTGTCACGCAATGAGCGCTCATGCGACAGTGTTACGCAACGCATTCCCAATTCTGACTCATAGCCGCAGCGTCCCCGCTGCGCGTCTTGGAGATCAAGGTTGTTCGCACGGACGCGCAACGGGGACGTTGCGGCTGTAAGGAAGACAACTCACAGCGCATCGAACGCAGAAACGAATGTCCGTCGCAATCGCGTAAACTGCGAGTCGGATGAAGATTCCGAACTCTTCACAACCTTCAGTTGCAATCTCGCACGCATTGCGCCCCTCGTTGCGTGTGGCTTGCGTAACCTCTTGTTCCCTGCTGCTTTGGGCGGCCTGTTTTGGCCTTTACACGCGGCATTACGACGTGCTACCCGCGCGGTACCACCCCGATGAACCCGGCAAGGCCGCGCAGATCATCGAGGACGACCGCAACTTCAATCACCCGCTGTTGATGCTGGAAGTGACGCAGTGGGCAGTAGCTTGGAGCGACACCCCGCGGGAGGAAGAGGCGGTGACCCAAGTCGGGCGGCTGGTCATCGCGGGCATGGCGGCCACGGCCATCGTCGCGTTCGCCCTGATCGGCTTCACGCTGCGCCGCTGGCCGGGGTTCATCGGCGTGGGGATCGTCGCGGCCCTCTGCCCGCCTTGGATCATGTACGCCCATTACTTCAAGGAAGACCCGGCCTTGGTCATGGGCTTGGCGGTGAGCCTGTTGGGGCTGACTTGGTTCTGGCGCGGGCGTTGCACCCCGGCCTTGGTGCTGGCGGGCATCGGCTGCGGGCTGGCGGTGTCGGGCAAATATGTGGGCTTGATCGCCCTGCCCTGGGTGCTGCTCTGGTCGCTGCCACCCTCGCGCAAAGGCATCTGGTGGCATCGGCTGACGCGCTGGCCCATCGTTGTGCTTTGGGCGGTGCTGGTGACGTTGCTCATCAACTGGCGGGCGCTGGGCGACTTCGATCATTTCTGGCGCGCCATGGGCAACGAGGCCGAGCACGGCGTCACCGCCCACAGCGGCGTCATGGGCTTTCGTCCCAACTGGTATTGGGCCACGGCCGTGTGGTACGACCTGACGTGGCCTGTCATCACCTTGGCGGGGTGGTACGCGCTGCGGCTGACGTGGCTTTGCTCGCGGACCGCGAGGCGGTGCGTGGCGCGGCGGGGCTCGCGCGTGCTTGGGCAAGGGATTTCACTTGGCGGCGAGCTTTCGCTGGCGCTGTTTGCCGTGGCCTACTTCGTGATGATGCTCTATAGCCCCTTGCCGTTTAATCGGTACATCCTGCCGGTGACGATGCTGGTTTACGTTCTGGCCGGGCTGGGGGCGGCTGATCTGGCGACGACCGTGGCCGGGCTGCGATGGAGGGGATCACGCCGTGCCACGCCAGCCAGTGACGACCAAGACCCTTCACCACTGTCGCATCAGCGACCGTGGGTGCAGCGGGTCGCGTTGAGTCTGACGCTCCTGGCGGTGCTGATGGTGCATGTGCCCCTGACGCTGGATTACCTGTCGCAATTCCCCCAAGACAGTCGGCTGCGGCTGCAGCGTTGGTTGCTGGCCAACCTACCGCCCAACTCGCGCCTCTTGCAGGATTATTACGCCGGGCTGCCTCACTGGTCGTTTCGCAATCCCAGCCCGGATCGGACGCGGTTGTGGATCGTGCCCACGGGTTTCATGGCCGCGGAATACGGAGATTTCGACAACCTGCGTCGCCGACGGATCAATTACGTAGTGGTTGCCGATGTGGCCTATGGGCGGTATCTGACCCCTTGGCTTCAGGCCGAGCCGGGCCACGAAGCTTCGTTCATCCAGCGGCGGGCATTTTATGAGCGACTGTTCCACGAAGGCGAATTGGTCTGGGACAGTCGCAACGATCTGCCGCTCCACCCCAGCCGCACGTGGACGAGTCCGCTGTTGCGAGTTTATCGGGTGCCGAGGGAATAGGGAGGCCGCTGCCCGCCTCGAACATTCACCTCCGCACTGTTGGCAAACCATCCCACGGAAGAACCCGCTCAGAGCCGCGGTTTCATCCGTGGCCTTGCATCAATTTCACCCCCTCACCCTGTCACCTTGTCACCCCTTCACCCCTCCCCCACCCCCCGCGTGGTAAACTTGCGGCAAACGGGGCGGGGCACAGCGAGTTTTTGCGTTATGGAAGATCACGGTTCCGATGCCCATCAGCGGTTGCGCAAGAGCGCCATGTATCGCAGCCCGCATCGTCGTCGCAGTCACGAGGAAGCCCACGCCGATGCCCACGGGGCCTCGTCGCCGGCGGTGTTCGTCGATCCCCTGGTGCCCACCAATGACCCGCCCCTGGTGACGAAGCAGGATGAGTTTGAGGCTTTGGTCGCCTCGCTGCGGGCGGCGGGACAGTTCGGCTATGACAGCGAGTTCATCGGCGAGCAGACCTACTATCCCCGGCTGTGCCTGGTGCAGGTGGCCACGGCCAACGCGGTGACGCTCATCGACCCCTTGGCGGAGCTGGACCTGACCGCGTTCTGGGAGTTGCTGGCCGATGAGGGGGTGGAGAAGATCGTTCACGCGGGGTTGCAGGACTTGGAGCCGGTGGTGCGGCACTTGGGCAGGGCGGCCAGCAATGTGTTTGACACCCAGATCGCCGCGGGATTCGCGGGCCTTGACGAGGCGCGATACCCGGCCTCGCTGGGCAAACTCGTCGAGACACTCATCGGCGCGGACATGGGCAAGGGTCTGAAGTTTTCCCAGTGGGATCACCGTCCGCTTTCACAGGTGCAGGAGTGGTACGCGGCCACAGATGTGCGCTACCTGCCCCTGCTGCGGCAACGTCTGGGGCAACGCCTGAATGAGAACGGCAACGCGAGTTGGGCCTCCCAAGAGTGCCAAGCCCTGACACAAGGCACATTGGACGAACGCTCCGACACCGCGCGACGACTCAAGGCCCAAGGGCTGCGCCAGCTTCGCCCACGCCAACGGGCGGCAGTGCAGGCGCTGGTCGTCTGGCGCGAGCAAACCGCGCGGGCGCAGGACCTGCCAGCCAGGGCCTTGCTGGCCGATGACATCCTGGTGGAACTGGCGCGGGCCAAGGTGCAAGACGACCAGGCCCTGGGCCAGATCCGCGGCCTACCACGCCCGGTGCGCCAAGCATTCGGCCCGGCCATCCTCGCCGTGATCGCCGCCGCCTTGGACGGCCCGATGATTCTCGAAGAACCGCTCCCCTACCACGACCGCGACCGCCACCGAGACGCCATCAACCGCGTCTGGGACGCCATCGAACAGACCTGCACCCAGCGAAAAATCAGCCCCGGCGTGGTGACGAGCAAGAAGGAACTGGTGCCCGTGGTCTGCTGCTTTGAGGAAAACCACCCCCCGCCCGAAACCCGCCTCAACCAAGGTTGGCGCAAGGAACTGCTAGCAACCGTCATCGACCCGCTACTGCAACGAACGTAATGGCGGTGTGTGGGATAACAATAATCAAGGCGACAAAGCAAACTGACGCCCGCCGCTAAAAAAAATCACCCCCTCACCCCCTCACCTTGTCACCCTGTCACCCCTTCCCCCGGAACCCCCATGCGAATCGTCATCCTGGGCTACCTCATCCGCGGCCCGCTGGGCGGCATGGCCTGGCATCACCTGCAATACGTCATGGGCCTCCAACGCATGGGCCACGAGGTCGCGTTCATCGAGGACAGCACCGATGAGCCGTGCTGCTACGACCCGACCCGCTGGGTGACCGATGCCGATTGCGCCTACGGTCTGCGCTTCGCCGGGGATGTTTTCACCCGTTTGGGGCTGGCGACGCGCTGGGCCTATTGGGACGCCCACACCACGCAATGGCGTGGCCCGCTGGCGACGAGCGCCCGATCCTTCTGTGAATCCGCCGATGTGGTGCTCAATGTTTCAGCCGTCAACCCACTGCGGGATTGGCTGCGCGAAGTCCCCCGACGGGTGCTCATCGACACCGACCCGGCCTTCACGCAGATTCGCCACCTGACCGATCCCGCCGCCATGACCGCCGCCCGACTGCACAACGCTTTTTTCACCTTCGGCGAAAACTTCGGCCGGCCGGGGTGCACGATCCCCGATGACGGTCTGCCTTGGCAACCCACGCGACAGCCCGTAGTGCTGGACGCCTGGCCCGTGACGCCGCCACCCGCCCCTCCCGCCGACAGCCCACTCACCACGGTCATGCAGTGGAGCAGCTACCCGCCCCGCCAGTACGCCGGCCAACGCTTCGGGCAAAAGTCCGAATCCTTTGAACCCTACCTCGACCTGCCGAAAACCCCCGCGGGCAAAAAAGAACGCTTCGTGCTGGCGATCGGCGGCGGTGCCCCGGCCGACCGGCTGCGGCAGCACGGCTGGGAAATCGCCGACGTGGGCCACGTCACCCGCGACCCCTGGGCCTATCAAGAGTTCATCCAGCAAAGCAAAGCCGAGTGGGGCGTGGCCAAACATGGCTACGTCACCGCCCGCACGGGCTGGTTCAGCGAACGCACCCTGGCCTATCTGGCCTCGGGTCGCCCCGCCATCGTGCATGACACGGGTTGGACGGATTTCCTGCCCCCCTGCCCCGGCGTTCTGCCCTTCACCAGCCCGCAAGAAGCCGCCCACGCCATCGCCGTCTTGCGCGACGATTACGAGCAGAGATGTGTCGTCGCCCGCGCCTGGGTCCAAGAAAACTTCGCCCCCGAACATGTGTTGCTTCCCTTGATCGGAATGGAAGGCCCCCGCACGCATGGGGGTTGAAAGATGTGCATACTTCCCTATGCCGCGGCGTAAGCGCGGACTTCAAGTTGCACACCAGCGCGGATGGCATCATTGGCCTGAGTCAGTAAACGCGCGGTGGTGGCCTCGTCCACATACTGCTCACCGCAAGTCTGGCACACCTCCGCGGGGACTTGACGAAACACCAACGTGGCGTTTTGTCGCTCCAAAGTAACCGTCACCTCGGCGGCGGCGGTTTCACCGTGTTTGCATATGGGGCATTGCATCGCGCTTTTCACCTTCGGTGTGTGTAGGACGCATCCCAGCGTAACGGGTCCGGCTCGTAAACCGTGACAACCACCGTTACTCGGTTCTCTGGATCATAGCTGACGACAATGTGAATGGGCTGACCATCACACCAGCCCAACATGAGACGGGCAGGGTGGGGCAAATCGTGCGGATAGTGTTCAACCACCCGCCCGTTCTCCAGCACATCCCGAACATCCGTGGCGCTGATGTCTCGTTCAAACATCCGATGCAGCGCATGAATGCGAAAAATCACAGCGTCGTGGAACACTTGGGCATTTTATCCGATCAAAGCGCGATTCGCACGGATTTGACCCCTCCTTCACTGCCCCTTGGGCCCGCGACTCTCCAAATCCTCGATGTAGGCCATCGTCCGGTCCAACTCGCGCTTCAGGTGCCGCACCCGCAAGAGGCTCTTGACCCGCGTGATCAACTCCAATTTGTTGACCGGCTTGGTCAGGAAGTCATCGGTGCCGCTCTCCACGCCGCGCTCGATGTCCCCCAATTCGTTTAAGGCCGTGACCATCATGATCGGAATCGACCGCGTGGCGGCATCTTCCTTGAGCTTCTTGCAGACCTCAAACCCGCTCATCCGCGGCATCATGATGTCCAGCAGCACCAAGTCGGGCATGGCCTGTTTGCCACCACCGGCCAAGGCGTCGGTGATGATTTTCATGGCCGCGACGCCATCGGTGGCCGTCAACAGTTTGCAGGGCAGACTTTCAAGATACGCCTGGAGCAGTTCGATGTTCTGGGCATTGTCATCGACAATCAGAATCGTCGAATTGGCCAAGTCACGCTCTTCGTTGGCGGCTTGGGCGGCAAGGTCCTGATCGGGCGAAACGGAAGCTTGGTTCATGGGGATGATCCTCGGAGGGGTCTCAAAGCGCCTCATAAGGCGACGAACGCTGATGGTACACCAGCCAGCGCGATTCGTCGAGACGATGACCCGCTTCAACGCCCCCTCCGGACCTCGCCCCGCCGCTGAACCGGCGACGATTTCGTCATATCATCTCCAGTAATCCCCACGACATCGGGGGCGATAAGTTGTTCAAACGCTATGATTGACGATGAAAACGGCGACCCGCAGGAGCCGTCCAACGAATCACGCTGGCCCTCACCGTTAAGTAACCTGGGTCGCATCATCGGCTCCACCGGGCCGGTGGCCCTGCCCCTGCGCGGCTTGGCGCACGCCTTCACCGCCCTTTCCTACCCCCATTACCGTCTGGTCTGGGGCGGGGCCTTGATGTCCAACATCGGCTCGTGGATGCAGAACATCGCCCGCGACTGGCTGGTCTATGAGTTAAGCGGTCGGCAGGAGTTCTGGCTGGGGCTTAACGGCTTTGCCGAGGGCGTGGTGCTCATTGTTACTCTCCCAATCGGGGGCGTGCTGGCGGATCGCTTTGACCGCAAGACGCTGCTGATCATCGCCAACTTCTACCAGGCCATCCTCGCCGGGTTGCTGGCGTTTCTCGCCGCCAGCGGGCATCTCCAAGCCTGGCACATCGTCGCCCTGACCGGTGCCAACGGCCTGGGCGATGCCCTGCGGATTCCCGCGGCCCAGTCCATGATGCCCATGCTCGTCGATCGCAAAGACCTGCCCAACGCCGTGGCCCTTGGCTCGCTGCAATTCAACATCTCCCGCGTCATCGGCCCGATGCTCGGCGGCATCACCCTCAAAATGCTGGGGCCTGCTTGGAGCTTCGGCATCAACTCGGCGAGCTTCTTCGCCAGCATCGGGGCCTTGATGCTCATCCCCGCCCTGCCTCGCCGCAAGCCCGCAAGCCACAGCGCGCTGGGCAGTCTGCGCCAGGCGGCCGGGTACGTGAAGCGACGGCCCGACCTGAGCATGATGCTCCTGATGGTCGTCACCGGCGGGCTGTTGGCTGCACCGATGATGAAGCTCTTGCCAGCCTTCGCCCGACAGGCCTTGAACGGGGGCGAGGGAACCTTCGCCGCCATGCTCAGTTGGTTCGGCGGCGGAGCCATGATCGGGGCGGTGCTCATGGCCGCCCGCAGCGGTCGCGGGCCGACGCCTTGGCGGGCCTTGCCCATGCTCGTGGGACTCGGAGCGGTGCAAATCATGCTGGGCTTCGCCACCAGCACCGTGGTGGCTTTCCCCTTGGCGTCGGTGATGGGCCTGATGTTCGTGGGGTTGATGGTGCGGCTCAACACCGCCCTCTTGCACAGTTCCCACGATGAACTGCGGGGCCGGGTCGCCAGTTTTCAAATGCTGGCTTTTCGCGGTGGCGTGCCCGCCGGGGCGTTCCTGGCCGGGGCACTGGCGCAGGCCACCAGCATTCGTTGGGCCTTTTGGACCTTCGGCTCCGGTTTGATTGTCGCGGCCCTGATTGTCATCATGCTGGCCCGCGACATCCCTTGGAACCCACCCTTGGATGAAGGTGGTCACGGGCATTCATCGTGATGCAAACCATGCCCTCCTGTTTTGTTTAGCCACGCAGCGAAGTGGACTGTCTTATCCAACCTCTTTTACAAATGAGATCCCCTTATGAAACTGACCCTCGATTTCGACACCCCCGCCGCCCTGCCCCTCAACCCCATCTGGCGCTTCGGTGCCAACACCTGCCACGCGCCGCTCTGGCTGCGGGACGATCTCTTGGGCCAACTTCGCACCATGCGCCGCGACCTGGGTTTCCAATACATCCGCGCCCACGGCCTGCTCTGCGACCGCATGAACATCCTCCAGCCCAACGGCTCCTTCGATTTCACCTTGGTGGGCCAAGCCTTTGACCGCCTGCTGGCCACCGGGCTGCGGCCGTTCCTCGAACTTTCGCACCTGCCATCCAAAATGTCCCGCATCGAGAAAAACATCACTGCTTACAACTTCTACGGCGGGCCGCCCAAGGACTGGAAACAGTGGTACCGACTCATCAAGGGGTTGATCACCTTCCTGCACGACCGTTACGGTGAAGCCGAGCTGCGGCAATGGTATTTCGAGGTCTGGAACGAACCCGACCTGGCCTTCTGGAGCGGCACCCAGGCGGAGTATTTCAAGCTCTACGATCTGGCGGCCAAGGCGGTCAAAGAAGTCTGCCCCGCATTCCGCATCGGTGGCCCGGCAACCTCCAAAACCGCCTGGATCGGCGAGTTCCTGACGCACATCGCCAAGCCAAGCAAGGACTTCGGCTTGGACATGCCCCGCTGCGACTTCATCGCCACCCACGCCTACCCCAGCGACCTGGCGTTTGTCGATTCGGATCGCGGGGCCGTGAAACTGCAAAACTCCAACATCATGCTCACCCTCTTCAAGGAGGTGCGGGAGAAGGTGGACGCGGCCTTGGGCAAGGATTTCCCCGTCATCTGCGGCGAGTGGAACTCCTCGGCGGGTCCCTTGGTGGAGAACCACGACGAGTGCAACAATGCCGCCTACATCGCCAAGACACTCGTCGAGCTTTCGACGGTCTGCCAAGGGTCGCTCTATTGGGACGCCTCGGACATTTACGAGGAATGCCGCTTCCATTACGAGCCATTTCACGGTGGCTACGGGATCATGACGGTCAACGACCTGCCCAAGAGTTCGTTCCACGCCTTCGCGTTCCTGCGTGAGCACGTTGGCCAGGCGATCCACGTCAAGACCAGCGGCAAGACGCCCGAAGGCCTGGGCTGGCTGGCGAGCAGGGATGAGGAAATGGCGCGGGTGCTGTTGTACTACTACCGCGAGCCAACCCCCGCCGGGGCCAAAGCCAAGGCGGTCAAGGTGCAGTTGGCTGGCGCGGGACTGGGCAAGGGTGCCAAGCCGGTGGAGGTTAAACGGGTGACGCCCGGCCAAGGCAGCGCCTACGAAACTTGGCTGGCGCTGGGCAAGCCCGCATACCTGACGATGCCGATTCTTCAGCAACTCCAAGCCGCCAGCGAACCGATGCGGGAGATGGTGGACTTGAGCGCCGACTCACTGACCATCGAACCGGGCACGATTTTGCAGGTCAGTTGGCGGTTGTGAGGCAACTGGCACAAATCATCAGAAACGAGTCGTAATAGCGCGCGAAAAAACCCCGGCTGGGCGGGGTCTTGTGTGCGTTAACGATTGGCGCGGGTCTCTGCCGGTCATCCACCCGTACAAACCTTGGATGAAATCACGGCGAGGTGCGGCGTTTAGAACTTACGACGAACACTGAGGCTGCGACCGAGGCGACGCTTGGCGTTGATGGTCGCCCGGCCGTTCTTGGTCCTCATGCGGGTGCGGAACCCGTGCTTGTGGGCTCGTTTGACCAGACTGCGACGCTTGGGGTAATGGGTGGACATTGGCAATCAACTCCGTCGTTTCATGGCGTCCCGACATGCGGGGCGGGGGGGGCGTGGGGGGCTATTTCACGTCGATCATCAGCGATTCGTATTTCGCGTTGCCTTGGGCATCGGTCGCACGCAGGGTCACCACATGCGGGCCTGAGGCAAGATCGGCAATCTTAACAGCGACGGTTTCTTTTGTCGAGTCGAAGATCAGGTCATCAGGCAGGGCCTGTTGCCAGTCCTTGGTGGTGTCCACGGCAAAGTGCAGGGATTGCACGATGGAAAGCTTGTCCGTGACGGTCAGGGCCAGGGTCAATATCCGCCCTTGAAGCGCCTGTTTGACGATCTCGATGGCGGGCGGGGTGTTGTCCACCATGACCGGGTCGCTCAAGCGTGAGACGGTCCGCGCCATGCCGGCGGGGTTGTCGGGGCCATCACTGGCGGTCACGCGGAGCAGATACCGGCCATCGGGCACGCGGCGCACGGCCCACTCGTGACTCGTCTCGCTGACATCCTCCGCCAGGGGCAACCACTTGTCGCTGCCGGCGGGCTGGTATTCGAGCGTGTATTTGAGCTGATCCTCGTTGGGATCGTGCGCCTGCCATTCGATTTGCAGAGTCGCCGGCGCTTCGGGAACTTCACCGGCGGCAACGGGGACCTTGCCACCGGGGCCTTGACCGGGGCCACCCCCTTGCGGCTGGGCATACGCGGCGTGGACGGAAGCGATCACCGGCTTCAAGTTGGGCATCACATAGGCCAACTCAACCTTCTGCGCCACCGGCGACACCGCGCCATCCCCAGCCAGTGTCAGGCGATATTGCAGGAACCGCGCCGGCGGGCTGAGCACATCCAACGGCCTCGGAGCCAAAGCACCCACAGTCGCATCGGGTTTGAGTTCTCCGGAATCCAGCCAAGACGACCAACCTTCATCCTCGGAATCGCCCACATTGCCGCTGCGAGTCTGCACCTTGATGGCGGTCTGGCCCGGCAAGTCGGCTGTCAAGTGCAACTTGCCCCAGAGGCTTATCTGCGTGGCGTCGAGCACCGGACTGGTGAACTCGCCTTCCTTGGCAAAGCCTTTTTCAAGCAGCACCAGCGTGGCGGGATTGGCCGTGCCCAGCAGCACCCGGCCATCGTTTTGCGCGATCATGGCGGGAATCTGTTGCGGCTCAAGATCGACCAGAATGGTGGTTTCCTCGGCGGCGGGATCGACGCGGTAAAGCTGGCCCTCGCTGCCAGTGGCCACCAACAGACGGTCAGCGTTGGCCGGGTCGGGCACGATGCGCAGGATCATCACCGATTCGCGGAAAACTTCTTGAACGAAGCCCAGCGAATCGATGCGATAAACGGCGTTTCCAGCTTCGTTTCCATCCCCCATGCCCCCGTCGCTGCCTCCTGGGCCTCCCCCAGCACTGGGCATGTTGTTCATGGGCATTCGCGGTGGGCCGAACTGCGGGGCGGCATCCGGATCCTGGGCTGGCGGAGTCGGTTTCCCATCCGTCGCCAAAAGTCTGGCTTCGATGAGTTGTCGCAAGGCATCGTGATGAGCCGCCGAATTGATGGGTGGCTTTTCATGGATTGCCGGTGCATTGGCCGCGGGGGTTTCATTGGCGTGTTCGGCTTTTTCGGCAGGTTCTTGCGGTTCGGGCTTGGGCGGGACGTTGGGCAAGTCGCCGGGTTCCACCGGGGCCGCGGGAGGCTCCGCAGGGTCGGCTTTGGGGGCTTGCTGGCCATCGGGACGACCCTGTGGCGAATCCCCCAACGCCACCAACCGGCCTGGGTGGGCCTGCTCGGCGTCGGCGGTGCCAGCGAAAACAGTACCATCAGGGCGAACGTAAAGTGCCCCGATTTCCGGTTCGGGAGCGTCAAAGAGGACGAAGGCTTGGGGCGTGAGCCGACCGTCGGCGTCGGCCTTGGGGCCAAGGGTGACACGATAGACCAAGCCATCAGTATCACTACCAACATAGAGTCGGTTTTGAGCGTCGCTGGCCAGACAAAGTAGGTTGGCTTGGCGAGTGTCGAGAATCAAACGCACGCCGGCGGGCCAGACGATGACTTCGGGGGCGGCTTTTTCATTCTCAATCACATCTTGTTTCTCGTCAACGATGGGCTTCTCGACGACGGGCTTTAATTCCGCCAGCGTCACTTCCAACAGTTGGCCCTCGATGCCTGTGGCGAGAAAGACCTTGCCGTCCACGACCCGCATGTCCCAGATGTAGCGGACTTCGGGCAGTTCCAACAGCGTGACGGGGCCATCGGCCCGAAGCTCCATGAGCTTGCAAGGCTCACCCGACACCGCCAGCAGCAGATGACCGGCGGGGCTTATATCAAGTGCGAAAATCTGGCTTTCGGGCAGCTCCAGGGCATCGGTGATTTTGCCATCCCGCCAAGTCAGCAACCGCCCTTCAGGCCCGGCGGCGACATAGACCTCATCACCCAAGGC
>JBBRGB010000043.1:0-17124 GCA_038241095.1 Phycisphaerales bacterium
TGAACTTCGCCCCGCCGCCGGTGATGGTGAAGGCGTTGATGGTGCTCAAGGCCTGTGCCCCGGCGGTGGTCAGGTCGATCGACAGATCCAGGAAGTCGGTGTTGATGCGGGCGACCTTGCCACGGGAAGTGGCGGCGATGCCGTTGATGATCGCGCCCACGTCCTGACCGGCGTCACGGATGGGGTTGGTGATGGCCGAAAGCAGCGTGCCACCGGCGGCTTGGCTGGCGTTTTCGTTGTTGGTCACGAGGTTGAAGACCGTGCCCACCTGGCCACCGGCATTGGTGAGCTTGAAGCTCACAAACTGGTCGGCGCCGAACTCGGTGCTCTTGAAGGCCAAGCCCGTGCCGCTGGCCTTGGCGCTGACGCCGGTGATGTCCTTGAAGGTGTTGATGCTCGTGGCCACGTCCGCCAGGGTGGTTCCCGAAGCGAAGGTGAAGCTGCGCGAGCCTTTGGCGCCGGCCAACTCGAAGTTGAATCGGGCGTCGGCGTTGGTCAAGTCCAACGATGCGACGGCGTTGGCCGAGAGGAACAGGCCGGCGTGCTGGGCCGAGGCCGTCACCACCACCTGCACCGCACGGGTGCCGGTATGATCCAGCTTGGCGGCATTGACTTGGAAGTCCGAAACCGTGGTGGCCTGGCCGGTGACGGTGAAGTCGAAGGTGCCGTTGAGCAGTTTCACGCCTTGGAAGCTGGTCGTCGAGGCGATGCGGTCAATGGTCTGCAGGATCGAATCGACCTGCAACTGATTGGCCTCACGCTCCTCGCGGGACAGGCCGGCGTCATTGGCCGACGAGCCCACCAGGCTCTGGACTTCAAGCAAGAGGGCGTTGATTTCCTGCAAACCACCTTCGGCGATGTTGACGACCTGATCGGCGCGTTCGGCGTTGCCAATGGCGGCGGAAATCGAGGCTTTCTCGCTCCGCAGTTTCTCGCTGGCGATGAGGCCGGCGGGGTTGTCCGAGCCGCGATTGATCGCCAGGCCCGTGCTCAAGCGCTCAAGCGAGTTGCTCAAGCCCCTGTTCTGCTGGGAAAGAATGCGTTGCGCAAGGATCGAACCGGTGTTGGTGTTGATGCGACTCATGGTGTAAGTCCTCCGTGAACGATTTTTTCGGGGTTCACGACCCGTAATGCGGCATCCATGCCAGGGGTTGCTCTCCAGTGTTTTTCGACGCTAGTTACTGACGCTTGTGGCCGCGGTTGTTCGCCGCGACGTTCCACGATGCTTGGTGGCACTCAAGGCCGATGCCGCCGTTGCTTGCGAAGCGCGTCCCGCGGTTGCCGCTTCGCCTTGGTCTTCCAAACGCCTGCTTCGATCGTCATCAAAACCGTCGTTTGGAAGCTTTGCCGTCCGAGGCCTTGTTCGTCCCGGTGTTGTTTGTTCGGAGATTGCGGGCAACTCCGTACACCCAAATCCGAAGACTTTTCTTATCGGACGGCCTCTGCCTGCCCGGTTGGGTCGATCTCCGTCGAGACCGTTCCAACCCTGCAACCCTCACCATCGTCACAACCGGCACCCCCCTTAAGCGCCACACAATCGGAATAAACAAAATATTTTTAGAATCGATAATCAGCCACCGGCTTCTAAGAGCCGGTGGAAATTGCTCCCAAGCCCACAGAAGAACCGTCGCCTTGGACGGTTCTTCTGTGGGATGGGATCACAATGAAGGTCTGCATCCCGCAGAAGCCATCGCAGCGATGGCATCCGCGGGCTTGTAGTGGGATGCGTGAAATGAAAAAGGGCGGCAGTCATACGACTGCCGCCCCAAGGGCCTTTCTCCCCGCCCGCCCTCGTTGATTGCTTCCGGGGGTTACCGCAGGAGTTGCAGGATGCTCTGGGGCTGCGAGTTGGCCAGCGCCAGACTGTTGGTCGCCGCCGAGACTAGGATTTGCGTCCGAGTGAGGTTGGCGGTTTCTTTGGCGAAGTCGGTGTCGCGGATGGAGCTTTCGGCGGCACTGGTGTTTTCCAGGGCAACACCCAAGGCGTTGATCGTCGAGCCGACGACGTTCTTCTGGAAGCTGCCGAGCCGTCCGCGTTGGGCCGAGATCTGCTCGATGGCCTTGTCCACGATCTTTTGCGCCGTTTCGAGGTTGCCGGTCGTGAGATTGAAGGTCTTGCCCGAGCTGAGCTGATCCAGCGTGCCGCCGGTGACGGTGCCGAGGTTGCGGGAAGCGACGTTCTTGATGCCTAGGCGGACTTGGTTGTTGACGTCGATGGTGGGCCCGAGGTTGAACTTGGCCCCGCCGCCGGTGATGGTCAGAGCGCTGACGGTGGCCTTGGTGCTGGCACCGGTGGCGGTGAACTCGACGGACATGTCCAAGGCGTCGGTGTTGACGCGGGCGACCTTGCCCTTGCCGGTGGCGACGATGCCGTTGATCACGGCCGCAACGTCCTGGCCCGAATCACGGATGGCGTTGGTGGCGGCGGAGAAGAGGGTGCCGCCCGCGGCTTTGGCGGTGTTTTCATTGGTCGCCGACAGTGCCATGACGCTGCCCAACTGGCCGCCGGCGCTGGTGACGCGGAAGCTGACGAACTGGTCGGAGCCGTATTCATCGCTCTTGATGACGATGCCGTTGCCACTGGCCTTGGCGCTAACGCCGATGACGCTCTTGAAGCTGTTGATGCTGGTGGCCACATCGCCCAGGGTGGTACCAGAGGCGAAGGTGAATTGGCGTGTGCCCTTGGCGCCGGCGACTTCAAAGGTGAACTGCGAGCTGGCGCTGGTGAGGTCCAAGGCCACGGCACCGTTGGTCGAGAGGAACAAGCCGCCGTGCTGCGCCGAGGCGGTGACCAAGGCCTTGACATCGACACTGGCGCCGTGCGCCAGCTTGGCGCCGTTGATCTGATAGTCGGCGACGGTGGCGGCTTGGCCGGTCACCACGAAGTCATACGAACCGTTGAGCAGCTTGGTGCCGGCGAAGCTGGTCGTCGAGGCGATGCGGTCGATGGACTGCAAGATCGAGTCCACCTGGCTCTGGTTGGCTTCCTTTTCAGCCGTGGAAACGCCCGCCGAGTTGGCGGTTTCGCTTACCAGGGCTTGAAGCTCAAGCAACTGGCTGCTGATCTCCTGCAGGCCACCCTCGGCAATGCTGGTGATCTGGTCGGCGCGCTGAGCGTTGTTGATGGCGCTCTGGATCGCCGACTTCTCGCTGCGCAGCTTCTCACTGGCGATCAGGCCAGCGGGATTGTCCGCCCCGCGATTGATCGCCAGGCCCGTGCTCAGCCGCTCCAGCGACTGCGTCAGCGTTTTGTTCTGCGTGGTGAGCACACGCTGCGCTAACAGGGAGTTGATGTTGTTGTTGATGCGACTCATTTTTCGTAGCCTCCGAAAAGGGGTGTTGGGGGCGATGGGTTTGACTTCGCCCGTTTTGGGTTGTCCCTTTGCACCGTTGTCATCGGAGGCCCGTGTCGCATGAATCAGCGAATTGAGAAGTGTGAATGAAAAATCCCGGGCCGGGGGGTGGCGCAAACGCTACCGCCGCTGTGCACGTCATAATCGTCACAGACGGAAATGTTGAACACGAAGGCACGAAGACACGAAGGAAGACAAAGAAAGAAGAAGTGAATTGCGATCAGAATCTGTTATAGCCGTGGCGTCCCCGCCGCGCGTCTTTGATGTCTATTGTTGCGTTGCGCTTCTTTGGGCGCCTGATACTGCGACGAGGATGTCACAGCTAATAATTGCGAAAATTGCGAGCAATTATTCTGGATTTCTCATTGTCTTTCTTCGTGTCTTCGTGTCTTCGTGTTCAATCTTTTCCAACGTCGCCCGCAGATGTGCCCACGTCGCTTCCAGCGCCTGCGGGATCACCCGCACCTGACCCACAGCACTCATGAAGTTCACATCCCCGCTCCAGCGCGGCACGAGATGCACATGCAGATGCCCCGGCAAGCCCGCCCCGGCGCAACGCCCAAGATTGATCCCCACGTTAATTCCTTGCGGGTTGACCGCCAAGCGCAGCAAGCGCTCGCTCATGGCCGTCAACTCCATCAGCCCGGCTCGTTGCAACGGGGAGAGATCGCTCAACTCGCCCAGGTGTTCATCTAGTGCCACCAGCAAATGACCGGAGGTGTAGGGGTAGCGGTTGAGCATGATCAGGCCACGCTCATCGCGGTGCAGCACCAGCAGCTTTTCCGCAGCGGGCGAATCCGGCGCGACCTTGGCGGCTTCGCAGATAAAGCAGGTCGGGCCTTTCTTTGCTGGCGGAGCCTTGTCATCGCAAGGCTCCGCATCCAGGGAGTTGATGTATTCCATGCGCCAGGGTGCCCAAAGGTTCTCTTGCATGGGTGAAGTTTACCCACGCCGGTTTCACAAGCCCACGGATGCCGTCGCTCTGGACGGCTTCCGTGGGATGACTCAGCGATGCCACGCGCTCACGATCCCACAGAAGAAACGCTCAGAGCCGCGTTTCATCTGTGGGCTTGGGATTCCTGTGATTTCATTTCATCGCCCGAACTGTTTGCGAATCGCCAGCATGAACACCACCCAGGCCAAGGTCATCACGCCGGTGACGATGTTGACCATCGGGCCGGAGAGCGCCCGGTATTGCCGCATCATGTCCAACTGCGATTGATCCATACCCATCACGCGGTAGATTTCGATGAACTCGACTTGGGAGAAGGTCACGATGGAGCTGGCCGCGCCCAGAATCGAAAGCAGCAGCGTGCCCCACCAAGCCCAGGCACGCTGACAATAAATCCCCCAAGCCAAAACCGCCAGCGCCGCGGCCAGCAGCGTCCACAATCCCGCCGCCAGCCACCCAGTGGCGATGACACCAAAAAACGGCACCGCCGGATAGAGCAATCCAAAGGGCAGGCAGGCCGCCCCCAGCGCCAAACCCAGCGACACCCCCAGCACTGTCGTGGGCGTGCGATCGGACCAATCGGGCATAGGCTGATAATGCTCCAGCGTCAGCCGCACATTGGTCAGCGAATAAAACCAGACCAGTACGCCCGGCACGAGCACCAAGAGCACCACCTGAAACAGCGTCAACACCACCACGAGGAGAATCATCGCCGCCTGGGGCACATCATCCATGGACACATTGGGATTCGATTGCGCCATGACATGCCGCATGACATCGGGCATGTCGCGGACCATGAAGGCCCAGACCATCATCACCGCCACGCCGCTTAGGAGCCACGTCCAAGCGATGATGAGCATGATGGGCCGACTCCATCGCCGCAGCTTCACCGAGCCGATGCCCGTGAGGATGAGCATGGCCCCGACGGCCAGGTACATCAGCACCGCCACCACGATGCCACGCCAATCGACGGGCGGGGGGTGATAGCCCGTGGCGTGATTGCGCATCATGACATTCATGGCCGCGCCGATGGGTACCATCACCGCCCCCAACAGTGCCATGCCACCGAGCACAATGGCGATGATGCCAAAGACGATCAGCCCCACGCGGCGATTGGGCGTGGCCATCTCCAAAACAACCGGCGCGGCGGCATCGACGATGGGGGTCGGGGCTTGCATGGGAGCTTGTGTCATTGTGGAAGGCTCGGGTTGTAAACGTCGCGGGGCATCCTTTACGCAAACCATTGTTCCAGCCGCCGCGCCCAGCGAAGTTCATCGATCACCGTTTGCGGGCTGGCGAAGTGGCCGCATTCCTTGATCATCAATTCCTTGGGTTCTGGCGCGGCATTGAACACCGCGAACTGTCCGGGCGGTGGCACGGCCGGATCAAAGCGGGCGCAACACATGATCACCGGAATGCGAAAGTGCCGCGCCGCCACCGCCGCGTCAAAATAACGCAGCGCCTCCAAAGCCTCGGGATGCTCGCCGTAATGCGCGCCGACGGCCTTGCCACTGCCTTCGCAAGGCAGCGTCACCCGCAACGGATAGTTACCGAAGCTAGGCACCACCAGGGCCGCTTTCACAAAACGGTCATCCCAAGGCAGGCCCAGCGCGCCGATGCCCCCGCCGAAGCTCCCACCCAGATAGTGCAACTTCGACGCCAAGTGCGGCGCGAGGGTCAGCATGACATTGGCGGCACACCAGACGAAGTCGGCACAGCAACCGCGATGGATGTAGGTGCTTCGACTTTCGATGCCGTGGAGGACATGGTCGGCGCTGGTGTCCGGAAAGGTCACCGAAGCCGAGCGATGAAAACCGCGGGCGCAAGGGTAAAGCGCGATGGCGGGCGGGCCTGGTTGCCTGAGGTCGGGCGCTGCCCTGCCACCGTAGCCATGCGCCACAATCATCGCCTGTTGCGGCTCCTGGTCGCGCGGCCGCACCAGCCAACCGCCGATGCGAACGCCTTCCCAAGAGTCGAACTCGATCTCCTCGACGATGGTTTTAACGTTGCCCAGGTTCGTGTCCCGGCGGGTGATGTTGGGCTGAATCTTCCGCGCTTCAAGCAACGACTCACGCCAGAAAGCCGCGAAACCTTCCGGCTCGGGCGGCGCTTCCACCGCCCGCAGCGCCGTCTCGTCGTGGCCGTAGGTCGGGTCAAACGGAAAAGAGTGCGGGAGTTTTGGCATGGCCATGCCGCAAAGGATAACTTGTGATTCAAGAAGAAGTGAGTTCGCAAGCCCACGGATGAAACCGCGGCTTTGTGCGGGTTCTTCCGTGGGATGGCCACCGAATGACTTGCCCGCTCCCCGGCGCGAACCATCCCACAGAAGAAATGCCCAGAGCCGCATTTCATCAGTGGGCTTGCATTACCCAAAATGATTTCCCTTCACCCCCTCACCTTGTCACCCTGTCACCCTGTCACCCCCTCACTCTTCTCCCCGCCGCCGCTATCCTTACTTCATGCCACGCATTGATCTTCACAACCGCGTCATCGCCATCACCGGTGCCTCTTCCGGCATCGGGGCCGCCACCGCCATCGCCGCCGCCCAAGCCGGCATGGATGTGGCCCTCTGCGCCCGTCGCCTCGACAAACTCAACGCCGTCGCCCAGCGCGTCCGCGACAGTGGTCGCCGTGCCCTGACGTTTCAATGCGATGTCACCGACCCCGCACAGGTTCAAGCCTTCATCGACGCCATCGTCGCCGAGTTCGGCCGGCTCGATGTCCTTTACGCCAACGCCGGTTATGGCCTGTTGAAGAGCGTGGAGGAAACCACCGACGCCGAGTACCGCGAGATTTTCGAGACCAATTTCTATGGCACGCTCAACGCCGTCCGCGCCGCGTTGCCCGCCTTGCGAAGCACAGCCGACGGGCGAGCCTCATCTTCTCGCTCCCCTAAACCCTCGCCGGATAATTCGCGGTACCGCGGGCACATCGTCATTTGTTCCAGCGCCATCAGCGAAGTGGCCGTGCCCTTCTTCGGGGCTTACGCGGCGACCAAGAGCGCCCAGGATTCCATCGCCGGTTCGTTGCGGGCCGAACTGGCGCATGAGAACATCTTCGTCACCAGCGTCCACCCCATCGGCACCAAGAGCGAGTTTTTCCAAGAGGTAGCCCGGCGCGATGGGCAAGGTGAAATGTCAAGCAACACCCCCGACTTCGCCACACAGACACCCGAGCACGTCGCCCGCCGCATCGTCGCCTCCCTACGCCGTCCCCGCGCCGAAGTATGGCCCAGCGTCCCGGCGCGATGGGGTCTGGCGCTCCTGACCGCCCTGCCGTGGCTGGCGGCCCTGGTCATGCGCAAATACGCCGCCAAGCTGCGGAAAAACCTACCCGCCAAACAGTCGTGATCTATTCCAAACTCGCGGTCGTTTTACACCGCAAGCCCACGGATCAAACCGCGGCTCGGAGCGGTTTGTTCCGTGGGATCGATCCACCCCCGCGCCACCTCGTCTAAACCGCCGCGCCCAGCAATTCCGCACGCTGGCGCAGCCACATCGCCAAATCAGTGCGGCCCAAGCGCTGGGCGGGGGCGATGAGTTGGGCGTGAAAAGCGGCGCAAGCCCCGGCAGGCATGATCTCGGCCAACTGCAACTTCTCCGCCAGGCGGTTCAACGCCAGGGCGTCGTAGCCCGCGGCGATTTCGTATCGCGTCTGCAAGCCCAAGCGCTGCAAGGTCTCCAGCAACCCAAGTTGCCCTTCATGAAGTTGCATCAAAGCCGCGTGGGCGGCGGGCAGATCGTTCAACCCCAGGCGACATTCCACCAGCATCAGCAACAGATGCGAACGCACCGAACCGATGGCGGGGGCTGATGCCGCGGGAGTACCCTCCGCCGCGCCAAGCGGGCCGGTGACCGGACTGATGCGCGGAGTGCCCAGACGGAAAGCGGTCGAGGGGTCGGCGAGCCCGAGCGGATAGGTCAGCAACGCATCGCAGATCGCGGCACACTCGGCCAAGCGTCCCTGCCGATGCCGCAGTGCCGCCAAGCGGTGATACAGAAGCAGTCGCAACGGTCGCGGCAACGGCCAGCGTCGCACAGCTTGGGCGATGAGGCTTTCAGCGCGGGCTGGGTCGTGTTCGAGCGTGGCGGTGACGATGGCCAGCATCTGCGCGGCCTTGGCACCACTGACGCTCATCCAAATCCAGCCCGCGCCCAAGAGCAGCATGAAAAACATCAGCCCCGTGCCACCCCCCGTGACGCTGGAACCCGCGACGATGAAGACCACCAGCAGAATGCCCAAGGCCCAGCGAAAGGCACGGTCCGCGGCGATTTGCATCGACAGCCGCTCCGCGGAGAACGGCTTGCAGGTCAACGCGGGCTGCGCCTCGTCTTGAGGCTTTTCGGATTGTTCGGGCGTGTCGTTCATGCGATGCTGATTATTGAACCACCAAGGCCCCAAGGATACGGAGAAATTGAACACGAAGACACGAAGTCACGAAGAAGAAAGCGGTTTGAACGATCGGTGTCTGTTTCGGTGTTTGTCATAGCCACGGCGTCCTCGCCGCGCGTCTTGTCTCGTGCAAGTCTGTGCGCCTGGTACTGCGACGAGGACGTCGCAGCTATAAGTCAGACAAGAAGGCTTTTCTCTTTATAGATTCTGGATTGCCTTACTTCGTGTTTTCGTGTCTTCGTGTTCAACATCTGTCTTCTTTGGCGCTCTTGGCGACGCTCATGCCGGTGGCAGGGGTGAGCGAGTCGCGGTGTTGACCGTTTCATCGGCGGTCAAGGCCGCGAGTTCGGTGTAACGGTGCGTCAGGGCTTCAACCGGCAACAGCAGCGTCGCCTTGCTCCACCACGCGGCGGACTCATCGTTGTAGGTTTCACCAGTCCCATCAGCGACCGTCTCATCCCGTCGCAGATTCACGCGGTGATGCGCCAAGGCCATGAGGCCGTAGCCGTAGCCCGCTTCGACACCCAAGGGTCGCAACCTCTCCACCAGTCCCGCCGCCATCGGTAGGGCTTCGGCATCGTGATGGGTGCGGATCATCTGCGCCAATCGTGCCAGGTGATACGTCGCGGTGACGGGGTTGGCCGGCTCCACGTTTTCCAAATCGCGCAAGCGCCGCAGCGTGGCATCGGCATCCAGCAGGTGGTCGCTGGCCAGTTGCGCCAAAGCGGCTTGAGCCTGAAGCTGCGCCAGGCCGGGATGATTTTTGGGCAATCGCTCCAACATGTATTGATACGTCACCAAGGCCGCTTCGCAAGCGCCAACGGAATCGAGATTCAGGCCCAAGATGACCACGGTTCGCAGGTGCAGTTCGGGGTTGCGGCTCACCGCCGGCAGGAGTTGCCACGCCAGCCGCAGCGAGGGCACGTACCGTCGCAGCATGGCCAAATCCGTGACGCGCTGCACACGGGCTTCGAGGTTGCGTCCCCGCCGCACGCGAAAAGCCGAGTAGAAAAGCAGCCCCAGAATGATCAGCCAAGGCAGGACGACCACCGGCCCGGCCGGGGCGGTCAAGGCCAAACCCACGGCCGCCGCCATCGCCAACAACGGCACCCACGCCGCAGCCCGGCTGGGACCGATGGCCGGATGACGCGACAGATGCGACTCGACCTGCTCGGGCGAGGGCGGTTTGAAATCAACGGGTTTGGGCGGGGCTAATGAGGGCAAGCGGGTTTACGGTTGGAGGGCGGAGTTTATCCCAAGGGGATTATCCGGGGGCGGGGGTTATCCGGGGGTTATCCGGGGGCGGGGGCGGGCGGGTTGAAATGATACAGCATGAAGTAGATCGCCACGCCGGTGACCGAGACGTACATCCAGATGGGCCAGGTAATTTTCGCCAGGCGCCGATGTCGCAGGTCATCGCGGCGCGACCCCAGCCAGATGAGCCGCAAGGCCAGCACCGGCACCGCCATCGCCAAGAGCACATGCGACGCCAGCATCAGCAGGTAGGCGGTTTTGAGCAGCCCCGTGGCGTGATACTGCGTGTGCAGGTCGCCGGCCTGGCCCGCCTTCCAGATTTTGTGCGTGACGTAAAGGACCAGAAACACGCACGACACGGCAAAGGCGCTTTTCATCACCGCCTGATGGGCCGCGATGCGCCGTTGACGAATGAGCACCAGCCCCACGACCAGCAGCATGGCCGCCAAGGCGTTGAGCGAAGCGTTGACGTGGGGGAGGAAGCCAAGGTTCATGCCGACAGTTTAGTCTTGAGGGATGAGGGATGAGTCTTGAGTCTTGAAGCAAGGATGCGTCTTGGCGGGAAGATGAGTCTGCATCTTGAATCTTGAAGGATGCGTTGAAAAAACGCGAGTTGATCTTGGTGAAACCCCCCGAAAGCCCAGCCGCTCCCGCGGCTGGGACCCCCCGCCAAAACCGCACCCCATCCCACTATTTCCTCAACACCCCTGAAATCGCCGCGTCATTTCCATATTTTTTACGGATTGAGTTGTTAATCCTTCCAAATCCAAACCGCCGATGCTAAGATAAAGCAGTTTCATTATCCGTCCCCTTTTTTAAGGAACTGAATCATGTCGCAACGTTCGCTCCGGTCAGCCTTCCTTTTCGCAACCCACCGTCCAGCCGAGGCCGGCAACCAAGCCAATAGCCAAAAACGTTTTTCCGTACATGCCGCACATCCTTTCATAAGTGTCCCAACCCCCAAGGCTGGAACGGGTTAATGTGCAACATTCTATCGCTGATTTGTGAAAGTCCAGCGCGGGGGATGGAATAATGTGATATTCCAAGTCATAGCGGGCGATCCCACGGAAGCCGTCACGGCGACTGCATCCGTGGGCTTGAAAGCATGATCTTCGATTGCTGTCGTGCGGCGATTGCTTTCCGTGTCAGTCGCCGAAGCTGGTGCCCACGTCGCGGGCGGCCATGAGCAGCGGGTTGTCCATGGGGACGATGCGCTGTTTGTTGGCGCAATCGGTCAAGGGAGCGTCGCAAACGGTGCGGCCGCGCATGACCACGATCCTGCCCTTGCCGCCGTTGGCCAGCAGTTCGATGGCCGCGTGGCCGAACTCGGTGGCCAGCACGCGGTCGGTGGGGACCGGCCCGCCGCCGCGCTGCACGTGGCCCAGGACGGTGACGCGGGTTTCGATGCCGGTCTTGGTCTCGATCTGCTGCGCGACGTAAGCGCCGACGCCGCCCAAGCGAATGGGGTCGGGGCTGGTGGGATCGACTCTGGCGACGATCTGCTCTCCGCCCAGGGGCTTGGCACCTTCGGACACCGCCAGCATGGAGAAGCGTTTGCCGTGCTGCGAACGGGACAGGACGGTTTCGCAGAGCTTGTCGAGATCGAAGGGGATTTCGGGGATGAGGATCAAGTCCGACCCGCTGGCGACGCCGGCGTGCAGGGCGATCCAACCGGCGTTGCGGCCCATGAGTTCGACCACCATGGCGCGGTGATGGCTGGCGGCTGTGGTGTGAATGCGATCCAGGGCATCGGTCGCCACGGCCACGGCGGAAGCGAAGCCGAAGGTGACATCGGTGCCCCAGAGGTCGTTGTCGATGGTTTTGGGCACGCCGATGCAGTTGATGCCGCGCTCGACGAATTGGGAAGCGACGGTCATGGTGCCGTCGCCACCGATGACGATCAGGGCTTCGAGACCGCGGGCGTGGATGTGGTCGATGCAGCGGTCGGTGACATCCTGGAACTCGATCTGGCCGCCGCCCTTGCGCACGGGCCAGCGGGAGGGGTCGCACTTGTTGTTGGAGCCGAGGATGGTGCCGCCCTGGGTGAGGATGTTGCTGACGCTGGACCAGTCCAGTCGGTGCATGCGGTTTTCGATCAAGCCTTGGAAGCCGTCCTCAACGCCCCAGACTTCCAGGTCGTAACGGTGAATGGCACTCTTGACCACGGCGCGGATCACGGCGTTAAGTCCGGGGCAGTCGCCACCGCCGGTGAGGACGCCGATGCGACGAATGATCTTGGGCATGGGGGAAAACTCCGAAAAGGGGCTGGGGTTTGGGTGCGGGGCTGTTGGCGACATCCGAAAGGCCAGAAGGCCGGTCCGGGGGCGTCACCTTCCTTATATTCGGCACAACCGGGCCTTAACCTGCGTCAATTGGGTGGCCGATGTTATAACCATCACGTGAGACAGGCTCCCCACTGGCTGCCGTACCGGGTTGGCAAGCGTTTCGATCAATGGCGGATCGAACGGGCGGTATCGCGTTTGGATGCCACGGCCCCACTGCCGGCGGTGATGCCCAGCGATGAACACCCCGCCGATGCCGAGGCGCACATGCTGCTGTGTCGGCGTGATCTGCGGGTCGGGGTGCTGGCGCTTAAAACCCTGCTGCATTTTGCGGGGGGTGCGGGAAGCGGCGAGGGTGGGGCACGCTGGGCGGTGGCGTTGTCCGATGATGGCACACTGTCGGCTAAGGATCGCGCCTGGGTCGATGGCCATGTGCCGGGGGCGGTCTGGTGGTCTTGGCCCGCCGCCGATGACGCGGTGGAACGGGCGATCAATGGCCGCTGGCCGCGGCTCCAAGCCCTCTACCACAGCCGCTATGCCCCGGTTTGCAAGCTGCTCCATGCCACGCTGCTGCCCCGTTGCCGACGGGTGCTGGTGCTGGACCCGGACACGGCTTTTTTCGCTCCGCCGCAGCGGTTGATCCGCTGGGCACGAGGCCAGGAACCACGACCGCTCTACCTCCACGATCATCAGGATGAAGCCACGCAGGTTCCGCCCGAAGCCCGCGAGGCTTTCGCCCGGCTGGAGGCGAGCTTCGCGGATGTGGGCCGGCCTTGGTCGCTGGGGCACCGGTTTTTCAATTCGGGTCTGCTGGCGTTTGAGCCGGGGCAACTCGATCTCGACTTGGCCGAGCGGTATCTGGCTTGGCAGGCAACATTGCCGAGTGAATGCAAGCGGGGCAAGCTGGCGATCTGGTTTGGCGATTGGACGCCGGAGCAGACCTGTTACCACGTGATGTTCGCCCTGGCCAACCCGCCAGCGTCAGCGCTGGGGGAGGACTACCACCTCGGCGGGCAGTCTGGCCACGTGTTCAACCACTTCCTGCGCCATTACCTGATTCAGGAAACAACGCTCCAACGCCTGCGGCGACTCGTCGACGAATT
The DNA here is from genome assembly GCA_038241095.1 of Phycisphaerales bacterium. Taxonomy (GTDB): domain Bacteria; phylum Planctomycetota; class Phycisphaerae; order Phycisphaerales; family Phycisphaeraceae; genus JBBDMX01. The sequence continues at coordinate 13,337 of JBBRGB010000043.1, forward strand.
GCCGTCCCGCGCCGCCCGTTGAACTTCGTGATCACAAAAAGCGGCGGTGACACACAGCATCCCGACAGGGTGCTGTGTGCGAATGATCACAGACAACCGGACACACATCACCCGAAGCGGGATGCTGTGTGGCACCGACCCTCTTCTCTTTCTCTTTATCTTTCTCCTTCGCGTCCTTCGCGCCCCTTCGCCGCTTCGCGTTAAATCGATCAACCCCAATCGCCCCGGAATACAAGAGCGCCGAAAATCGGCGCAAAAAAAGGCTCGACCTGGTCCACTAGGTCGAGCCTGGAGGCTGGCGTCTTTTCCCCGCGGCTCGGGTTCCTGTTCGAGCCGCCTTTTTAGGGGTTGGGCAAAAGCGCCTGCTATTGACGAGTGTTGATTAGTAGGTCATGTTCACGCCGAAGATGCCCACGACTTGGAACTGGTTGCCGCTGAGGCCGATGATGCCAGCCGAGCTGTCGGCGGCATTGTCACCCAAGTAGTAGAACATCACGCCGGCCTTGGCCGACCACTGACCATAGTCGCTGGGGATGAACTTCAGGGGCACGGTGGCGATGGCGCCGACCGAGACGTACCCGAAGATATCATCCTTGCCAGTCACGGGATCGAGGTAGTAGTCATCAAGGCTCAGACCCACGGTCATCGGGATGGTGAGGGTGATGGGCCAATCCTTCATGTTGTCGATCGTCCACTGGGGGGCGATACCAACTTCGGCGTAGATGCCCTCGTTACCGTTGGGGTTGTCCGTCTCGAACGCGAAGAGCACGTAGGGCTGCAACGCGAAGGGACGACCCATGATGTCAGGGAACATGCCCTTGTCGTTGTAGCCGATCTTGAGATCAACTTCCTGGATGGTGCTGATGGCGGCATCGGGATAGACATACCAGATGTAGCTGAGGCCGGCGGTCCACTTCTTCATGATGGTGGCTTCGACGCCGAGGCTCAGGTCGGCCTCGTACCAAGCGCCGCTGCTGCCGGTGATCTCGGTCTGGAAGCTGTTCCAGGTACCGATCTTCAGCGACACATCCGAGATCGGGCCATCAGCGCTCTTGTAAACGCTGAAGCCGAGGTTGGCCCAGGGCTGGGCAATGATGCCCTCATTTTCCTGCGAGTAACCGCGGAAAATGTACTGGGTGACGACGTCCACGCCGGCTTCAAGCGAAAGCTTGCCGGTGTTGGGACCCGCGGCTTCCTGGGCGGAACTGATGGCGGGCAGCATCATCGTGCCAGCCACCGCACCGGCCAGAGCCAACTGTGCAATGCGACTCTTCATAGCGAATCTCCATGTAAAGCAGGAACCTGACTTAGTACCCCTGACCGCCCACACGAGCGGTCGATGAACATTAGAGCAAACATGATGCTTGGATTCAACTCACGCTTTTATAACGTTGAGAGATATCCACATTCATGCCCGCCCGAAGGTCCTAAGTGTCCTGAAATTATGGCGTTGGGTAAATCTCCACACGATCTCGGCCTTCCCCGCCCTTGCCTGTTTTCACGCACTCGTCGTGCCTTTTGCCTCGAATGGCCTATATTTAGGCGAAGGAAGAGCGTTTGTCAATACCCGCTCTTATCGTCCGGTCGTGCCTTGGAACTTCAACAAAGCTAACATAAATTTCACATCTCCGCCAGTCGGCCCTTGGGCAACCCGAAGCGACCGCGCCTTTCAACCCCCGGTCGCCGCCAACCGCGGTGAGGATTTAAGCCTCGAAGTTTACCATATCGGGCGGCAATGCGCGATCCACGCGGGAATCGACCCATCGTGAATTTCATCGACGCTTCTTCCACCGCGGGCTTACGTCCCACGGCTGACAGGCGTCACTTCGCCAGCACGGTCGCTTGCCGCGTGAGTTTCACGCCACTGCCTTGCTCAACGAGTGTGGCTTTCACCGCCAACTCCGTATCGGCGGCGATGCCCTCGGGCAGGGGGGTCTCCAAGGTGTAATACGTCCCCGTCAGACCGCTGCGATAGGCCGCGTCCAACTCAACGCTTGTCCACTTTTTTTCCACCAGCACCGTCGCTTCGCCATCCTCGAGCCGCGCCACCGTCACCGTCGCCTCGCCAGTCACGGGCAACACCCGCCCCTGCTGATCCAATGGCTGCAAATAGACGCGAACCAGATCATCACGACCATCGTTGTTGGTGTCCAACCCCCCTGAATAGCGGGCAAACTTCAGCGTCACCGCCCGTGGCCGATCCGCCGCCACCGCCGCCCCCGCGCCCTCACCCGCACGCAACTCCTGCATCAAGGCCTCGATCTCCGCCAGCCGCAACTCGATCTTCCCTTCCAGTTGCGACACTTCATCCTTCAACTCCGCGTTCTCATGACGCAGATCGTTCAACGCATCATCGGGACTCATGCTCCCCCCGACCCGCGGCGAACAGCCCGGCAACGCCATAGCCAACGGCAACAACATCGCCACGAATGCGACGTCAAGCCCCGCCCGCATCGCCAATCTTTTAACCTTGCGATTCATGCTCCCGCTCACTTCCCAGCGTCCTGGCCTTGCCCGCCCTCATCGCTCACATGCGACTGCGCCAGCGAATCGGGAATGTGCTTCAACACCCGGTCGGCTATCCCATACGCCACGCTTTCATCGGCATCAAGCCACTTGTCACGCTCGCAATCGTGGGCGATGGTCTTGGCGTCCTTGCCGGTGTGTTCGACCATGATCTTGTACAGCCGATCGCGGGTGCGGAGCATTTCCTTGGCGTGAATGCCCAAGTCCGTGGCCGGGCCTTCCATCACCCCGCCCATCAGAGGCTGATGCAGCAGCACCCGACTGTTGGGCAGCACATAGCGCTTGCCGTGCGTCCCGGCCATCAGCAGCAGCGACCCCATGCTCGCGGCCATGCCCACGCAATAGGTGCGGATGTCAGGCCGAATGAACTGCATGGTGTCGTAAATGCCCAGCCCCGCCGAGACGCTCCCGCCCGGGCTGTTGATGTACATGTGAATGTCAGCCTTGGGGTCTTCGCTCGACAGAAAGAGCAACTGGGCCACGACCAGGTTGGCCGATTCGTCGCCGATGCCGCCGGTGATAAACAACACGCGGTCGCGCAGCAGTCGTGAGTAAATGTCATAAGCCCGCTCGCCCCTGCCGGACTTCTCGATCACCATGGGAATCAGCGTCATGTCAACGTGCCTTTCGTGGATGCGTCAATGCCAGCGCCGCGATTCTAACGGAAATGCAAAAGGTCGCTTGCATGAAAGCAAGCCGCGTGTGATCGTTCCCAAAGACGCGCAACGGGAACGTCGCGGCTAACAGTGGCAACGATTCGCCCTTCCACACGCTCCACCCTCACCCGCCCGATAACCCAACCGCCTCAACCGCACGTCGCGGCAGGTCGCGGCATGGGCCTGTTGCCCCGCCGTCACCACGTCAACCCCCCGCACAAAACCCCCCCATCAACCGCCGGCAAGCCAGCGGCTCACGCGCACCGCGAGCCACAGCCACCAGACCGACTGACCAACCGGTCAATCAAAAAGCCTTCGGGGCTTGTCAATCCCATCGCCCGACCCGATGACCGAGTTAACCGGGATCGCAAAAAAACCCTCTTTCCCCACCCCAACAACGTCCGACCCGCGTGATTCGTCCAAAAAACGCGGATTGATGCCTCGCGCATCTAGAAATATGCCTCGCGCATCTAGAAATATTCCCCGCGCATCCGGAAATATTCCCCGCGCATCCGGAAATATTCCCCGCGCATCCGGAAATATTCCCCGCGCATCCGGAAATATTCCCCGCGCATCCGGAAATATTCCCCGCGCATCCGGAGATAT
>JBBRGB010000044.1:0-17005 GCA_038241095.1 Phycisphaerales bacterium
GACATGAACCCGATCGGGACGTAGAACCGGCGTTCTGATGAAACCTTTGGAATCAACAGGTATCTATTCTTGGGCTGACGATCTTCGCCAAATAGATACGGCGTGTCGGCAAGCTCAACCGTTCTGGCTTTGGGGCTTCGGAGGCGGAATTCCCTGACCGCCGCAAGGGCCAGCATAATGGGCTTGCAATGACGCATATCGGACGGGAGTGCATCACGGAGCCACATGCAGTACCGCAGTTCTCCGCTCAGGAACTCCTCTCCCCCCATGAACCGGCGCAGAAACTTTCCGGTTCCTTCGCACTGTCTGGCGATTTGCCTCCGATACGCCTCGGACAACAGCAGATAACCATTGTCAGTCACCTCGCTTCCTTTGGTCATCCGCGGCGCGTCCGCAGAGATCGGCGAGTCCGCCCGTACCAGCGCCACGTCTGGACCGGCAACCAGATAAGGGTTGATATTCTGAACTATCTCGACTGTATGAGTTTCGCCGGTTTCATGGTGATAGATTCGGCGCGGACCACCAGCCTTCTTCGCAAACCCAATAATCACGACGTGAACATGCGCTTTCCCACGAGATTCGCTGGTCCATGCGAACGTGCGATGCGCGAAATGAATATGCAAGCCATCGGCAAAGAGCGTTTGCCACAGCAAACCGACCTGCTCGCCCTGAGAGATGGAGTTCGTCGAGACGAACGCGCCCCCCGTTGTCGTGCCGTTCATGTATCGCGCCGCGACGCGATACCAACACGTTACATAGTCCAAGACGCCCGATCCCTTGACGCCACCCCAGATAGCCTCGAAGTCCGCTTTTTGCGCCGCGTTCTGCTCCTTCTTGCCCACAAACGGCGGATTCCCCAGCACGTACGAGCATTGCTTGGCGGGCAGCACGTCGTTCCAGTCGATGCGCAGGGCGTTGGCGTGGGCGATCTTGGCGCTTTTCTTGAGGGGAAGACGCAGGACGGGCTGGCCGAAGGCTTCGCCGACTTTCTGGTTCATCTGGTGGTCGATGAGCCACATGGCGACCTCGGCGATGCGGGCGGGCCATTCCTCGATTTCGATGCCGTACATCTGATCGACGTTGACATTGAGCAGTTGATCGAGATGGAGCACACGTTGCGCTCCCGCAGCACCGCGCTCAATCGCCCGGGAAGGATGGAGGCGTTGCAGCGCTTCGAGTTCGAGCAGTCTTAATTCGCGGTAGGTGATGACGAGGAAGTTGCCGCAGCCGCAGGCGGGGTCGAGAAAGCGCAGCGTGGCGAGTTTGTCGAGGAAGGCCTGGAGTTTTGTCTTTCGGGTTCCGGCGGCCGCAAGCTCGGCTTTGAGGTCATCGAGGAAGAGGGACCCGACGAGTTTGAGAATGTCGCGTTCGGAGGTGTAGTGCGCGCCGATCTGGCGGCGCTTCTTGGCCCCGGCATCGCCGGCCATGATGGATTGAAAGAGCGAGCCGAAGACAGCGGGCGAGATGCGCGACCAGTTGAACTCGCAGCACTCCATGAGCGCGGCACGCATGGGGCCGTCGAAATCAGCGAAGCCCAAATCCTCCTTGAACAGATCGCCGTTGACGTAGGGAAGGTCGCGCAGCTCATCGGGCAGCTTGTCGGAACGGTCGGGCTTGTCCGAATCGAGCACCTTGAAGAAGCGTGCCAGAAGCGGGCCGAGATCGCCGCCGTCGGCGCGCGAGCTTTTGACGAGGGTCTTGAACTCCTCGTTGTCGAAGATGGCGGTGTCGTCGGCGAAGAGGCAAAAGAGCACGCGGACGAGGAAGCGTTCGAGATTGTGCCCGGTGTAGCCGCCTTTTTCCAGCGCATCGTGCAACTTGCCGAGGACTTCGACGGCCTTGATGTTGATGGGGTCTTCGGGATCGACGGGCTTGGTGGTGTAGCCGGAGAGGAAGCCGAGGTGCCTGATGTTCTCGTGGAGTTTGTCGGTCTTGAAGGATGCGACGGGATCGGCGGGGTCTTTGGAGTCGAGATCGTAAACGACGATGGTTTGGAAGTCGGAGACGACGATGAATTGCGGAATTTCGTTGGCTCGGTCTTCGCGTTGGAGTGATTGGACGTAATTGAAGGCTTGGCTGGCGGCTTTGGAAAGGTCTTGGCCCAGGCTTTTGTGTTCGCCGAGCATGACGCCGGAATAGAAAACGTCGATGCGGTCGTAGGCCTGCTTGAGGTTCTTGACCTTCTCCTCAAAGCTGGCGACGGAGCGGCGTTTGATGCCGAAGACGGCGAAGAGTTCGGTCCAGAAGGATTGTGCCTCGGCGCGCTCGCTGACGACGTCCCTCCATTCGTTGGAGAACCTCATGGCGTTGGCGCGGATTTCGGAGAGGGATAATCGCATGGGGTGGTCGAATCAGCCGACCCCCATCATATAAGAACGCCCACCATCCGCCAGCACGGTTTGCATGAAGTTGGGGCACGAAAAGGGGGTGCGTTTCATTGCGGGGTGTGGGGTGAGAAGTTTGCGAGCTGTGGGTTTCACGACCCTCCCGCCCCCGGCTCGGAGCCGCCGGGGGCTAAATATGGGCGTGCCGTTTTTCGGCTACTCCAGTTTGCCTTTTTGGGAGAAGTTGACTGTGGGGAGGGGGAGGCCGGATTCGGTTAGGGAGCGGCGGAGTTGGCCGGGGGGGGTGTAGCTCACGTCGCCTCGGACTTCGTAGGCTGCGCCGTTGATGTTGCCGTCGGTGGCGAAGGCGGCGGGGAGGAGGATGGTTTGGGTGCCCTTGGCCGGGAGGGTGCGGTTGGATTCGTCGCTGAAGCGGTAGCTGCCGCCCTCGCTGAGTTTGACGCTGTACTCGGTGCGATTCAGGGGCAGGGCCTTGTCGTTGGGATTGGTCAAGGCCAGGGTGACTTCGACGCGCGCGCCCTGTTCGGTTTGCTCGACGAGTCGCACGGCTTCGACCCGCGCCTGGGGGGCTTTGATGCCGGAGAAGGCGCAGCCGGTGAGGGTCAGGGCGGCGAGGGTGAGCAGCAGGGGGAGAAATTGTTTCATGGCAGGCGCTTTAGTGGAGTGTCGGGGGCTATGACCAACTCATTTTAACGCGAAGGGGCGAAGGAGGACGAAGGCCGCGAAGAAGAGGAAGAGAAAGAAAGCGTGGTGGTCGTAGGCATCCCACGGAAGAAGTCGCACAGAGCCGCGACTTCATCCGTGGGCTTGGAAAGTCGTTGATTCGGGGGCTTGGGGATTGTTATTCACTCTTTTCATCAATAGTAAAAGTGGAGGCCCAGGCCCAGGTAGCGGATGCTTTCGGAGTAGAACTGGCCGTTGGGGCTGTGGCCGTTGAAGTATTCCAGGAGGATTTGCATGCGGTGGCCGGCGGCGTCGGAAGGGTCGCGCAGCTCCACGCCAGCGCGAACAGAGAGGTCGGCCGACCAGTCGGTCTCCTCCCAATGCTTGACATCCACGGCCGCGACGGGGGTCAGCCAGCCGTTGTGGAAACTCCACGGGCTGCGCCATTGTGCGCCGTACTGCGCCACGAGCGGGTCGAAGCCCGCAGGGTCTTGGTCAAAGAGCAGGCCCGCCCCGCCGTAAACGCGCCATTGGGAGGAGAAGTCGTAGGAGAGGAGCAGGTTGGCCTGTTCGTAGCTGAGGTTTACGCGCGTGATGCCGGGGTTTGCCAGGAGGTATTCATCGCCAAGGTGCGAGCTTTGGTGGAAGATGCGTGCCAGTGCGGACCACGGGCCGTTGTTCCACGCCAGCCCGCCGCCGATGAAGTAGTCGGCGTTGAGCAGGTCGCCGGAGGTGGAGCCGAGGTCGAAGATGGCAAACACGCCGGGCTGTAGCACAGCCTCGAACTGGCCGTCCAAGGGGAGCCAATCGGGCACATCGCGGCGGTAGAAGCTGATGGATTCGCCGAAGCTGACGGTGGCGACGTTGGTGACGCTCTCGCCCATGTAGTGGGTGTAGGCGGCTCCGAAATGTGGCCAGCGGGGGTCGGCGATGAGGGGTTCGAAGAGGCGGCCGCGGGGGAACCATTCGCCGTGGGGGAGTGGGTCGCGCGGGGCTGGGGCGGTGGCGGATTTTTCGCGCGGGGTGGTGTTGGTGTTGGAGGAGGTTTGGTTGACGTCGGTGGATGCGGCGGTGGTGGCGGTTGTGTTGGCGTTGGCGGGGCCGTCGGTGAAGATCACTTGCCGGACGTTGGGCAAGGCTTCGAGTCGTTGAGTGAGATTTTCGCGGTTGGCTTGGGCGGTGACGGGCAGGGCGACGGAGAGCGTGCCGTCCTTGGCGGTGACGGTGACGCCTTGGTCGGCGGCTTGGGCATCGACGACGGCTTGGGCGTAACCCGCCAGGAAAGCGTCATCGGTGGGCGATGCGGTGACAAGCGGCGCGGCGGTGAGGCAGGTGGCCAGCGCGGCGAGGGCGAGGGTTCGGGTTTGTGGGGGAAGTTTCATCATGATCTTTCGGGGAAGGATTGGCACGCAGTTTACCCGCCGGGGGTGTGGCGCGTCCAAAACGGAGTGACTCTCTAAGCCCACGGATGAAGTCGCGGTTTTGGGCGACTTCTTCCGTGGGATGTGCGACAGATGATCGCGGGGCGACCCTTGCGCGATCGATCCCACAGAAGAAACCGCTCCGAGCGGCGGTTTGATCTGTGGGCTTGCGGGTTTCTCTTAAAATGGGGTGGCAACACGTTTCTTTCACAACCCACCGAGTCCGCCCGTGCTTTATCACCGCATCATTCCCTGTTTAGACGTTCACGCCGGCCGCGTGGTCAAGGGCGTTAATTTCGTGAACCTTCGTGACGCCGGGGACCCGGTGGAGATCGCCCGCGCCTATGACCGGGCCGGGGCTGACGAGCTGGTTTTTCTCGACATCACCGCCAGTCACGAGCAGCGGAACATCATGCTCGATGTGGTGCGTCGCGTCGCTGAGCAGTGCTTCATGCCGTTCACCGTGGGCGGGGGCATTCGCGCCATTGACGATGTGACGGCCCTGATCCAGGCGGGTGCGGAAAAGGTGAGCATCAACACCGCGGCCATTGTCACGCCGGGGATCGTCACGCAGACGGCCCGGCGCTTTGGCCGCTGCGCCACGGTGGTCAACATCGACCCCAAGCGCGTGGCTCGCGCCGAGTTTGAGGCACGCAGCGCGGAACTGGAAAAGCGCGATGACGCTTTGGGCAGGGCGGCGAGGAGTTGGCGGGAAAATATCGGGGAGCGAAATGGGGAAGGAAACGGGGGGGGTGGGGATGAAGCCAGCGATGTTGTTTTTGAAGTTCACACGCATGGCGGTCGCAAGCCCACGGGCTTGGAAGCAGTCGCCTGGGCGCGGCAGGTCGTGGCCTTGGGCGCGGGCGAAATCGTGCTGACGAGCATGGACGCCGATGGGATGCAAAACGGTTACGACATCGCCATGACCCGCGCCGTTTCCGCGGCTGTGGACGTGCCGGTGGTGGCCTCGGGCGGGTGCGGGTCGCCGCAACACATTCAGCAGGTGCTGACCGAAACCGACGCCGACGCCGCCCTGGCCGCGAGCATTTTCCACTACGGCACCTACCCCATCGACGTGACCAAGCGCTTCCTCATCGAGCAAGGCGTGCCGATTCGGCCTCTTGTTACCACGCCTCTATAATTCCGCCATGACACAATCCGCCCGCATTCTCGACGGCAAGGCCACGGCCGCGGCCATTCTTGATCGCTGCGCTGGCCGCGTGCAACGCATCAAAGACGCCACCGGCGTGACGCCATGTTTGGCGACGGTGCTCGTCGGGGCCGACCCCGCCTCGGTGACTTACACCGCCATGAAGCGCAAGCGTTGCGAGGCCGTGGGCATGAAGTCGCTGAAGCTCGAAATCGCCGGTGACGCCGACACGGCCGAGGTGGTGCGTCAGATTAAAACCTTGAGCGATGATGCCGCGGTGCATGGCATTTTGCTGCAACATCCGGTGCCGAGGCAGGTCGATGGCCGGGCCGCTTTCGAGGCCATTGCCGCGGAGAAGGACGTGGACGGCGTGACCATCGCCAGCTTCGGGGCCATGAGTTTTGATCTGCCGGGCTTCGCCTCCTGCACGCCGGGCGGGATCATGCGCTTGCTGGCGGCATACGACATTCCGCTCAAGGGCAAGCACGCGGTGGTCATCGGCCGCAGCCCGATTCTTGGCAAGCCCGTGGCCATGCTGCTCTTGGCGGCGCACGCCACGGTCACCATCTGCCACAGTCGCACGGAAAACCTCGCGGAGATCGTGCGGCAAGGGGACATCGTCGTGGCGGCGGTGGGCAAGGCACGGTTTGTGCAAGGCGACTGGATCAAGCCCGGTGCGGCTGTGGTGGACGCGGGCTACAGCGAAGGCAACGTCGGCGATGTGGATTACGAGCCGGCCGCCCAACGCGCTGCTTGGATCACGCCCGTGCCCGGCGGCGTCGGCCCCATGACCATCGCCACGCTCATCGACCAAACCGCCACCGCCGCGGCCCGGCAACTCGGTGTGGAGTGCATCGACACCGGCGTCCACAAGGCCTGTCGGCCCCCGCTAAACAAAACCAACGCGGACGCTTCATTGGACGGGATTGTCCCTTGTCGGTAGGCTCTTGCGTCCCGATTTTCCTCACTCAAACCATCCACACCAACCACCAACAAAAGGTCAACATCATGGACAAGGTTCGCATCGGCGTCGTGGGTTGCGGCAACATCTCCAACCAATACTTCAACCACGCCAAGCTCTACGACTTCATCGAGATGGCGGCGGTGGCAGACCTCAACAACGACGTGGCCAAGGCCAAGGCCGCGGAGCATGGCATCACGCGGGTGCTGTCGGTCGATGAGCTGATGCGCGATGCCAACATCGACATCGTGCTCAACCTCACCATCCCCGTCGCCCACGCCGAGATCGCCCTGCAAGCCATCGAAAACGGCAAGCACACCTACAGCGAAAAGCCGTTTGGCCTGTCGTTGGAGGAAGGCAAGAAGATTCTCGCCGCCGCGGAAAAGAAGGGCGTTCGCACCGGTTGCGCGCCGGACACCTTCTTCGGCGCTGGCCATCAAACCGCCCGCAAACTGCTCGACGACGGCGTCATCGGCAAGCCCCTGGTCGCCACCGCCTACATGCTCGGACGCGGGCACGAATCTTGGCATCCCAACCCCGAGTTCTACTACAAGCCCGGCGGCGGGCCCATGCTCGACATGGGACCCTACTACCTCACCGCGCTGCAAAACATGCTGGGCAAAATCAAGAGTGTCACCGGCGCGGCGGGCATCATGATCAACCCCCGAACCATCACCCACAAAAATAAAGAGGGCGGCCCCGGCCCCAAGCACGGCCAAAAGATCACCGTCGAAACGCCCGACCACGTCACCGGAACCCTCAACTTCGCCAACGGCGTCATCGGCACCATCATCACCTCCTTCGCCATGGCGCATGCCCCTTACGACGGCGGCCACCCCATCACCATCTTCGGCACCGAAGGAACCATGCAGGTGCCCGACCCCAACGGTTTTGACGGCTCGGTCAAGGTGCGCAAGCTCGGTGACGCCGAGTACGTCGAAGTGCCGCTGACGCATCAGAAGGGTTTTGGCCGCATGGCCGGCGTGGCGGATATGGCCAAGGGCATCCGCGCCAACCGCCCCCACCGCGCCAGCGGCGCGTTGGCCTTCCAGACGCTTCAAGCGATGCTCGGCTTCCTGGAAAGCGCCCGCACCGGCAAGGCCGTGGAACTCATCGGCGAGTTGGAGCGCCCCGCCGCGCTGCCGACGGAATTGGTGCCGGGGAAGATGGATTGAGTGGAGGGGATGACAAGGTGAAAAGGTGAGGGGGTGAGTGGGTGACAGGATGACAGGGTGAAAAAACGCAACGGGAAATGCAAGCCCACAGATGCCGTCGCCTTGGACGGCTTCTGTGGGATATTCCCACCCCACGCGAAGTTCCCCCTGTACCCCGTCCGCCCCATCCCACAGAAGAAACCGCACAGAGCCGCGGTTTCATCTGTGGGCTTGCATTCACATCTTGACTCGTCACCTTGTCACCCCCTCACCCCCTCACCCTCTCACCCCTTCCCCCGCTAAACTCTTGCCATGCGGATGCTGTTGGCCATTGCCGCCCTGGTGGCGCTGTCGTTGGTGCTGTCGAGCAAGTGGTTCATGCCCTGGCGGCGGCACCCCGTCGGGGCCATGCTCGTCAACGGCGGTTGGCTGGTGGTGCTGCTGGGCATGTTCGTCGGCCCGCACGTGCTGGGCCTCATCGGCCAAGAAGACCAGAACATCATCCGCCCTTTGGCGCTCTTCGGCCTGGGCTGGGTGGGCTTAATGATCGGCCTCCAAGGCCATCGCCGCGTGCTGACCGGGTTGCCTTGGCAGGTTTCAACCTTGGCCTTGGTCGATGCCTTGGCGAGTCTGCTCTTGACCGCCGGGCTGGCGATGATCGTCATCCACTGGCTGGCACCCGCGCCGCAGCGGCCCCTTGGTTACGTCGTGGCCACACTCTTGGGCGTCTGCGTCATGGGCTGGTCGCCCGAACTGCGCAGCCTCGGCCAGCGCTGGACGCAAGCCAAGGGCATGTCCGTTTTGCTCCGCGGCGTATCGGGCCTCTCGGGCATGTTCGCCCTGCTCTGCTGGGGCCTGCTCCTGATGCTCATGCAGCCGGGGGATAGCGACACGATTTCCCTCACGGCCCTGGCTTGGGGCTTGGCGACTTCGCTCTTGGTGGCGTTGACGGCGGCACTGCTGTCGCTGTGGCTGATGCGGGTGGCGATCAAGGAAGCGCAGCGGATGGTGGTGTTGCTGGGGTTGGTGGCCTTCGTCGCTGGGGCCGCGGCCGTGCTGGGCTACTCGCCCCTTTTCGTCGCCATGATCTGGGGCCTGGTGACCATCAACCTGCCGCAACAGCAGTTGGGGCGGTTTGAAAAAGCCATCAGCAAGGCAGAGCAACCCGTGGCCATGATGCTCATGATTTCCGCCGGCGTGCTGCTGGACCCGTGGCTTGGTCTCGTTGGCTGCGTGCTGCTGTTGGCGATGCTCGTCGGTCGCGCGGCTGTGAAGCTTGGCGTGGATCGCCCGCTCTTACAAAAGGCCGTCAAGGACGCCCAACAGGAAGCGTTGCTCATCGGCCCGATTCGTCAAAGCCCGGTGGCGCTGGCGGTGGCCTTGGGCTTTGTCATCTCCGCCCACGCCGATGACTTGGGCCTACCTCTCACCGCAGCGCGAACGCTGTCAGTGGTGGTGCTGGCCGGGCTGTTGTTTGACGCTGCCGCTTACCTGCACCGCTGGCGACCTTGGGTGGGTGCCAAGCCCGCAATGGCCGAGGGCAACGGAGCAACTGACCACAAAACGGGCGGGGCCACCATCGCCACTCATTCGCCCAGCGACATGGTTAAGGAGGCCTTGTCATGAGACTCCTGACCACCTTGTTGCTGTTGTTCTGCGTCGCCGCCTTGGCGCGTTATTACCCTTATCTTCTCGACCCGCCGCTGCCCGACGCCGAAATCCTGGCGCTGAACCAAAGCCCCATGATGACCGTCATGGCCGCGGGATTTCTCATGCTGGCGGCCTGGCTAGTGGGAGGCATTTTTCACAGCCTACACTTGCCCCGCATCAGCGGCTACCTCATCCTGGGCCTCTTGGCCGGCCCGGCCGTGCTGGCGCTGATTCCCAACGAGCAAATCCCCCAACTCACCTTCGCCAACGACCTGGCCATCGCCGTCATCGCCTTGACCGCCGGTTCGGAAATCCGCTTGGACTTCCTACGCGACAAAATCAAAAAACTGCTGCTGCTCATCAGCCTCGATGTCGCCATCATCATGGCCATCGCCGTCACCGCGCTCTTGGCCGCCAGCCCGTGGATCGGCTTCTTGAAGGATCAAAGCTGGCTTCACGCCGCCATAATCGCCGTCATCATCGGCGTGGTGATGATCGCCAACAGTCCCGCCGTGGTCATCGCCATGATCGGCGAATACGATGCCAAAGGCCCGCTGTCGCAGACCGCCCTGGCGCTGACGGTGCTCAAGGACCTGGTGCTCATCGTCCTCTTCGCCGTGGTGCTGGCGGTGGCCAAGGGCGTCATGTCCACCCAAGGCGGGCTGTCGGGCGGCTTCATCTTGGCGCTGGGATTCCAACTCATCGGCAGCATCCTTCTGGGCGGCGTGCTGGGCCTCTTGATGGCCCTCTACGTCCGCCAAGTCGCCACGCACCTGACCATCTTCCTCATCGGCGCTTGCATGTTCTTCGCCCTCTTGGGTGAGGTCCACTTCCACATCGCCGGCCACGACACACACTTGGAAACGCTGCTCATGGCCCTGTCGGCGGGAATGCTCCTGCAAAACCTCTGGCCCCGCCACAGCCAACCGCTTTTCGATTCCCTCCACGACATGAGCCTGCCGGTCTATTGCCTCTTTTTCGCCTTGGCAGGGGTGAAGATTCATCTCGACGCCCTAGCAACCTTGTGGTACATCTCGCTGGCGATGGTGGTCTTGCGGGCCGGTGCCAACTGGGGTTCCAAAGTCATCGGCCTGCGCATGACGGGGATTCAAGGCGGCTGGACGCGATACCTCTGGCTGACGATGATCCCCCAGGCTGGGGTGTCGCTGGTGTTGGTGATCATCATCGAAAAAACTTTCCCGCAAAGCGAGTGGGCTCCCAAGGTCCGCGACATGCTCATTGGCATGATCGTGGTCCACGAACTGCTGGGCCCCGTGGGCCTGCGTTACGCCTTAATCAAGAGCGGCGAAGCGGGCGGCGAAGGCAACAGTGAAGAATCCGCCAGCCCATCTTCGGAAGACAGCGCAACCCAAGAGCCGCGCACGAAGTAAGCGGATTCCGTCGCCTTGGCCATGTGCTAACCATCCGCTCCCTCACGGTCGCGGCTCGCTGTGTGGCGTTGTTCTCCAAATGAGATGTTCCCTCCCCGTCCGGGCCCTTTTATTTGAATGATTGCAATAGCCACCCCCTCCGCCTCGTTTGGCCAATGGATCGAACAACCAATATCCCGGATAAAACCGGGACCAACCGAAAGGAGCCGATCATGTTTGGACGCAAGACAATGACGTGTGCGATGGCGGGTTTGATGCTGGGCGCGGGCAGCTACGCCTTGGCGGCCAACGGGGCGGACGGTGAGAAGCCCCGGCAGGATCGCCAGCAGAAGCAAGACCAAGAGCGGCAGCGCGACGGTGAAAAGCAACGCCAAGACCAGCAGGCCCAGGGCGACCAGGCACCTGGCCCCCGCGCCGACATGCCCGAACCGGGCCAGGTGCTTGGCCGTCTGCTTCGCGGCCTGAAGATCACCGACGCCCAGGAGCCGCAGATCAAGGAGGCCGGCAAGGCTTTCGCCGACAAGGTCAAGGCCTTCCGCGATGAGCACAAGGATGAAATCGAAGCCCTGCGCAAGGAGCTTCAAGAAGCCCGTGACGCCAAGGATCGTGAAAAGGCCCAAGCGGTGCTGGAGAAGATCAAGGCTTTGCACGAAAAAGCGCCCAAGCTCGAGGAACTGCTGACCGATGTGCGGGTCGTGCTCGATGACACGCAGCGCGAAGAGTTCGACGCCCGCGTGGCCAAGATGAAAGAAGAGATCAAGCAGCGCGTGGAAGATCGCCGCAACGGTGACGGCCCCAAGGGCGACGCAAAGGGCGATGGCCCCAAGAACGATCGCCAACAGAAGCGCGATCAGGAACAGAAGAAGGATGGCGAACAGAAGGGTGACAACGCCGGCGACGCTCAGATGGACATCTGATCCCCCGACGCGACCTCACGCCCTCTGACAAGGGCCACGAAAAAGGGCCGGCGCTGCAAGCGCCGGCCCTATTGCTTATCCATCATGATCCGCGTTCATCCGCGGTTTCGTTTTCCCCCCCAAGACCTCAAGTTCATCACTTCTTCTGCACGCGAATCTTCACGTTGTACTGACCGGGGAAGGCGTTGTTGGCGTAATCGGGCATCATCGCCATGCCCAGTTGCAACGAACCCGAACGGTCGGCGGTGAAGTTGGACTTCGAGCCAATCTTAAACGGCTGCCCGTCGCCAATCCGACCCACCAGCGTGCCCAACGGGAAGTTGCCCGGCTGCATGGTGCCGTAGTTGGCGGCCCCTTCCGGCGTGCTCATCGCACGACTGCCCCAAGGGCTAAGCGTGATCGAGCCATCGGCCGTGATCGAAACCGTGTCCCCCTTCTCCAGGCGAATCTTGCTGTCCTTCCAATTCGTCATCGCCAGGTTCTGGCCCTGCACATCGATGGTCTTGCGGATTTCCTCTTCCACCCCACCGTCGCGACGGGCATCGCGGATGTCGCTGAGCTTCACCGTCAACACGCCATAGGAACTGTTGAGCGAAAAGCTCTCGGGCTGGATGCGGCCAACAATCGTGAACTGCGGGGTGATGAGGGTGTCTTCCTTGATGAGCTTGTCCGCCCCGGCCATGTCGGGATCCTCTTGGTCGATCATCGCGGTCATCTCATCGAGCAGGGCCTGCACACGGGTGCGCCGCTCGGCGTCCTCGTCCTTGGCGAACTTTTCCAACTCGCCGCGGATGGCACCGCCCATGCCCTGCAACTCCTTCTGCGCCGCTTCACGCTCGGCGAAGTCGGCCGAGCCAAGCTGCTGAATCAACTCGTTCAAACGGGCGTTGAGCTTGGGGTGGCTGTCCAGGCCGGGGGTGAAGCCCAGCACTTCAGTGACGGGGACTTTGAGGTCGCCGAACTGGGTTTTAACGGTGAACTCCTTAATGGCCAAGTCACCGGTAAGCACCGCGCCGTCGAGCAGGTAGAGCCGCAGCGCGCCGGGCGTTTTGGGCTTGCGTGGGGTGTGATCCACCGGTTTCAATTCCGGGGCGGGCGTGGGCACTTCCTCATCGGCCTGGGCTTCCTGAAGCATCCGGGTCATGGCGGGCATCACAAAGGAGAGCGACAAGAGGGCGGCAAGCAAAGCGTGGCGAAACTTCATGGATGGAACTCCCAAATGCGGTAAGTAGACGCCCAACGCGGGCGTCGATTACAAGGTTCGACGCATCTTACCGCAAAGATGTTCCCGCGCGGAGGAAGGCTTGAGGCGTGAGAAAGAAAGTTGGTTTGATTATGACTTTTCGCAAGCCCACGGATGAATCGCGGCTTGGAGCGATTCTTCCGTGGGATAACCTAGGGATGTGTTGCGCGTCCCCCGTGGGACGATCCCACGCAAGAGCCGCCCAAAGCGGCGTCTCATCCGTGGGCTTGAAACCTTCTTCCGATACAATCGCCGACCCATGCAAACGATCCACCTTCGTGACCTGACCATCGGCCCGGACGCTCCCCTGGCGATCATTGCCGGGCCTTGCGTCGCCGAATCGCGCGAGCTTTGTCTGCGCATCGGCGAGGCCCTGCGCGACCGCTGTGCCGCGCTGGGTTTGGGCTTCATTTTCAAAGCCAGCTTCGACAAGGCCAACCGCAGTTCCGGCCGCAGCCCCCGCGGGCCGGGGCTGGACGACGGCTTGAAACTGCTGGCCGGGGTGGGGCAAACGCTGGGCGTGCCGGTGACGACGGACATTCACGAGTCCCACCAAGCCCCGGCGATTGGGCAGGCGGTGGATGTGATCCAAGTGCCAGCCTTTTTGTGCCGCCAGACGGACTTGCTGCTGGCTTCGGCCGCGACGGGGCGGGTGGTCAATGTCAAAAAAGGCCAGTTCCTTTCCCCGGCTGAAATGGTCAACGTGGTGGGCAAACTCCAGGAAGGTTTCTCCGACGCCAAGAAAATCGCCGGGATTATGCTGACCGAACGCGGGACGTTCTTTGGTTACAACCGTTTGGTCAACGATTTCACCGGCGTCGCCGACATGATGGATTTGGGCTGGCCGGTCTGCTTTGACGTGACGCACTCCACGCAGCAGCCCGGAGGGCAGGGCAACAGTTCGGGTGGCCGACCGGAGCGGGCACCCATGCTGGCGCGTTGCGCCGTGGCCGCGGGTGTGCAGGCCCTGTTCATCGAAACCCACCCCGACCCCGCCAAGGCCTTAAGCGACGCCGCCACCATGCTCCCCCTGGATCGCACACTGACGCTGTTGGAAGAAGTCGCCAAACTGCATCAAGCGGTGCGGGCGCTTTGAGATTCGTTAGCGTGGGCCGCGTGTCAACGCCATGATTTCATCCGTGCTCATGGCGATGCCACCCGCTCCGCGCATGCGTTGGATGATCTCCCCGGCACGACGGTGAGCCGTCACTTTCCGCAACGTCAGTGCGTCACCCGCCATGCGAAACTCCACGTTACAACCGGGCGACATTCCAAACTTCACACGAAGCGCTTTGGGAATGGTGATCTGACCTTTCTTGTTGACGATCATGGCAATGCCCCCTTGTGGGTTGGTAATTGTGTCATTTCCCCGACAACTCGCCCACCAGTGCCGCCAAGGCGGTGACGTCGCGGGATTGCGTGAGTTTTTCCAACCGCGACGGGGCCACGCCGGCTTTGCCCAGCAAGCCCTCGACCCGCTTCCACAACTTTTCCGCTTGCTTTTCACTGCCGCACAGATAGAGATCGGAGGTCAACTCGCTTAAGGCGGTGAGGGTTCGCGTGTCGGCGTGCTCGTAGAATCGCCGCACGACTTTTTGTTGATACGCACTTAAATGTTCGCCCTTGGCCATGTGTGGGTGTCCGTTGTTGCGTGAGTGTTGCGATGGTGGGTTCGCCGTGAACGTTCGTCCACGCGCCTGCGCCGTCGGCTCTGACGGTTGCTCGAAAATCATCTTACGATGTTGGCCATGTCGATTCACGAATTTTTCGATCTTCGTGGGCGTGTGGCCTTGGTCACCGGTGCCAGTCGAGGCATTGGCCGGGCCATTGCCCTGGCTTTGGGCCAATGCGGCGCGGCCGTGGCGGTGCATTACGTCGGTCGCCGCCAGGCCGCGCAAGAAGTCGCCGACGCCATCGACCGCGCCTGCATCGTGCAAGGCGACTTGGCCGAGGCGCAAGCCCCGGCGCAAATCGTCGCCGCCACAGAAGCCGCCTTGGGCCTCATCGACATCCTGGTGGTCAACGCCTCGGTGCAGATCGGCCAACCCTACGACACCATCGACCCCGAAGCCTTCGCCACGCAGGTCAACGTCAATCTACGCAGCACGCTGGAACTGATGCAGCGCGTCGCCCCCGGCATGGCCAATCGCGGTTGGGGTCGCATTCTCACCATCGGCAGTGTGCAGCAGTATCGTCCGCATCCGTCGATGCTCACCTATGCCGCCACCAAAGCCGCGGTGGAAAACGCCGTCCGCAATCTCGCCGCCCAACTCGGCTCCAAGGGCGTCACCGTCAACAACCTCAGCCCCGGCGTCATCCTCACCGACCGCAACACCGCCGCCTTGAGCGACGAAAATTACGCCCGCCAGTTCCAGCAACGCATCCCCCTGCGCCGCTTTGGTCAAGCCGACGATTGCGCCGCCGCAGCGCTCTTGCTCTGCTCCAACGCCGGTGGCTACATCACCGGCATCGACCTGCCCGTGGACGGCGGCCTGCGCTTGCCAGCGTGACGAAGCATCATCAGAGCCGACGGGCGTAGGATCCGAAAAAGAGACATCCACAATTTCCTTGACGCTGGGGTGAATCGAACGACAACGAAGCGGAAATTGTGGATGTCCTGCTCTGTAGAAAACCCTTTGCTGTATCCTTGAATTGCCAAATGACAACACGCGGTGCCACACAGCATCCCGACATGGTGCTGTGTGCGATTGATCCTTAATGTGCGATTTCAAGGGGGTTTGACGCATGAAATGCGAATCTTTAACCTTGACTGGTCAGTTTTCGCTAGACACACAGCACCCCAAGCGGGATGCTGTGTGGCACCCTGCGAGTGTTTTCTACAGAGCAAGTCGCTTTGATTTCGGGATCGCGTGTCAATCCTCGATGCCCGCCTTGCGGAAGGCGGCATCGATCTTCTCCACCGTGGCGGCTTGGGCCTTGTGCTTGGCGCTTTCAAGCCGGCTGATGGTCTCGGCGCTGACCTTGGCGCGCTTGGCCAGTTGCTCCTGCGTCCACCCGGCTTTGATCCGTGAGGTGATGATGCCGCGGGCGATGGAGACCCTAATGAACTCGGCCGCGGGACGATTCCCCTCTGGGCCCGCCTTGGGAAAACGTGGCAAGGATTCGCCCGCGCCGCGAGCCAAAAGGTCTTCGTACTCCTCTCGTGGAAGAAGCATGAAAGTCTGATTACGAATGGTGATGCGTTCGGCAGGCATAAATCATCCTCCACGCATCATCGTAGTCAGACCGCTCGTAATACACCCTGCGAAGTGAATCGCAAAATGGCGGATTGACCGCACTTCTCACGGCCTTGGGTGGCAGGTGCGGATGACGTCTTTCAACCGGCTGCGGTCGATGTGGGTGTAGATTTGCGTGGTGCGGATGTTGCTGTGGCCCAGGAGTTCCTGCACCACGCGCAGATCGGCCCCGCCGGCCAGCAGGTGCGTGGCAAACGAGTGCCGCAAGGTGTGCGGATGCACGTCGCGCAGGCCCGCGCGGTGCGCCAGTCGCACCACCACCTGCCAAACCACAATGCGGGTGATGGGCTGACCGGTGCGGGAAAGCAGCAGGCGGGAAACGGGTTTGTGGTCGCGGGTCAGGTCCGGCCGACATTCTTCCAAGTAGCGTCGCACCGCCGCCAATGCGGGCAGGCCCAGGGGAACGATGCGTTCCTTGTTGCCCTTGCCGATGACGCGGGCCACGCCCAAATCCATCTTCACACTCTCGACATCAAGGTCGGCGATTTCACTGGCGCGGAGGCCCCCGGCGTAAAGCAGTTCCAAGAGCGCCACATCGCGGAGGTACAACTGTGCGGCCGGGTCGGGCGCGGCCAACAACGCCTGAATCTGCTGACTGTTGAGCACGCCCGGCAGCGTCTGCCAGGCGTGGGGCTGACTGAGCAACTCGGCGGGGTTGGATTCCAGCAGGCCGCGGGCTTCGAGGAAGCGACCGAACACGCGAATGGTGGCGCAGTGGCGGGCGATGGAACTGACCGCCAGGCCGCGCTGATGCAGGTGGCGCAGGTGTTCGGTGAGCGTCGCCAGGTCGAGGACTTGGAAAGAGAGTTGGCGACGGTCTTCCATAAAACGCCAGAGGTCACGGAGATCGGTG
>JBBRGB010000045.1:0-16907 GCA_038241095.1 Phycisphaerales bacterium
GGTTGGAAAACGCATCGGTTCACTGGTAGGGTCATGCATGGTGGCGTACTCCTGCCCGCGTGGGCGTTGGGGGTGCGTGAAATCACACCCAAGGTACGCCGCCTTTATCACGACTTCATCCACAGCATTCGGTTATAGCTCACCCATTCCACCTCTCGCCGCAGGAAGTCGCCCCAGGGCGTCAGGCGGACTTCCAGCCGTTCGCGGCCGCGAGCCGCCCCATCGACCGCCGAAACCCGCAGGCCCCGTCCCGCGGCCTCCACGCCCAGCGGACGCGACGCCAGTCGCCGCCCCACCCGCCAGCGCCGCGACCCGTCGGCCACAAGCCGGGGCGGATCGGTCTGTCGCACGGGGCCAAGGAGCGTCATGGCTCCCACCATCGGACAGGCTCGACGCCGGGCTATCGTTTTGCCTCAATTCGAGGCCGCCGACGTGGCAGCGCGTTGGGCCACCAGCTTGCCGCACTCATCCAGGGCCGCGAGCATTTCTTCGGGCTTGGCGTTGCCGGCGAAGGCCAATTCCGGGCCGTCGCCGCGGAACAGGAACACCGCGTAAAGGGTGCCGGGCTACAGGCTCATGCGCACCAGCGACGAAGCCTCGCCGACGCGGGCTTCCAAGAGGGCCGCAGTTCCGACGCGGTAGGGTCGATCATCCATCAGGGGTTCCAATCGTATGAGGGTTGAGAAACTTCCGAGAGTTACTTCCGGGGGCCGGGGTGAAAACCCGCGCCGCCTGGTGGGGCGACACGGGCGGGGTCCCTACGCAAGCGCGCAGGCGGGAATCAGGTCGCCGGCTCCAAGTCCGCCGCGTCATGGATGGCCGCGGCCAGCAGGTCGATGCGCCGGTCAAACGCCTCGCCCCAGAGCCGTTGCAACAGGCTCACCCCGTGGGCCACGGCCCGCGCGTCCCCCAGCCGGATGACGGGCCGGGGCGGGGAAGAGGCCCGCCTGATTGGGGCGGGGCCACTTCCGGGGAAACTTCCGGGGGTCGGCTTGACAACGTCGATCAATGCTTCCATGCTCATGCACTCCAGCTTGGGGCCGGGCGTCGATTTTCATGTGGACGCCCGGCCCCGGTTTCGCGGGGCGACTGCCGCCGGCCACGCGGCCGGGGCATCGTCCCGATGATTGATCCATCCAGCCCGCGATTTCGGGCCTGTCGATTAGCCGTAGGAGCTAATCGACACCAAACACCCCCTCTCCCGTGCCGAAGTTCAAGGCATATTGCCGCGCCTTGGCTAGGGCGTGGTCTTCCACGACCTTGGGGTCGATGTAGTTGTCGCGGGTCATCTTCACGTTGGTGTGGCTGGCGATCTGCCGTGCCGTTTCCTCGTCGGTGCGCTTGGCCGCGACCGTGAGGCCCAGCTTGCGCAACTGGTTGGGCTTGAGCTTCACGCCAGCCCGCCGGCAGGCGCGTTCCACCGCCTTGCCGTAGCTCCGCGCGTTGTGCCAACCTTCGGCCCGTCCCGTCGGGCCGGGATCGGGTCGCCAGAAGACCTGTCGGGTATCGGTGGGATTGCCGATCTTGGGCACCCCCGGCACGATCCCCTCAAAGAGACATTCCTGGCCCCAGAGGTAGTCCACCACTTCGCGGATGATTTCTTGGCCGACGTGGTTGATCTGGATGATGCGACGGACGCCCTTGTGGGCCGTCTTGTGCCGCGGGGGCGACATTCCCAGATCACGCCCTGGGGCAACTTGGCGACGTGCAGGTCGCAGACGCGCATGCCCACCAATTCGCCGGGGCGCATGGAACACTCGGCTTGCAGCGCCATGGCCTTGCGCAGCAGCCAGGAGGCGCAAGCCAACACCTTCCGCAGCACGTCGGTTTGGGGGCAGATGATCTTGTCCGGCTCGTTGACGCCGCGCTGCCCTTCCTTCACGGGCCGGATGGTCTTGAGGCCCGTCAGCACCGCCGCCTCCATGTATTCGTACTGCGTGGCCCACTCAAAGAAGTTGACGATGCGCCGCACCGAGGCGTTGACGTAGGAGCGGGCGCGGCCAAGTTTCACGAGCCGCTGTTGCACGTGGCGCAGATCGCCGGGCCGCAGTTCGTTGGCCGACAGATCCGCCAGGTGCCGCGATGAGGCCCGCTCGCCGCGGCGTGTGGCTTTGGCGTCGTCGGGTTCCAAGTCGATGGCCGTTTCGAGCAGGTGCTTCAGGGCGTGGTGGAAGTTGATCGCTTCGGAGTGTCCGCACGGATCAGGATCGTGCATCGCCTCCTTGCCTTCCCAGGCGTTGGCGGGATCGCCCCGGAGAAACATCTCCACCAGGGCGGGAAGCGGGGGCCGGGTGTTCGTCGCATCAGACATCGTTCACCTCGTGGGCTTCCGTGCCAATGGATGGCGCGGTCGGTGATGACGCGACGTCTTCCGCCCCGCCGACTGACGCCGGCGAAGTCCCGACCGTGGATATGAGCCCGCGGCCGGGGCGAACATCACCCGCGGCCAACAGAATCGGACTCGGCTGTACGATGATCGACAGCCCGAGGCCCGTGCTTCTGTCACGGTCGCGGGTAAGGCCCCGCCGCGCGATCGCGTCGCGTCGGCGGGGCCGCTTTGTTGCGGGGGGGGTTGACTTTTGCGCGTACCCCGTTATCATGTATTGCAACGATTGAGGATTGAGCGGATGCCCAAGTACCTGTTCAGTTGGCACGACGGTGAAGAAGGGAATGTCCCCCACTTGGCCGAGCATGGCGTGACGCCGGAGGAAGCCGCCCACGTCGTGGAAAATCCCGTGGGTCACGCCACCAACCGCAAGGGCGACCCCATCGCCTTCGGTTACACGCCCGCCCGCCGCCACTTGGTCGTTTGCTACTGGTTCATGGACGCGCAGCGGACGACGGTGTACGTCGAAACCGCCTTCGACGCCCCGGCCCAACAAAGGAGATAACCCAATGGCCAAGCACATCCATCGCACACTCACCCCGGCGCAGTTGAAACGATCCCGCGAGGCACGGGCGGCTTTCGAGGCCGAGAAAGATGAGATCGTCGCCAAGGGGCGTGACATCTTCGAGCGGCACGAACGGCTGATGCTCACTTTGCGGTCGCTCAGGGCCGAGCGCCAGCGCCAAGGCATCAGCTTGGCGGAAATGCAGCGCCGTACGGGCATCACCAAGTCGGCGCTGTCGCGGTTGGAGAACGACGAAACCCCCAACCCCACCATCAACACCTTGGAGCGGATCGCCGACGCCTTGGGCAAGGTGTTGGACGTGGTGGTGCGCGACGCCAAGACCGCCGCGTGATTGCCTGGGGATGCCCTCACAGCCTCGCCTCCACGTGGGAGTGGCGTGCCTCTCCGCGAGATTCTGGGGGCACCCAGCCGCCAGCGAGGGCCATAAAATCCTCCTCGTGGGGGGTGGGCAGGGGCGCATGTCCGAATATTTTTGCGGGTCGAAAACATATTCGGACATGCGCCGGGGATCGACCGTGCCGTAGCCGTGCAGCGCGTCGCGCATCACTTCGTGGGCGTGCCACACGCGGCCCTGGCTGACGACCAGATCATCGCGGAGCAATCCACCGCGGCAACGTTGCGTGACCAGCCGGCGGGCGAAGTCCGCCGAGCCGGTGCGGATGGCGAAGATCACGCCCCACGTTTCGGGCGTGACCAAAAACAGATCGAGCATCAACCCCGGCTTCCCCGCGATGCCGTACTGCCGTTACTTCTCTCCGGCACAGCGGCCGGGGGTCAGACGACCCTCGCGCGCCAGGCGGTCGAGCAGGGGAACGAGCCGCGAGGGGCCGTTGGATTGCGGGAACAGCCCCGATCCGTGGGCGGGGATGGCCACGATTTCCAGATCGCCGACGGTGGACGAGCCGCGGCGAATCGAGCCGGCAATTTCGATGCGCTCGCAGGCTGGGGACAACGTGGTCACGATCCGCTCGGCGAGGTTGCGGGCCAACGACAGGGCGATGGGCGTCTTGCTCATGGCGTCGCCTCCGGTTCAACCCCGCGGCGGATGGCTTCGAGAATGGCCTTGGCCCCGTGGCCGGCGAAGTGCGCTCTGGCCGCTTCGATCAACCCGCGCGCCGCCGTCGCGGGATGGCCGTGGTTGTCGGGGTGCCGCAGGGCCAGTTGCAGATTGCCGACCAGCGACAG
The DNA here is from genome assembly GCA_038241095.1 of Phycisphaerales bacterium. Lineage (GTDB taxonomy): Bacteria > Planctomycetota > Phycisphaerae > Phycisphaerales > Phycisphaeraceae > JBBDMX01. Next base: position 4,098 of record JBBRGB010000045.1, read on the forward strand.
CAGCGTTTGGGCGTCGATGGAGAGCACGAGGTTCTCGCCGACCATGGCGCTGATGTCCGTCGCCAGCAGATCGAGCAACTGTTGATCGTTGAGCAAAGACAGTGTCGCGCGGCCGTTGAGGGGTGCGCGGCTTTCGGGAGTGGGGGTGAAGGATTCGCTCATGCCTTGCCCCTCCCGGCCTTGGCGACTTCCGCGGGACAGCCCGCAGGGTTGACCTTCATCAAGGCGTCGATGATTTCGCTTCGCTTCAAGCCGGCGAAGTCGGTGCGGCGCAACTTCCAGCCGTCCAGCAACGCCAGCAGTTGGGCTGTGGTGTGAAGTTCGAGGTAGGGCCGGGTGAGCGACCATTCCCGCGCCACATCGACGCCCAAGGCCGCGGCCAGGGCCTCAATGTCTTGCGGGGTCAGATGAGCAGCGCAGGCATCGGTCGGCGCTGTCACCCATTGCCGCATCAGATTGCGGGCGACATCCCGCACTTGGTCATCGGGGACGGTCAACAAACTCAACAGGGGTTCAGTCCCGCGCCAAGCCGCATGGCCTTTGACCCGCTTGCCGCCAGCCGAATCCAGCGCCCGCGCCAGTTGTTCCCGCAACCGTTGCCGCGTATCGGCCAGCGCGAAGTGCAGCAGCAGCCGCCACAGGGTCGCGTCGTCTGCCTTCTCCAAACCAACGGCCACCAGTTCCTGCAGCCAGACGATCTTCCATGCGTAGAGCCGCTTGCCGAACTAGGCCGCGAGCTTGCGGGTTTTTTCGCGGGCCTCTTGGGCTTCGCCCTTTTCGCCCTCGATCATCTTGCCGGGCTGTTGCGCCCGCTTGTCGTCGCGGGCCTTGGCCTTGGCTTCGCCTTCGGCTTGCAGCTTCTCCCAAAGCGCGATGTTGAAGCAGCGGTCTTCGGCATCGCGGAACTCGTTGATCTTGGCCGATTCAATTTCCAACTCGGAGCGTTGAGCCGCCGTGGGCTTGAAAGCGACGATGCGATGACCGGAAACAGCGGCCGAGTAGAACCACCCGTTCAAGGGGCGCGAGGCCCCTTCCACTGCATCCCCAAGCGTGCGTTTGAGTTCACCCTCGCTCCGCGGGAGCGTCTTGGCGACCTCCTTCTCCACCGCCTTCAGCACCACAGGCCGCTTGGTCCACGCCGCCAGGTGCCGCGCCCACGTCGCCGGCATTTCGCCCGAAATAATCCTCTCACGCAGGCCCGCGGGCAGATCCAAAAGCCGCAGCCGATTGGACACGTGCCCTTGGCTCAAGGAGAGCCGATCCGCCAGCTTCTGCTGCGTGAAGCCGGCCTTCTCGATCATTTCCGCGAACCACCGTGCCTCTTCGATGGCGTTCAACTGCGAGCGCTGATAATTCTCCACGCCGGCCAGTTCCACGGCGCGGGCGTCGTCGGCCTCGATGACCTTGCACCAGACGGTGGCCATGCCCACTCGTTGCGCCGCCCGCCAGCGCCGCTCGCCGGCGATGAGTTCGTAACGCGGGCCGACAACCCGCACCACGCAGGGCTGCAACTGCCCGTGATCGCGCAGCGATTCGCCCAGGCTTTGCAGGTGGACTTCGGAAAACGCCTGACGGGGATTGAAGGGGCTGGGGTCGATCAAGCCGGGGGGGATGTTCATCATCCGCCCTTCGACGGCCGTGGTGGTCATGTTGTCCCACGCCTTGTAGGCGGCGTGGCGTATTCGCACGTCGCGGGCCTCGTCCTTGGCCACATCGATGGCCACGGGTTGGGCGAGCTTGAGCTTGCCGCGCCGCGAGGCTTTGGGGTTGGGGATGGTGGCCGTGGTCATGGGCGGGGCTCCGGGTTGGGGCCGGCCGACCAAGCCTGGCCGTGGGCGTCTGTGATCGGGCGGGACGCATTCCGCACCAGTTCGGGGGCCATCGTCACGCCGGCGACAAAGGCCAGCGCCCAGGCGATGCCACGATCCGCCAGCGACTCGCACACCAAATCCTCCAACGCCTCTTCCATCCACGGGGTGAGAGACTCGCCCGTAAGGTTGCGGGCTTGGTCGATGCCTTTGCGCACTTGCAGCCGCACGGCCAGTTCCGCCTCGCGTTTGAAAGTCGTCATCGCGCACCTCCCGCCACTGCGAACCGGTGCCGATACTGTTCGGGCATGACCCAACCGCAGTCGTCGCAGCACGAGCTGTCGTTGGGTAGATGCCCCCAGCAGTCGGGACAGATCGCCGCGCCCGTGGTGTCAGCCCCCATGACCGCCCGCAGCGTTTGAGCCGTGCCGGTGGCGTTTCCAAAGTCCTCGGCGAAGATGCGCAGGCTCGTCGCCGGTGATCCGCCGTCGCTCCACACCAGATTGCGACGCCTCCGAAAATCCGCGATCCGTCGCAGCGCCTCACGCAGTCGCTCTTGCAATTCTTCTTTGCCTATTTCGAGATTCCCCGCGTGGTACAATTCGTTTCCCAGGGGGAGCCGGTCAGCGCCACGCACGCGACCGGCCCCCCCACGGTTAACACCGTCAGGGGCCTTTGCGACCCTTGACAGCGGCATCAGTGATCGGGCCGGCGTAATTCACGCCGGCTCGGTCTTCGTAATCGCCGTTGCCTTCGCCCCGCCGCTCCGATTCGCCAAACACCGCGGCCCGCAACATGCGACTGGCGAGCACCGACCCCACCGGGTCATCGCTCCGCACGTTGCGTCGCAGATGAGGCAGCCGTTCGAGGGCCGCGGCCAACAGATCGACGATGAACGCCGGGGACATCGCGGCAATAGCACGTTCCATTCGCAGCACTGAAACCTCGCAGGCCTCGGACTCGCGCCGCCCGACGACCACGGCCTGCCGTCGCCGCGACTCGATGCGCTGGGCGACGTCCTGCCGCCGTTGCAGGCGGGCTTCAATCCCGCGACAGCGGGCGATGGCGTTGCGGGCGACAAGCGCCGGGCCTTTGCCGCGGGCTTCGTCGCGGGCGGTTTGCTCGCGGAGCAGTTGGGCGGTCAGGCCCGGCTCGGCCAGCAGGGCCTCGGCCAAGTGCCCCACCACCCCCGCCTCGATCACCGCCGCCGCCAGATCGTCGCGCGGATTCCCCCCCGGACTCCCCGACTCCCTCGCCGCCGTTCTCGCGCGCACGCTCCGGGATTGCAGCAGCAGCAGCTAATACTTCCTGCTGCTGCTTAGCAGCAGCTAGTCTGCGCAAACGTGCGGATGGTGGGCCTCAACAAAGGGAACATCCGCGCGTTCGCGCGGATCAAAAAGACCCCGCCGACCATCGCCCTGGCGAGAGTCGGACCGACCTTTAGCTGCCTCATCCTCACCAGGGTGAGGGCCGAAACCCAGCGCTAGCTGCTGGTCGGCCGAGATGGGCCAGTCGGATGCGGGTAATAGACGATACTCACGAGCCCCCGGCAGGGACGAGTTCTCGACCACGATGCCCAAGTCCATCAAGTGCCGCAGACCCACCCACGGGCCACGTTCGCCGACCCCCGCCGCCAGCCGGAAATCGTCATCGGTGTACGCCACCGAAAACCACCCACCGGCACAAGGCCGCCCCACGTGGAGCATGTAGAGCAAGAGCTTCATCGCCGTCGGGTTGGTGATCCGTGCCATCAGGCCGGAGCGCCACCAATGTTGCAGCATTTCGTCCTGTGACGGGGGCAGGGGCGTGTAGGAGGCGTGGTGCCGCTGATCGCTTGTGAAGTGGTGTTGATGGACTGGTCGGTCTTCGCTCATCGGAGGCATCCTTGCGGGCTATGCGGCGGCCTTGCCGCGACGGTTGAACAAGTCCACCAGGTACGGGGCGAGTTGGCAGTGAGCCAGCACGCCCGAACCCAGCGGGACGAAACGCCATTGAAATGCCGGCGACGACCAGGCCGGGCATAGCCTGGCCGCCGACCGGCTGGGGGACGGGGCAACGAAGGGGATGGGGCAATGGAGCCGCGACGGCGCTGACCGCCGCGGCTCGGACGAGGTTGGCCCACCGCTGACTTGCAGGGCCGACGGTCGGCGCGGAACGTCCACGCCGTCGGGGGCCAACGAATAAACGCCCGCCAGACCAATCGGCCTGACGGGCGCTTCCGGGGGTGAAGAAATCGGGTTGTGCGTGCCTGCCCTGGTCACGACTCAAGTTCCGCGCGTGCGCGGAGACCGCCTGCTAAAGGTCGGGCAGGTGTGGAGTGGCGGACTCCGCGCGGGGGACTACCGGGTTGAGGGCCCGGGGATTCAATTGTGTCGGGGCCGAAGTTCTCAGGCTTCAGCGGGCCGACGATTAGCACCCGTGATTATGCGCGGAGGCCGCGGGTGTGTCAAGGCGTGGCTCTACACCCATTCGTAAATGATCGCCATGATGGCCGCCCCGATGAGCAGCCCAAGGCCAAGCACAACCAAAACCACCATCGTAAGCAGGGTTGAAAGACACCCCGCGGGCCGTCTCACTTTGCCGGGCTTGAGAACCACGGGCGTGCGATGTGGCAACCGCTCGCTGCCCAAGACTTCCATCGGGTCAAGCGTCTCTCGTACCAACAGATGCGGGTATTTCGTCGCGACTTCAAGGCTGATGAAAGCCCCCCGATAAAGTTGGTCTTCCGGCGAAGTGGGTTCATCGTCCAAAGGTTGAAAGATGTACCCCAAGTACTCCGGCTCATCGGAGAAACGGTTTTCGGATTGCATGAACTTCAAGTCTTGCTTGACGCTCATGAGTTGCCGCCGCGCCGCTTGCTTGGCTTCACGCTCCTTGGCCTTCTGTTGTTGAGATCGCACCCGCATCAGTGCAGCTTGTGCCGACGCTTGACCCTCTTTGGCCAGCATGGCCGTAATCGCGGCGGTAGCTTCGTCCGTGCTTTGAGGCATCTCGCCGGAGTATTTCAAGCGTTCAAGGAAGTCCAACTGCTTGTTCGACGGAGGTTGATCCATTGAAATCCCCAAAAGGAAAAAGCCCGACCACCGCTGTCGCGGTGAGGCGGGCCTGGGCGTGTCGCGGGGTGCTAAAGGTCGGTGAGACTTTTCCCGCGAACACTCCCATTCTATCGGCCGGGTGAGAAGTCCGGTCGAAACCGCGTTTTTCCGGCCGTTGGGCCGCAAAGCGGCAAGTGGGCGATGGGGGACTCGAACCCTCGACCTCACGGGTGTGATCCGTGCGCTCTAGCCAGCTGAGCTAATCGCCCGCGATTCAGGGCCAAGGCCGGGTTTGCCGGTATTACGCGGCAGACATGGCGGTTCATGGCCTTCAAGCACTTTATATTATCACGCTCCTGAAGAGCCGTCAAAACGCTTGCCGCGTTTTGTTGCACGTTGCACGCAGCGTCAGCCCGCGACTAGTGATCTCTTATTCTTCCTTCTCCGGCAGGCCGCTCCAGGCTTCCAGTGACCGACCGGTCTGCGCCTTGATGAGCTTGCGGGCTTCGTCGAGTTTCGTCCACTCCACATGATTGTCGTTGTAACCGATGGCGATGCCCCCACCTCCGCCGTGCTGCAGTTTGGTGAAGGCGGCGATGCGTTCGCTGTCAGTGTCCGCCACGAGGTTGGGAATCAGCACATAGGAGCAGTTGTCGTTGATCCAAGTGCGTTTTTTATCAGCGGACCAACTGTCGAATTCTTTGGGAATCTTCGTTTTCGACGATGGGGAAATGAGATATTCGAGTGTGACATAGTTGCCTTCAATGAGTTTGTAAATGTTGTCGGGGTAGTGGTCGTTGTTGTCTAGAGCATAGAGAATGCAGCCTTGAATGATTCCTCGCACCTGGGTTAAATCCTGCATCTGTCGGGCCGTGCGACGGGCGGCTCCCAAGGCCGGCAAGAGAATGCCCGCGCCCAGGCCGGCGGTGCTGACGCCGCCCGGCGAGAGCATCACTTCGCCGGGGAAGTTGCCCTTGCTCCAGGCATGAAGTCCCTGCGCGTCAACGTAACTGCCCGAAGTCACGATGCTCAAATGCGGCAGAAGTTGCTCCAGCGGTGGCAGCGCCAGGGAAACCATGCCTCCGCCCGATTGCGCGATGCCGTATTGAAACATGGGCAGTATCATGCCCAGCGTTTGATACATCAGCGGAGCCGTGCGGGGCACATCCGACATGGTGACGCTGGTGGCATTGCCCTGGGTGATGCTCTTGGCCAGCGGGGCGAAAGCGGGCGAGTCGAGGATCGAATCCTTGGCGTTCAGTTGCCGCAAGGCCGGCGTGATCCCGCTGCCACTCGCGATGATGAGTTTGTCCTGGGTGATGGCCCATTCGACGGTGGTCATGGGCAGGACCAACTGGTGAATGACAAGATCGTTGACCTTCCGGGAAGTGATGATGACCTGGGGCGGTTGGCCGTTGATACGTGCCTGTTGTTCGGTCATCGCTTTGGCGACGGCTTCCAGTTTCGTCAGCGTCTGGTCCAGCGTTTGGGTGTCCCGGCAGTGGTTGACCAACGCGACGACCACGCCGTCAGGCAGCACGCCATCGCCACCAGCGTTGCTGTAAAGCGTCCATTGGTTGCCCAGGCCCTTGATCGTCTTTTCCAGCGAGATGCCCACTTGGCGATCCATGTTCGCCACGTTCTCTTGCATCTTGCCCAAGGCTTGTGGATTTTCCGCCGCGGCCACGTTGTGAACCAAGTCCCAAATCAGGGTGGGATCCATCGCGTAACCGGCCACCCAAGTGGCATTGCGGGGCGCGACCTTAAACGTATCCACCTTGAGAAACGACGAGGTCAACAGGGCGGGCAAACCGCCGCGGGCATCGGCGGGAATGTCGATGAAGGCCATCGTTTTCCAGCCCTTGCCTTCAAAGGCGCAGGTGGCGGTGAGGCTGTGGAACCCACGATGGCCCAGAGCACCGGCGGAGCGTTGATAAGCGTCCAAGTCCGACGGGTCAACCGCCTTCTCTAGACTTTCCCAAAGCTGGTCGCCGTTGACAAACAGGATGCCCGCTGGCTGCCGGTCCACTTGTCCCAACCCTTTGACAAGCGCGGCGTTCTTCGACATGGCGTTTTCCGCGCCGGCCAAGATGGGTGTCCCGTCGGGGTAGCCGTTGGCGACCAGCACCAGATCGCCAATCCTTTTGACGGTGGCTGGAGACTCTTGGCCATCCTTCAAGTCCGCTTGGATCATCTTGGAGAACAATGCAAACAGTTTGTCCGCATCCGTTCCGGCTTGGATGGCCAAGGCGACCCGGGGCGATTGTCCGTCCACCGGGGAGACCCACAAGGCGCAAGGGTGACGGTAGGCGATGTCCCAGACGGCGGTGACATCGGCGATGACCCGCTGGGCGCTGGGGTCGTTGGCCCCTTGGGCCGCCATGTTGGTGGCGATGGTTTTGAGGCGGTTGATGAAGTCGAGTCCACCGGCCTCGTGGAGCACGGCGTGGAAGTGCGATTGCGTGTAGGCATCGCCCAAGGTTTCGACCCCGGCCCAGCCGATGTAGAGCACCGCGTCGGACGGCACGCGATCCGCCAAAGGTTGGGCCCGCAGCGTGGCGGTGGTGGCCAGCAGGGTGAGAAGTGTGAGGGTGAAGGAGAAAACGGATTGCCGGCAAGTGGTCATGAGTTGCCCCTGAAAAATGGTTTCGTCAATCGCCACACGGAGAAACACAAGCACGACGGATTGGTCGGTGGTCATTGTATAAAGACTCGCAAGGTGTTTCATCTGTGATTTTCATCGGCGGTCGGTTTGCGTGCCGGGAGGGTTTGGGGGATAAGGGCCGATCCAGCCGATATAACTTCCGTTCACCATCCTTGTTATCAAAGGTTTACGCATGCAGACGACGCTGATTATTCTCAAGCCCGATGCCGTTCAACGCTGCCTGATGGGGCGGATACTTTCCCGTTTTGAGGAGAAGGGGTTGCAGGTCATCGGGGCCAAGTTCATCATGATCAGCCAGGATCAGGCGTCCCGGCATTACAGGGAGCACGCGAGCAAGCCGTTTTACGGTTCGCTGGTGCGGTTTATGACCAGTTCGCCGGTGATGGTGCTGGCGATTCGGGGCAAGACGGCGGTGGAGGTTTGCCGCAATCTCATCGGTGCCACGTCCGGTCGCAAGGCCAACCCCGGCACGATTCGTGGCGACCTGGGCATGTCCGGGACGTTCAACATGGTTCACGGCTCCGACAGCGTCGAATCCGCGGCGCGGGAAATCGAGATTTTCTTCAAGCCCGAGGAATTGTTGGAGTATGGCCGGGCGCGGGATCAGTGGGGCTACGATCTTTCGACGGGTTCGCCGGAGTGACGTGGGGATTCGGATTGAGGGAGACAAGGGCACGAAGTTCGCGGGGATTCCCACCCGCGGATCGGGTGGGCTTTGGCGTTCTTTGTGGATTGAACTGAATGGACGGTTGAGAATCATCCGAGTGCGGCATCATGAATCCACGTTGGGACATGCTTGACGAGGTGTCGCGGGCGTTTGTCGGCCAGCGTTGGGGTGTGCCCATTTGGGGGCTGGCTGTGGTTGCTTTTGTGGTTGCGTTGATAGGGGGGTTGTGGGGGTGGCAACGCTGGACCTCACGCGGGCAACGGGCGCATCCGATGTTCAGTTTTCTGACCTTGGCGCATCAATGTGGTCTGTCGTGGCGGCAGCAGTGGACGCTGTTTCTCATCGCCCGCCACCAAGGGCTGGCGTCACCGCTGACGTTGATGCTTTCGCCCGACACGCTGCATCATCACGCAGGGCTGTATCAAGAGGACATTTCGACGCGCCGGGGGCAACGCGTTGCGGGGGTGGTGTCGTCGGTTGAGGCGGATTTGTTTGGCGAATCGCAGACACATAGGGCGGGAAGTTGACGGATAAGACCCTCCGCTTCGCTGCGGGCTAAACAATTCAACCGCACACTTTTCATGCGCCGACGGAGGGCAGGCCTGCCAGGGCCATGGCGACTTCGCTTTCCTCGTAGCGCAGGTCTTTGAGTTTGCCGCCCAGGTAATCGGTGTAGGCGTTCATGTCGAAGTGGCCGTGGCCCGAAAGGTTGAACAGAATCGTGCGTGGCTTGCCTTCTTCCTTGGCCGCCAGGGCTTCGTCGATGGCGACGCAGACGGCGTGGCTGGATTCCGGGGCCGGGGTGATGCCCTCGGCGCGGGCGAATTGCACGGCCGCGGCGAAGCAGGCCAACTGCTGGCGGCTCACCGCTTCCACGAAGCCCAAGTTCACCGCGTGGCTGACCATCGGGGCCATGCCGTGGTAGCGCAGGCCACCGGCGTGGAAACCGGGGGGCACAAAGGTGCTGCCCAGGGTGTGCATTTTGCACAGGGGCGTGAGGTGGGCGGTGTCGCCGAAGTCATAGGCGAGTTTGCCCTTGGTGAGCGATGGGCAAGCGGAGGGTTCGACGGCAACGATGCGGGCTTTTGGAGCGCCCGATCCGCCGCGCAACTGCCGACCGATGTAGGGAAACGCCAAGCCCGCGAAGTTACTGCCCCCGCCGGCGCAACCGATGATGACCTCCGGCTCATCGCCAGCCATTTCCATCTGCTTCATGGCTTCCAAGCCGATGACGCTTTGATGCAGCATGACGTGGTTGAGCACGCTGCCCAGGGCGTATTTGGTGTCGTCGTTTTGGGCGGCGACTTCGACGGCTTCACTGATGGCCATGCCCAGTGATCCGGGGCTGTCGGGATGCTCGGCGAGAATGGCGCGGCCGGCGGCGGTGCGGTCGCTGGGACTGGCGAAAACCTTGGCCCCGAAAGTTTCCATCAAGGCCCGGCGATAGGGCTTGCCGTTGTAACTTACCCGCACCATGTACACCTGCACGTCGATGCCAAAGATCGTTCCCGCGAACGCCAGGGAGGAACCCCACTGGCCCGCGCCGGTTTCGGTGGTGAGTTTGCGGATGCCGGCTTTGCGGTTGTAGTAGGCCTGGGGGATGGCGGTGTTGGGCTTGTGGCTGCCGGTGGGCGAGACGCCTTCGTACTTGTAGTAGATGCGGGCCGGGGTATCGAGCGCTTTTTCCAAGCGACGGGCGCGATGGAGCGGGGATGGCCGCCATTGACGGTAGATGTCCCGCACTTCGTCGGGGATTTCGATTTCGCGCTGGGTGGAGGTTTCCTGGGCGATGAGTTCATCGCAGAAGAGCGGCGACATGTCCGCGGATGTGACGGGCTTGCCGGTGCCGGGGTGGAGCATGGGCGACACGGGCTGGGGGAAATCTGCGGCAAGGTTGTACCAAGCGCGGGGCAGGTCGCGTTCTTCGAGGAGGTACTTGACGGTCTTGTCAGGCATGGGGCACTCGCGGGATACGGTATAAAGGGACGGTCAAAGCCCAAGATGATAACGCGCCGCGTCGACAAGGCGCGAAATGGATGTCATCGCCTCAACACAGCCTTTGGAAACTCACCCATGCCCGAAGCAACGGCCCGTCCCAAGCGCGTCATCTGGATCACCAGCGACCACATGCGTCACGACCACATCGCCGCCAACGGCAACGCCGCGATGGTCACGCCCGCCTTGGATTCACTGGTGAAGCATGGCGTGAGCTTCGACGCCTGCTTCACGCAGAACCCCATGTGCATGCCCAGCCGATGCAGTTTCATGACCGGGTTTTATCCGCAGCAAACCGGCGTGACGGACAACGGGCAGATGCTTCCGCCCGATTTTGAGCCGACCGTGGCCACGGCTTTCAAGGCCGGGGGTTACCACACGGCCCAAATTGGCAAGCTCCACTTTCAACCCCACGAAGAACTCGACTTCGACCCCCGGCCCCGACACCCCTACGGCTTCGATGTCTTCTGGCCCAGCGAGGAACGGGGCAACTATTCCGACCCGTATTACCACTGGCTTGAAGGCAAATATCCGCAGTATGCCGACCGTTTCCGTGTGCCGCGTTCATCGGATCCCAAGCGGCACTGGTCGGAGAAGGTGCCGCAACCCGTCGATGCCCCTTGGCAGGCGAGCCACGCGGGGTGGATCGTGGAGACGGCCTGTCAATATCTGGGGTCGCGCAAGACGACGCCGGAGTTTGTGCATCTTGGCTTTTACAACCCGCATCCGCCGCTGACGCCGGTGCAAGTGGCGTGGGATGCCTATGAAGGCCGGGAGCTTCCTCCGCCGCGGCAACGGGATGAAGAGTGGAGCGACAAACCGCAACCCCTGGCGGGCATGTTGCGCCATCGCCTGGACTGGAAGGAGGAGGACTTCCGCCAATATCGCCTCGGTCTGGCGGCCTTGGTCACGGAGATGGACCTCGCCATCGGCCACCTGATCCAGTGGCTCCGCGAGCAGAACCTGTTTGATGACACCCTGCTGATTTTCAGCTCCGACCACGGCGACTACGGCGGGGATCACCGCATGACCCACAAAAGCCCGGCCTTCTACGATGAGGTCATGCGCGTGCCGCTGGTAATGCACTGGCCTCGTGGTTTTGGCAATGAGCCGCGGCGCTGCGCGGGGATGATGGAGATGCTCGATGTCCTGCCCACGCTGCTGGAGTTGAGCGGCGCGCACATTCCGCCCACCATGCCGGGGCGTTCGCTGGCGGGGGCTTTGCTGGCGGGGGATGAGCCGGAGGGACGTGAGGATGTCTTGGCTTTCCACGGGCAGGGCATGGCCATGCTCCGCACCCCCACGCATAAGTTCTTGCGTTACGAACCAGCCGGCACGCAGGTGCTTTTCGATCTGCAAAACGACCCCGGTGAGACGATCAATATCGCCGAGCAACCCCAGGCGGCCGAGGCTCTGGCGATGCTGCGCCAACGCATGTTGACGCGAATGCTGCGTGCCGGTGCCAGCCGCCTTGATCGTTATTATCGTTATTGATTCCTCCGTTTCTTCACTCACGAAAAGGTTTTTCATGCCCCGCAACACCGACCTGATCGCGCCCCTGACGGCCTTGGGTTTCAAGCCCGTGGCCCAACTCGCCCCACGCACCGCACGCCAGATCAAAAGCTCGCCTTGGAGCATCGGCTGCGAAACGATCGACCGCGATTACGTGGACTTCTCCCAGACCGGCCCGCACTTGGAAGAACTCGGCGCTAAGCAGGCCCGACTCCAAGGCGGTTGGGCCAAGTGCGACCCCGTCGGCGACGGCAACTTCAACTGGCAATGGCTCGATGACATCATCGACGGCTGCCTCCGCCAAGGCGTCAAGCCGTGGGTTGAATTGAGCTACGGCAACCCTGCGGTGGAGGGCGGCGGCGGAATCGGATTGGCCGAGGGCATCCCCGTTTCCGACACCGCCCTGCAAGCCTGGGATCGCTGGGCCAAGGCGCTGGTGCAACGCTACGGCGACCGCGTGGACAGTTGGGAAATCTGGAACGAGCCGGACAACAAGGGTTCCGTGGCCGCCAGTGCCTACACGCAATTCTTCATCCGCAGCGCCACCATAATCCGTCAAGTTCAACCCCACGCCAACATCATCGGTCTGGGGTTGGCCAGCCACCAAGAGTTTGCCACGCAGTTCTTGCGTGAGCTTCACGAGCAAGGCAAGACCGACCTGCTTAACGAAGTGACGTATCACTTCTACCCGCACAATCCCGACGATTCGTTTGAGCGTGTGGCCGCGCTGGGCGAATTGCTCAAGCAATACGCGCCTCACGTCACGCTGCGACAGGGAGAGACCGGCGCGCCGTCCCAAACCCGGCAATTCATGGCGATGGGCAACTTCGAATGGAGCGAACGCAAGCAAGCGGCTTGGAACACACGGCGAATGCTGGCGCACCACGCCCGCGGCATCCCCATGAACCTCTTCCAACTGGCCGACATGTATTACGACAAGAAAAAAGGCCTCTTTGAGGGGCACAACCCCAAGGGTCTGCTGGCGATCAATCCCGACAAGAAGGTGAGTCACCGCAAGCCTTCGTACTTCGCCGCCCAACATGTGTTCACACTGTTTGACGACCACGTGCCGCTGCGTCCATTGTCCCGATTGGAAACCAAGACCGAGGTGAGAAGCGAAGCCTACGC
>JBBRGB010000046.1:0-16818 GCA_038241095.1 Phycisphaerales bacterium
CAACGCATTAACACGCATGGATAAAGAACTTCTCCAACTCGAAACCACCTTGCGCGGGCAGATCGAAGCCCAGCGTCAGTTGCTGGCGTTGGTCAAGGAAAAGCTCGCGGCCTTGCGCACGGCCCGGCACATCCAAGTCGCCACGCTGACGCAACGGGAAAACGAAAGCGTGCAAGCCTTGGGTGAACTGGAAAAGCGGCGGCTGCGATTGACCGCGACGGTGACGCAACTGCTGGAGCCAACCGCGACGCAGCCGATGCGTTTGGGCGAGTTGGCGCAACGCTTGCCCGAACCCGTGCGCGGAAGGCTGCTGGTATTGGGCGGGCAACTCAAGGAAGCGACGCAGGCGGTGCAGCGTGAAAGCGCCTTGGCGCGTGGCGTGAGCGAGGCCTTGGTCAAGCACATGCACGGGCTGGTGCGAACCATCGGCAGCGCCATGACGGGCGTGGCGGTTTATGGAAGAGATGGGCACATGCCCCGCGCCGCCACCGCCGTGAGCACCTTCAGCGCCACGGCCTGAAAACACAATTGACCATCACTATGACGATGTCTCAACGCCACATCACGACGCCACGCACGGGAGGCCGCCATGTCGCTTAACAGCGCCTTGCAGATCGGTCGCTCGGCCTTGCTGACGCACCAGACGGCCATCGAGGTGACGGGCAACAACCTGGCCAACGCCGCCACCCGCGGCTACCACCGCCAGACCATCGGCCTCCAGCCCGTGCGGGGCCAGGAAGTTCTCACCGGCGTGTTCGTCGGTCGCGGCGTGCAGGTCGAGTCCATCCTCCGCCAAGTCAACGACGCCTTGGAAGGTCGCATCCGCGGCTCCATCGCCGACCAGTCCGGCTCCGCGGTCAGTTCCGATGTGCTGAGCCAGATCGAAGCCCTGCAAAACGAATTGTCCGACACCGATCTTTCCTCGCAGCTAAGCGCCTTTTTCAACTCGTTGTCGGAACTGGCCAATCGGCCGCAGGACAATTCGCTGCGCTCGCTGGTGGTGCAACAGGGCAAGACCTTGGCGTCGCAAGTGCGCACCATGCGCGGCGGGCTGACGGACATTCGCACGCAACTCGACGGCAATATCGACCAGGCCGTGGCCTCGGTCAACGACCTGCTGCAACAGATCGAACGGGTCAACGGTCAGATCACGCAGAACCAGGCCATCGGCGGCGGCAACAGTCTGCGCGATCAGCGCGACGCCTTGCTGGGCGAGTTGGCGCAGTACATGGACATCTCGGTGATCGAGCTGCCCAGTGGCGCGGCCGATGTGTTTGTCGGTTCGCTGCCGATTGTGCTTAACGGGCACAGTCGCGGCGTGTCGGTACGCAAGGAAACAATTGATGGCGAGTTGCAAATCAGCATTCGCATCACGGCCGATGGCAGCGAGTTGATCCCGCGTTCGGGCACGCTGGGCGCGTTGATCGCCGCGCGACGGGAGACGGTCGGCGGCGCGATTGACACGCTCGATGGCTTCGCAAATAGCCTGATTTACGAGATCAACAAGGTTCACAGCCAAGGCCAGGGTTTGAGCGGTTTCGCCAGTGTGACGGGCACGAGTCGCGTGGCGGATGTGAACGTGGCGCTGAACAACAACGCGGCCGGGCTGGCCTTCACGCCCACGCACGGCGGCTTCCAAGTGCATCTGACGCAGAAGTCCACCGGCCAGCGCCAGACCACCGCCATCGACGTCGATCTCGATGGGCTGGGCACGGACACGACGTTGACTTCGCTGGCGGCGAGCTTAAACGCGGTGGGGAATCTCAACGCCTCGATCACCGCTGATGGTCGGTTGGTGATTGCCGCGGACACCGGCGATTACGAGGTGAGCTTCAGCGATGACAGCAGCGGCGCGTTGGCGGCCTTGGGCATCAACAGCTTTTTTAGCGGCGGGAATGCACGCGACATCGCCGTCAACAGTGTCATTGACGCCAACCCCGGCCTGATCGCCGCGGCGCGGGGGCACTTGGTCGGGGACAACAGCAACGCGCTGGCGCTGCAAGGTCTGCGTGACGGAGGCATCCCGGCCCTGGGCAACCAATCGTTGTCGGAGGTTTGGAGTCGGCATGTCGAGGACATCGCCATTCGCTTGGGCCAAGCGACCACCAAGGCGCAGGCCGATGGCATCGTGCGGGAAAACTTGGAAGCCCAGCAGCAGAGCGTCAGCGGCGTCAACACCGACGAAGAGGCGATCAACCTGTTGTCGTATCAGCGGGCCTACCAGGCCAGCGCCCGGTTCCTCAACGTGGTGGATGAAATGATGCAGACGCTGTTAAATCTGATCTGACCTCGAACGTGAGATATGAGATGAGCCGCATTGGATCGACATTCTCGCGCACGACTTCGCTGATGCAGAGCGACCGCTTCTTGAGTTCGCTGCGGCGCACGCAGTTGGGCTTGGCGCGGGCGGAAAACGCGATCAGCACCGGTAAAACGGTGACTCGGCCTTCCGATGCCCCGTCGAGCGCCTCGGCCATTCTGTTGTTGCAACGCGCCATTGAGCGGCGTGAGCAGGAGGAGCGAAATCTCGACTTCGCGGCCAGCTTGTTGAACAACGTCGATGCGGCCGTGGGCGACATGGGTGACATGGTGTTGCAGGCCAAGACCATCGGCTCCTCGCAGATCGGCCTGGGTTCCAACAGCGACACGCGCAAGAATCAGGCCACGGTCATCGACGCGCAGATTCAGGCCATGCTCGACATCGCCAACCGCACGCATCAGGGCGTGTCGCTTTTCGGCGGCAGCCTTTCGCCCGGCTTGCACGGCCAGCCGGTGTTCGCGGAGTTCCTCGGCGGCGTCCGTTACACGGGTGCCACCAGCAACCTGCGTTCGGAAGTCGGCCTGGATCAACCGCTGGCGATCAACAGCAACGGTCAGGACGCGCTGGCGGCGCTGTCGTCACGGGTCAAGGGGATTGCGAATCTCGACCCGCAAGCCACGGCCTCGACACGATTGAGTGATGTCCGCGGGGCGCAAGGCTTGGGCGTGCGGCAAGGAACCATCAGGCTCGATGTCGATGGCAACATCACCACCGTCGATCTGACCACGGCCCAAACGTTGGGCGATGTGATGACACGCATCAACGCGGCGGTGGCGGCAATCGATCCGACGGCGGGTGGGGTGGCGTTGGCGGCGGGCGGGTTTACGCTAAACGCAAGCTTGGGGCACACGATTTCCGTGAGCGATCTGGGCGCGAGCCAAGTGGCGGCGGATTTGGGGCTGGCCCTCAGCGCGACGAGTGCCACGGTCGCCGGTGGCGATCTGGACCCGCAACTTACAGCCTTGACTACGCTGGCGTCGCTGGGCACGGCCATCGATTGGAGCAGCGGGCTGAAGATCACGCAGGGCGGCACGACCAAGGTGGCTGACTTCTCCGCCGCGGTGACGATTCAGGACGCCATCAATGTCGTGGAGCAGATGGGCCTGGGCGTGCAACTGGAAATCAACGCAGCGGGCAGCGGGTTGAACTTGCTTTCGCAGGTCAGCGGCATCGACCTGTCGGTGGGTGAAGTGGCCGGGGGAACCACGGCCCGCGATCTGGGCGTGCGAACCTTTGACACCACCACGGCCATGACCGACCTCAACCACGGCTTGGGCGTCAAGACTGAATTGGGCGGGGATGACTTCGCGGTGACGCTGCATGATGGCACGACGTTCAACGTGAATCTTGATGGTGTGACGACGGTGCAGGGCGTCATTGCCGCCATCACCGCCGCAGCCACGACGGCGCTGGGCGCGGCCAACGTCGGCGTCACGGGCCAGGCGGGCACGATGTTCAACGTCGGCCTGGTGGCGGATGGCAACGGCTTGACGTTGGAGGACATGACAGCCGGGGCCGGCAACTTCAAGGTGGACAATCTTGGTCAGAGTCTGGCCGCGACGGACTTGGGCTTGCTCAAGGACGTGGCCGCCGGTGGCGCGATCGTCGGCGACGACATCGCCAAGGTGCGCGTCGAAAGTGTCTTCTCCCATTTGATGGCTTTGCGCGATTCATTACTGTCCGATGACTCCCGTGGCATCACGCTTGCTACCTCTCTGTTGGAAACGGACTCGGAAAACCTGGCACGGGCCCATGCGGATGTGGGCGTGCGGGCCAACCGGGTGCAATCGCAGCAAAGTCGCTCTGAAGACTTGAAAATCACGGAAAAAACGATGTTAAGCCAGCTTCAGGACACCGACCTCGCCACCATGATCTCGCAATACGCATTGTTGCAGCAGCAACTCCAGGCGTCGTTGCAGGTCGGGGCGCAAAACCTGCAGCTTTCACTACTGGACTTCTTGCGCTAGAGAGCGCAAAGCTTGCGCCGCCCCGTCTGGCCTCGGCCGGCGGACGATCAGGGCGGCAATCGACGGCAGGATGCCGTTGACCCGGATAACGAAAACGCCGGGCGTAATCTCAGGAAGAATTGGCCGAGCAAGGAATGCAAACATGTTGGTCAACACCTCACGGTTTGGAAAAGTGGAGATCGACGACCGTCGCATCATCCACTTTTCCAAGGGCATCCTCGGGTTCCCGGCACAGGTTCGCTATGTGCTGTTGCAACCCAATGCCGAGAGTTCGTTCTACTGGCTTCAGTGCATCGATGAGCCGACGCTGGCGTTCATCGTCACCGACCCGGCCAACTTCGTGCCCACCTACCGCGTGCCGGTGAAAATCGAACAGGTGCGTGAGATGGGCTTGAACAGTCTCGATGAAGCGCAGGTGTTTGTGATCGTCAATCGGCATGGCAACACGCTGACGGGCAATTTGCAGGGGCCGCTGGTGGTGGATGTCAACAAGCGGACGGGCGAGCAGTTGGTGTTGTCGGATCGGCAGTATCACCCGCGGGTTCCGCTGGTGGAGATTTCGCCGAGCGTCGAAGCGGTGCCTGCGTAAGCGGGCCACGACGGCAAGGAACTATCGTGCGGCGCAAGGAAGCGCCGCGGCGTGGAAGCCGGAAGATCGGATTGAGTTTGAACCGTGATTCCGGCGAAATAAAAAAGCAAGGCCCAAGGAAGGAGCCGACGCAATGCTGGTACTTTCAAGAAACCGAGATGAGACGATCGTCATCAACGATGACATCGAAATAACGATTGTGGATGTGCGGGGCGACCGTGTGCGATTGGGAATCGCCGCCCCGCGGGACGTTCAGGTGCATCGCAAAGAGGTGTACGACTCGATTCGACTGGAGAATACCGCGGCCAGTCGCATCGGTGTGGAGGATTTACGCTTGGCGGACAACAACCTGCGTCGGCTTGCCGGCGTCGCTTTGGGCCGCGTCAACGGCCAGGCGCGTCGGGCGGCAACGCGGATGTAGATAGATGGCTTGACTGTTCGCACCGGCTTGTTGCCGATGCGATTCGAGGGCTCCTCCAAGCCCGCCCCAACGGGAAATAGAAAGCCGCCACGGAACGGCGCCACCCCGATGGGTTTCGATTCACCCCAGACAATCACGGAGGATTGTCAATGTCACGCATCAACACCAATGTTTCGGCACTCGTCGCGCAACACAACCTTGGCCGCTCCAACGCCGACCTCAAGACTCGGCTGGAACGCCTCAGCACGGGCCTGCAGATCAACCGCGGGGCGGACAACCCCGCCGGGCTGATCGTCAGTGAACGGCTGCGGAGCGAAATCGGCGGCATCACCCAGGCCATCAGCAACGCTGAACGCGCCAGCAACGTCATCGCCACCACCGAGGCGGCCTTGCAGGAAGTCTCGACCCTGCTCAACTCGATCAAGGCCCTGGCGGTCGAAGCCGCCAACACAGGCGCTTTCTCCCGCGCTGAAATCGAAGCCAACCAGCTTCAGATCGACTCGGCCGTGGAGAGCATCACCCGCATCAGCAACACCACCAGCTTCGCTGGATTGAAGCTGTTAAACGGGTCGCTGGACTTCATCACCACCGGCGTCAACCAGACGCAGATCCAAGACGTCAAGGTCTTCGGCGCTAACTTCGGCACCGCCACGACCATCCCCGTCAACGTCGAAGTGCTCAACAGCGCTGAGAAGGGATCGCTCTTCCTCTCGACCTACTCGGCCTTGACGCCCTTGGGCCAGTTGCTTTCGAGCGTCACCTTTGAAGTGCAGGGCGTCAAGGGAACGCAGGCTTTCACCTTCGCCAGCGGCACATCGCTCTCGGCGGTGGCCTTCGCCGTCAACCAGGTAAGCGATGCCACCGGCGTGACGGCCAACCTCGTCAGCGCCACCAACCAGACCTCCGGCTTGGTGATCACCAGCCAGGACTACGGCTCCAACTCCTTTGTCAGCGTCCGCAAGGTGGACAAGGGCGCGTTCTTCGCCACCTACGGCACCAAGGGCGTGGCCACCGCCAAGGGCAGGGACACGGGCGAGGATGTGCTGGCACTGATCAACGGCAACTTGGCCTTGGGCGATGGAACCAAGGTGGGCCTGCATTCCTCGGTGCTCAACATCGAGTTGAACCTCACGCAGACCTCCGCCACCACGCTGGGCACGTACAGCTTTACCATCACCGGCGGCGGGGCGCGGTATCAGATCGGCCCGACTGTCAACAGTCAGCAACAGGTGGGTGTGGGTATTCAGGCCGTCACCGCCTCGCGGCTGGGCAACGAGACCATCGGGTTCCTGAACTCGATTTCCGCCGGCGGGGCCAACAGCCTCCTGGCGGGCAACGCGCGGGAGGCCTCGGAGATTATCGACGTCGCCAGTCAGCAGATCGCGGTTTTGCGTGGCCGGTTGGGCGCTTTTGAGCGCAATACGCTGCAAACCTCGATCCGCAGCCAGCAGATCGCCTTGGAAAATCTCACCGCCAGTGAAAGCCAGATCCGCGACACCGACTTCGCCGTCGAGACCGCCAAGTTGACACGAGCGCAGATTCTCCAGCAGGCCGGCACCTCGGTGCTGGCGACGGCCAACAGCACGGCCCAGAGCGTGCTGGCGCTGCTGCAACGGTAAAGCGTCGATGATTCCAACATCGCACTCGCACCCCGCGGATGACACTCCGCGGGGTTTTTCTTTCGCGCTTGCTTGTCTGAGCCGAAGGGCGTAAGCCCTCGGTCGAACGTCCCCGCGTCTGCGTAGCTCATTGCGCGTCCGACCGGGGGCTTACGCCCCTCGGCTCCGACGATGCGGGTCAGGGTTCAAAACTGGCGAAAGTCTTGCCGGCGCGTTGGCCTTGCAGGATCGAGGCGGTGTTGGCATCACGCGCCGCTTGCCACTGCCAGGTGTCATCAAGCCCCGCGCCGAGAACTTGCACCGTGGCACGCTGGCCATCGTCCACGCGCAAGGTGACGCGCAGGTCTTGCCCCTTGTTCCAAAGCTCATACACACTGGCGACACGCACGGTCTTGGTGTCCGCCTTCAAACGCAGTTGTTTCCAACCCAGAGGCTTGCCGCGATGGTCGGCATCACCCGCCACGATCTCCCCGCGCAAGGCGGCATCGGCCACCACCATGAACCGACATGCCTCCTTGCCCCGTTCCAAGCGGTAGATCCCCGCCTTGGCGTTCACCTCCACCAGCCCCGGCCCTTGCATCAACCACGTCACTTCCACCGTCGAAGGCGAACGAATGTCATCGAGCACCAGCACATATTTCCCCTCCACCCAGAGCAACGTGCGACGAAAGCGATCCAAGGCCGGGCGTGCGATTTTGGTCTTGCGGTCGTTGATCGCCAGGTAGGAACCGGCCGCTTCACCTTCGATCATCACCACTTCGCCGACCTCCTTGTAAGCGGTGATGTAGGCCATGCGGTTCATGTCCACATTGCCCTTGGCCGGTTGCGACCACACGCCACCTTCGGGCCTGCCCGCAGCCATCTGGCCCAGGCCGTTGATGAGGATGGTGTTGTGGTGCGAGGACTGTTTCTGTTTGGAGTAGCGATCCGTTTCCGCCAGGAAACCGCCGTTTTTCCAGAGGATGAAACTGTTGGCATCGGGGTCATCGTGGGCGACGTTGATGTAGCTGAAGTTGTTGTCGTTGCGGAAGGTGTTGAGGGTTTTGCCGCCGAAGGGTCCGCACTTGAACATGGCCGCGGCGCTGTCTGTCCGCCAACCGTCGCGCAGATACACGAGGCCCAGATCGTCGAAGAATGATCGTGTGGGCACGCCCGCCAACTCGTCGCCCGTTGCCTCAGCCGCCAGCGTGGGGTCGTACCAGATCAGCGGCATCCAGGCGGTGACGACGAACTCTTTGGGATTTCGTTTCACCGCCGCGTCGAGGATGGCGTACACATCTTTTTGTTGATGCGTGGCTGCGGTTTTGTAGAGGAAAAA
Source organism: Phycisphaerales bacterium (assembly GCA_038241095.1). Taxonomy (GTDB): domain Bacteria; phylum Planctomycetota; class Phycisphaerae; order Phycisphaerales; family Phycisphaeraceae; genus JBBDMX01. The sequence goes on from JBBRGB010000046.1 coordinate 8,235, forward strand.
GGCGTAGGAAGAGAGCGACCCGCCGCCCGAATCGCCAAAGGGAAACAGCGTCTTGGCATCGGGTGTCAGCGATTGGGTGAGGAACGGCCCGGCGTTCTTGAAAAACGGTTGCTGAAGATGCGTGGTGCCCAGGCAGCGGTCGCCGGCCTGCATGGCCAGCAACAGGTGCGAGTTGCCGAAGATGGCGTAGGTTGGGCCTTCGTGACTGGTGCCATCTTCGGGGAGCCACTTGGCGATGTAGGCGAGTTCGTCGACGGTCTGTTGTAACAACTCGCGTTCCTCGGCCGCGCCGGTGTAGGCTGCAAGCACGCACAGCGCCAAGCCCGCGTCACGGTGCCAGCGGTGGTTGTTGGCCGGGTCGTTCTGCCAGTAGTGCGTGCCGGGGTTTTGCTTCAAGTGCCCACCGCGGTACATAGCTTTGGCTTGACGCCAGAGCTTCTTGCGGAAGGCTTCGCGGAAGTTGGGGTCGAGGTCGTGATAGAGCCAGTCGTAGGCCAAGGCCGCGCCGATCATGATGTTGGCGGCACTCATGCCACTGTCGGTTTCGTCACCCGTTTCCCAATGCTCCAGTTCGAGGAGCAGTTGCATGAAGGCGGCGGCACGTTGCAGCGAGCGTTTATCGCCGGTCAGGACGTAATGCAGCGCGACGGTGGGCAGTTGCCAGTAGCCTCGGCGTTGGCCATCGGTGGCATCGGTGAGAAACGGTGGTTTTGTCCAAGCGGCTGAATTCTCGGCAGGGGGGTTGCAACTGGGGAGGTAATCCAGCAGCAGTTTCATGAAGGGCTGGGCTTGCGGGCTTTTGGCAAAAGCGCGCAGGCGGGGCAGATCATCGGGGCCAAAGAGCAGGCGGGGATGCGCGGCCATGACCGCTTCGACTGACTTCATGCTTATCGCCTCTTGCGCCGGCGCGGTTTCCACGGACAGCGCCAAGCGTGGCAGGCAAAGCGACAACACAACCAACACGGTCAGGCATTTGGACATGACTTATCCTTTCAGGCTGGCTTACGCTCCCTTGGCCATCGTCAGGAGAAACTTGGCGGCTTGAACTGAGACGATGCCGTGGGGCACGTTGGCCGGCAGCACGAGATGGTCGCCGGTGTGGAGATCAAACGACGCAGCGCCAACGCTGACTTTCAGGTGGCCGGCGAGGGTTTGAATCGTGGCGGTGAAAGGCGCGGAGTGCGGGGTGATTTCCTGGCCCGCGTCCATGCCGAAGAGCACGAGTTTCACTGGGCCGGTGTCCAGCAGGGGCTTGCTGACGATGGCGCCGCTGACGACTTCGATCAAGTCGAGTAAGGCGGCTTGTTTGGCTTCGGTGCCGTCGTAGATGGGCTTGGCCATGTGGGGGTTCCTTTTTGAGTGGAGGGTTGAGTATTGAGAGTTTAGCCGGTGATCGCTCCGCTTCGCTCCGCGGCTAAACGAGGAGGAGGGCATTGACCAAGGCGTCGAGGGTGGGGACGGGGGCCTCGACAGTGGGCGGCAAATCGAGATCGTGCAAGGCCTGACTGGTGGTGGGGCCGATGGAAGCGCGGCGGCAGTTTCGCAACGCGGCCAAGGCTTCGGCATCGTCGCGCAACAACGCCACCAAATTGCGCGCCGTCGAAGCGCTGGTGAAAGTCACCCAGTCGATCTCGCCATCGGCCAAGGCTTGGCGGGCCTCGGCGGGCAGGGCGGCGGCGGGGCGGGTGCGGTAAATCGCAAGGTCACACACCTCCGCGCCGGCCTGTCGCAACAGCGCGGGCATCTCATCGCCAGCAAGGTCGGCCCGCAGCAACAGCACCTTCTTCCCCGCGACTTGACCCATGTCGATCATCTGTTGTGCCAGCGCTTCGCCGGTGGCGGCGGGTGAAACCAAGTCGGCCCGCAAACGCAGGTTCGCCCACAGCGCCGTCGCCGTGGCTGTGCCCACCACCGCCAAGCGCACGTTCACCAGTGCCCGGGCGTCGAGTCGCAACGCTTCGAGTCGTCGTGACAATGCCTCGACCGCATTGACAGAAGTCAACCCCAGCCAAGCGAACTCGCCGAGTCGTCGCAACGCGGCATCGACCTTGCCCAACGCCTCTCCATCAGCCGGGGCGATTTCGATGGTTGGGGCTTCGATCACCTCGGCACCAAGTGTTTCCAACTTGCCGCGCAACTCGGAAGCCTGCGTGCGGCTGCGGGTCACCAGCACGCGTTGCCCACGCAAAGGCCGCGCCATGAAATAGTCCAGCCCCGGTTCCTCAATGCCCGCCACCGCGCCGACGACGATAATCGCCGGTGAACCCAAGCCCGCGTCATGCACATCGGCGGCGAGCTTTTCCAAGGTCGAACGCACGCAACGCTGTCGCGGTAACGTGCCCCACTGCACCACCGCCGCGGGGGTCGAAAGTGGCAGGCCTTGCGCCGCCAGGGATTCGACGATTTGAGCAAGCCGGCCGATGCCCATGTAGAAGCAGACCGTCCCGCCGGATGCGATCAAGGAAGCCAGCGCGGCAAAATTGACGGCCGTGTCGGGCTTGTCGGGATTTTCGTGGCCGGTGACGAAGGTGACACTGCTGGCGAGGTTGCGATGGGTGACGGGGATGCCCGCCCATGCCGGGGCCGCGATGCCGGCGGTGACACCGGGGATGACTTCGCAGGCGATGCCGTGCCGCGCGAGATATGCCGCTTCCTCCGCTCCCCGACCAAAGAGATACGGGTCGCCGCCCTTGAGCCGCACCACACCGCCGCGATTGTTTTCGGCGCTGTCATCATCATGTGCGTCCGCGTCATTCGCCGCCGCCAGGCATTGCCGCGCCTTTGCCACCAACAGCGCGTTGGTCTGATCCTGCGTGAGTTTGTGTTCCCCGGCCCGCTTGCCCACATCAATTAACTCGGCATCAACGGGCGCTTCGCGCAGCAGTTGCGGATTGGCCAAGGCGTCGTAGATGACCACGCGGGCGGCGCGCAATCGCGCCAACCCCGCCACCGTTATCAGACCGCAATCGCCGGGCCCGGCACCAACCAGGCTCACCATTGCCCCGTGAAATCGCCCTTTTCCAATTTTGTTGCCGTCACTTTCCATGTGATTGAATCCTCAAGGTAAACCTTGCGGTCTGTATGGCCGATGTCATCAGTGAGGATCATAACGCCTCGAACGTCTGCAACCCCGGGGACTATGTCAGGAGCCGCATGATGCCAGTGAACCCTTCGCTTCGTCTTGTGCAACCCGAACCCACTTCGCAGGAAGAGAGTCTGCGGTTTGACCGCCGCCGCTCCGAGCGCCATGGCTTGGCGGCCCGCGTCACGGCCGTGCGCCGCGCGCAACAGCCCGGCGGGCCCACGGGCATCTGCTCGCTGCAACTGCTGGACCTCTCCGACACCGGTGCCGGCGCTTTGTCGCAGGACACGATGGAGGAGGGCACGATGGTGACGTTGCTCTTCCCGCCCCACGGCCCGGAACGTGGCTTTGACCGAATCGGCCGCGTGGTGCGCTGCCAACGGCAAGACACCGGCACCCACATCGGCATCCGCTTTGAAGCCCAAGCTATGGTGGCGTGAGCGACGGCAATCACACCGTCACACCGTTATCATGATGCCTCGCCGTGTCCTTCTAACGCGAGGCAATCACGATGTTCACCCACATGGTTTTCTTCTGGCTCCAGGACGGCACCGATCCCGCGGTGGCCGGTCAATTGCGCGATGGCTGTTTGGAATTGCTGGGCGACATTCCCGGCGTGCGGCACATCTGGGCCGGCCCGCCCGCCATGACCCCGCGCGAGGTCGTCGATAACAGCTATGCCGTGGGCCTGTGCGTGGTGCTTGACGATGCCGCGGCCCACGATGTCTATCAGACCCACCCGCTGCACTTGGAGTTCATCAAACGCTTCAAGCCGCACTGGAAGCGGGTGCAGGTTTACGATTTTCAGTAAGCCCAAGGATCACGCTGCGAGTCGCCGCGCGCCGCGTCAAGTGGGCTTCACCGCTTGAGCAATTTCTCGCGGTCGAGCATCACCTTGAGCGTGTGGCAGACCAACTCCACCTGCGTTTCGTCCATGCGGTTAAAGAACGGCAGGGCGATGGTGCGCTGACTCACCGACTCGGCGATGGGGCAGAGGCCCTTGTTGAATCCGAACATCTCGCGCATGTAGGGTTGGAGGTGGATGCAGGGGAAATAGTTGGCCGCGCCGATGTCGTGGCGACGCAGGCCCATGATGATGCGGTCGCGTTCCACCTGGCCCCACAAATCCGCCAGTCGCACGACGAAGACGAACCAACTCATGTCATCGTGGGAATCGACGGTGGGCAGGATGAGGTCTTCCCAATCCATGAGTCGCCGCATGTACATCGCCGCCACGCGACGTCGGCGTTCGAGCGTTTCGTCCAAGCGATCCATCTGCGAAATGCCCAGGGCCGCGGCGATTTCCGACATGCGGTAGTTGTAGCCCAGCCGCTCGTGGGTCAGGAAGGAACCGCTGGTGTTGGTGCAGGCGAGTTCGTGCGGGTTGGGTTCGACGGGCCTGCCTTGGTTTCGCATTGACCGGCAGAGGTCGGCGAGCTTGTCGTCATCAGTGACGATGACGCCCCCTTCGCCGGTGGTGATTTGCTTGTTGGGATAGAAGGCGAACACGCCCGCCCGGCCAAAACCACCGCAGCGTTTTTTCTCATGCTTGCCGCCCAAGGCTTCGCAGCAATCTTCGATTAAGGGGATTTCGTATTGGTTGGCGATTTGGCCCAGCTTTTCTAAATGGCAGGCGTTGCCGAAGGTTTCAACGGCGAGAATGGCCTTGGTGCGCGGAGTGATGGCGGCCCGCACCTTGTCGGGTTCCATGTTCAAGCTGCGGGGGTCGATGTCCACGAAGACCGGTGTGGCACCAACGTAAAGAATGCAGTTGGCGCTGGCGACGAAGGAGAAGGGCGTGGTGATGACCTCATCACCGGGGCCGATGCCCAGCGCCAGCAGGACTAGGTGCAGGCCCGCGGTGCCGGAGCTGACCGCCACGCCGAGTCGGCGACCGGCGCGCTCGGCGATCATTTCCTCGAAGCGGCACTGTCGCGGCCCGACGGAGAGCCGACCCGAACGCATCGTCGCCGCCACCGATTCGATGTCCGCATCGGTGATGTCGGGCATGCTCAGGGGAATGACGCTCATGGGCTGATCGCTGGGGTAATGACGCTTTTGCATGGGCGGTTCGGAAGTCTTGAGTCTTGAGTCTTGAGTCTTGAGGCTTGTGTTTTGCGATCTTGAAGTTCGATTGTCCGGGGCATGAAAGTCTCAAGACTCAAGACTCATCCCTCAAGACTGATTTCATTGCTTTCGCAAAACTTCGGTCAAGGCCACTTGCATCTGACCGGTGCGACGAAGGTAGTTCCAAGCGGCTTGTAGGCGCAGGGCATCGGGCAGGCCGCCGCCGCCGCGCACTAATAGCGCCAGATCATCGAGTTCCTTTGCCGTGAGGTCGGCCCCGTTCTTGGCCCGCAAGAGCAGCGCCAAGCCCTGCACGCCGGGGTTGGCAAAAGCGGGCAGGCCGGCGATGACATCTTGCGGACTGCCTTGGGTCACGCGCAGGAGTCCCAGCAGCATCGCCTGACGTTGCAGGTCGTCGGTCTTGGGATCGGTCAGGCGTTTTTGCAGTTCGGCGATGGCGGCTTTGGGATCGCGGTCGTAGAGCAGTTGCGTGGCGTTGTTGGCGTCGTCGAAGCGCTGCGCCTGGTTGCGGGCCGGGCCGGGGAAGACATCAATGACCGCCAGTGCCGCCGCTTTCGCAGCGGGCAGGTCTTGCGTGCGACGGGCGAAAGCCAAGGCCCAGGCGCTGGCGACGGGATGTTGCAGGGCGATGAGTTGTCCAATGGCGGGGGCGGCATCACCCTTGGCGGCGATGGCCCGGCCGGTGACGCCGATCTGTTTCAACGTCGCATCGTCACTCTTTTCCAACGGCGCGAAAATGTCTGGTTGCAGCCAGTTGGCGAGGTTCAGCGCGATGAATCCCAAGCGCGTGCGTTGTGACAAGTCGGCGTCGGCCTCGTACATGCGTCGCCACTGCGCCGCGGCGCCGGGCACACCGAAACGCAAGGCCGCCCGCAGCGCCAGCAGACCCACGCGCGAGTTGACGTTGGGTTGTTGCGACACGGTTAAAGCCCACGGGCCGACCTTGTCGAACTCGAAGCGCAAGGCCGTTTGCAGCACCATTTCCCGCACCTCATCACGTCGCGGGTCGTTGCCGGCGTCCAAGGCGGCAAGGGTTTTCAAGCCTTCGGGGTCGTCCAATTGCAGCAGCGTCAGCCCGGCCAAACCTCGCCGCGCGGGGTTCTCATCGGTCGTGGCCTTGAGCGGCAAGGCGCGGTCGTCAAAGGCCCCGGCCTGCGTCAATCGCACCGCCACCAGCAGTCGCACCGTCACATCCAAGTCCGGCCAGGTGATCGCCGCCTTGGCCTGATCCACCGACAGCAGATCGGTGTCCAACGCGGCACTGAGCATCTCGGCTTGAAGTCGCGGGTCTTTGACCGTCGCCAAGTGGGTCAGATTGAGTTGGCCCTTGGGGTCGCTCTCGGCAGCGCCGAGGAAGCCGTGGATTTGCAGCGACGGACTGGACTGCGACATTAAGTGGGCAAAGAGCGGCGCGAGGGTGGGGTCGTGAAGTTGTCGCAGTGAACGCAGGAGGATGTTGTGCTGGCCGTTGCGCTGGGGGGAGACGGCGGTTTGGAGAAGGAACACGGCAGTCTGCGTGGTGGCCTCATCGGGGGTCGCCACGGCGGAAGTGATCGTGGCGGTTTGGGCCTGTGATAAAGGCATCACCGCCACGGGCAATGCCCCCATGAGGCTCATCGCCAGCAGTCCCGCCGCACCAAAGCCGATCTTTCGCGTTGCCATCGTCATGTAGTGTAATTCCCCGCCGGGAGTTGTGCCTTAATGGTACGTCAGAGCCGTGGCACGCAAGCACGCGGCGTCTCGTCTGAGACATGATGCACCGCCCCGCCGGTTTCGCGGGCGGGGGTTGCCGTAAGCTTTGTGAGTTTGCGGCCGAGCTACTTATCGAAAGGATAGATCGATGCGGCAGGATTCCATCACAGCCGTTACTCACATTGGATTGAACGGCCCTGACCCTGTGTGAAGATATATCCTTGCTTCATCCACCGCGTGCTTGAGCACGACGGTTCTGACGAAGCACCGTGTGCTTACGCACTGCGGCTCTGATGGTCAGTAACCCGACCGCAGGTCGAGGTCCGCCCAGACGCCGGTCTGATTCACGGTCCCCCAACTGCCGGAACTCCAGTTGTAGGGCGTGGGCCTGAGCCACTTGTTGGCGTCGCCGGCTTTGGCGAGATCGAAGTTAGTTTTGTACTGATCGAAGGTCACGCCCTTGGCCGAACCGTCCCCATAGGCGAAATTGTTGCCTTGCCCACCGGAATGGATGGGATCAAAGTGGATCAGGTCGCCGACGGTGGCCTTGAAAGTCAGGTCATCGATGTTGGCCAAGGGGACGTTCTTGCCCCCTCCGCCGGTGAAGCCGGCGATGGGGTAGCCGTTGCCGCTGTCGCTCCAGAGTCGTTCGGGGCGGGTGTCATAGCCTGCGCGGACCGAACCGCCGCCGGTGGCCTGCTTGCGCCAGACGTTGTTGGGCGTGTCGAACATGTGGGTATCGGGGTTCTGCCTGGCCGGGCAATAGAGCATGCGCGGGTCGGTGACCAGGCCTTCGAGCACCAAGGCCCCCCACGCCCCGGGCCGGTTGGCGGACCAAACCCAATAGCCCCACTCCCGGCGGTCGTACATCACGCCGATGGGCACCTGGCCTTTGTAGGTCGAGGCGTAGGTGGCGTGGGCGAGGTTGATCTGCCGCAGGTTGCTCAGACAAGCCGAGGCCCGCGCTGCTTCCCGTGCCGATCCCAAGGCGGGGAGCAGCATGGCGATGAGCAACGCGATGATGCTGATGACCACCAGCAGTTCGATGAGGGTAAACGCGCTTTGTTGCGTGCGATGTTTCATGGCAAGACCTCGATTCCAACTCCTCTCACTGCGACCAAGCACACGCCGTGACCAAGTCACGGACACTCGCCCGCGCGACGGCGGCTTTGAACCTCGTAACGCTTGGGCCGTTCACCGCCTGCGACGCTGGCCGAGGATCAACATCCCGCCGACGCCCAGCAGCGCCAGCGAAATCGGTTCGGGAATGGAAGTGACCCCCAGCACCACGGCTTGGTCGTCGGTGATGGTGATGTTGTCGTAATAAAGCACTTGCCGATTGGCGTTAAAAACTTGGAGGAGGAAGGAATCGAGATTTTGACCTGTGTAGCGGAAAGCCACATCATCCAGCGCGAGGGTGGTGACGCCCGCCGCGTTGGTCAGGAACACGTCATAGGTGTTGTGGGCTACGCTGTTGCCACCGGCGTAATTGACGGTGGAACCGGACTCGTTGCCCACGATGTCCAAGGCGTAGAGCGTATCGAGGCTATAAGTGGTGGCGCTGGGATCGACCCCCGAGGCATTGATGACGCCGTTGGCAAGTGTGACGTCGATCGAGACCGTATTACTATCGGTGCCGCCGCTGACCCGTACCGACAGGGCTTCGTCTCGGTTGGTTTTGGTGAGTTCGTAAAAGAGGAAATTGATGCTAAAGACACTGTT